>NZ_DALZCH010000005.1:22884-61620 GCF_031978065.1 Oscillibacter sp.
GGTACAGGTAAACCCCAAGGCCGGGCTGGATTTTGAAAGCGGCCTTCGGTCTATTTTGCGGCAGGATCCGGACATCATCATGGTGGGCGAGATACGCGATCAGGAGACGGTGGGCATCGCCATGCGGGCGGCCATCACCGGGCATCTGGTTTTGTCCACCATACATACCAACGACGCCCTGTCCACGATTGACCGTCTGAAGGATATCGGCGTAGAACCTTATTTAATTTCAGGCGCTGTGAACGGCATCATTTCCCAGCGTCTGGTGCGGCGCATCTGTCCCGACTGCCGGCAGGAGTATGACCCGAATCCGGAGGAATGGATGGACATTGGCATGAACGACAGCCCGGTACGCCGGGTGTACCGAGGTGCGGGCTGCTCTCGCTGCTTCGGCACCGGCTACAGAGGACGCATTGCCGTGTTTGAGATTTTAATGCTCAGCCATGCACTGCGTTTGGCAGTGAATCGAAACGCATCGCGGGAAGAATTGGAACAGATCATCCGCCGGGAGGGACGCTTTGTCTCGCTGGCGGAGAATGTCCAGCGTTTAGTACTGGAAGGAACCACCACTGTTGAGGAGGCGCGGAGAATTACCGTTTCCGCAGAGAACCTATGACCATTGAAGAGTTGATTGCGCAGGCATCCGCGGATCATGCCTCCGACATACATCTGATTTGCGGGCTGCCGCCGAAATATCGGGTGGGAGGCGCGCTTCGCTCCATGCGGGACGAGCCCCTGACGGAGGAGGACTGCGACGAGCTGGTCCGTCGGCTGGCAGGGGAGAGGTATTTTCAGTTTTTGGAGACAGGCGAGCTGGATGCCGCCGCCACCGTAAACGGTGTGCGAATCCGCGTTAACCTGTTTCGCCAGCAAGAACGCAGCTCCGCAGCGGTGCGGTTGCTGGCCGACCGGATTCCCGAGCTGGAAGGCCTTGGACTCCCGCCCAAAGTGGAGGAGCTGACAGAGCTTTCCCGGGGAATTGTTCTTGTTACTGGGGAGACAGGCAGTGGCAAATCCACAACGCTGGCCGCTATGCTCAGCCGCATAAACCGCAGCCGTGCGGCTCACATTTTAACGCTGGAGGACCCTATCGAGTACATTTACATGCCTGACCGCTGTATTTTCAATCAGCGGGAGGTGGGCCGGGATACGGCCAGCTATGCATCTGGTCTGCGGGCAGCGCTTCGGGAGGATCCGGACATTTTGCTGATTGGCGAAATGCGGGACCTGCCCACGATAGAAACCGCGCTGACTGCCGCCGAGACGGGGCATCTGGTTCTTTCCACGCTGCACACCGGCGGCGCGGCAGACGCGGTGGACCGCATTGTGGGCTCTTTTCAGGAGGCCCGCCAGCGGCAGATCAGAATGCAGCTTTCCATGACGCTCAGAGCGGTGCTGTCTCAGCAGCTACTTCCCGACCGCAGCGGCGGGCGAGTGTGCGCCTGCGAGCTGATGGTGGTGAATGGAGCAATCCGCAATCTGATTCGGGAGGGAAAGACCCCTCAGATAGAAAACGCCATTGCCACCTCTGCGGCAGAGGGCGGCATCACGATGGACAACGCCATTTTGCGGCTGTACCGGTCGGGAAAAATCTCCGCCGAAATTGCGCAGCAGGCCGCCCGCGACCCGGAGTACATTAAAAAAAGCCTGATGCGCTGAACTGATTGGGAAAGCAAGGTGAATCCTGTTGCAGACATTTAAATACAAGGCAATTTCCAAGGACGGGGCGGAGGTTTCCGGGGTGTTGGAGGCGTTTGACGAGTTTGCGGCGGTAGCCCGGATTAAGGAAAGCTGTTCCGTTGTCACCAAAATTACGCAGGTGCGGGAAAAATCCCGGATGCAGCAGGATGTGACGCTGAACAATATCGACGAAAAGGCGCTTGCAGTGATGTGCGCACAGTTTTCCATCATTTTGGGTGCGGGACTTCCTGTGGTCCGGGCAGTGGAGCTGATTGCGCAGCAAACTGCGGACCGGACACTGCGGAAAATTTTAGGCGAGACGGCGGAAGATGTGGCGGCGGGGTTTGGCTTGGCCCGAAGCTTGCAGAACAAGGGGAAGAATCTTCCCATTACGTTTATCGAAACCATTCGTTCCGGCGAGGAATCCGGCACGCTGGACGTGGCTTTCGGACGTCTGCGCGACTATTACGACAGGTCGTCCAAGCTCAGGGGAAAAGTGAAGGCCACCATGATATATCCCATGTTTACCCTGTGCGTGGCCGTGGCGGTGGTGATCATCATCATGGTGGTGGCCGTGCCGGCGTTTATCTCCAGCTTTTCATCCATGGGCGTGGAGCTGCCGGGCGTCACCCGGGCGCTGATCGCCGTGAGCGGATTTTTTTCAAAATTCTGGGCGCTGCTGGTCATGCTGATTGCCGGGAGCATCCTGTTATATAAGCTGTACGGGCGGACAGAGCGGGGCCGAATTTCCCAGTCCCGGTTCCGGCTGAAGATTCCTCTTCTTGGGAGGATTGTCCTTTTACGGACGGCATCCCAGTTTGCCCGCACCATGTCCACGCTGCTGACGGCGGGGCTTCCCCTGCTGCGGGCGGTAACGGTGACGGCGAAGGTGCTGGAGGACGAGTGGATCGGCTCCGAGCTTTCCAAGCAGGTTCCGAAGCTGGAGGAGGGAAGGACGCTGAACAGCTGCCTGCGCGCCTTGGGGATTTTCCCGGACCTGCTGGTGGAGATGACCGGCGTGGGCGAGGAAACCGGCGAGCTGGAGGGCACGCTGGATACGGTGGCCGCCTATTACGACAACGAGGTGGAACTGACCTCCAGGAAGGCCCTGAGCCTGCTGGAGCCGGTGGTCATCTGCTGTCTGGCCGGCATTGTGGGGTTTATTCTGCTGTCCGTTTATCTGCCCATGTTCAGCCTTTACGGCTCAATTTAGAAAATCCGGTATTCCGCCGGGACGCAACCCGCCCGGCTGATACATATTATAAATTTTCAACAACCCAAAGAAGATAAAACGAGGAGGAACATTTCATGTTACAGACAACCGTGCAATCCCTGAAAGCAAAAAAGAATTCCAAAAAGGGCTTTACCCTGATGGAGATGCTGATTGTTGTGGCGATTATCGGCGTTTTGGTGGCCATCTCCATTCCCGTGTTTACATCTAAGCTGGACGACGCAAAAAAGGCGGCTGACGAAGCCAATATGCGCACGGCCAAGGCCGTGTATGCCGTGTATATGCTGAGTGCCAGCGATGACGCCAGCGGTCTTCCGGCTACGGGTACTACTGGAGTTTATTATTTCAACGCTTCCACTGGAAAGTTCCAGATAAAAGGTACCGATGATAATAAAGCGTATAAAGCGCAGAGCACGGATTCTGCGACAAGCAGAACCAAAGATACTTCCTATATTAAGGTAGACATCAGTGTTACCACTGGGCCTCAGTGGGGAGTTTAACTCCGTCCAGAGCTTTCATAGTTCCGGCGTTCTTCCTGCCGCCGTTGGGTTGCGGTGGTCTGGGGGAAGCATCTGCCCGCGGCCTGTCCCAAATTTGGGACAGGCCCTTCGGGCCTTTCATTCTCATTGGGAGGATTCGAGTATGCTCCATCTTTCCGCCGCCCTGACGGCGTACATTTTAATAATTACCGCCCTTCTTGGGTTGATTCTGGGCAGCTTTGCCGCCTGTATGGCCGACCGGGTGGCGGCGGGGCAAAGCTTTCTTCACGGCCGCAGCCATTGCGACCGCTGCGGTCATGTGCTCACGCCCCGGGATTTGATCCCGGTGGTTTCGTGGCTGGCGCTGAGAGGAAGGTGCCGCTGGTGCGGCGCGAACATTCCGGCCCGCTGCCCTGCGGCGGAGCTGCTGTGCGCCGCCGCGTTCGTGGGGATTGTCCTGCGGTACGACGTGACGCTTCAAACGCTCCAGTATTGGATTCTCACCGTTCTGCTGCTGGCGACGGCGCTGGTGGATTACGACACTGCCGTGATTCCCAACGGATTTTTGTTGGCGATGGCGGCAGACTGGCTGATTTTTCTGCCGCTTCTTCACCGCGGCGCGGTGGGGGCCGCAGCTTTGCGGGGCCTTGCCGGTGCGCTGGCCGCCTCCGTTCCGCTTTTGGTTTTGGTGCTGGTGATGGACCGGGTTTTAAAGCGGGAGAGCATGGGTGGTGGAGACCTTAAATTCTTTTTTGCTGCCGGGCTGTTTTTTTCGTGGCAGTCGGTGCTGTTTTTGCTGATTGCCTCCTGCCTGCTGGGAATTTTATTTGCGCTGGCATCGAGCCGGACGGCGGGGGACCCGGAAAATCCCAAGGCATTTCCCTTTGGTCCCGCGATTGCGGCGGGAGTCTATCTTTCGCTGCTGGCCGCGGAGCCCGCCATGGCGGCCTATCTGCGCCTTTTTTTACTTTGAGAGTTCCCGCCGCGTTTTGCGGCGGCTGCCATAAAACCTGACTGACAGGGAGGATTTTATGTCCAATACCTATCTGGGACTTGACATCGGAACTAACGCAATGAAGCTGGCGGTGATAAAGGGCGGGCGTGTGCAGAAGCTCTGCGCATCGCTGCTGCCGGAAAATCTGGTGCGGGACGGACGCGTTACGTCTCCCGATGCACTGGCGGAGGAATTGCGGGGACTGCTGAGAGCCCAGCGCATTTCCGAACGGAAATGCGTGCTGGCGCTGTCACCCGAAGCGGCGTTTGTCCGCAGGATTACCGTGCCGTGGATGACCACAGAGCAGTTGAAGGTCAACCTGCCTTATGAATTTCACGATTATATTCAAAAGGACAAGGAATTGTATTTTTACGACTATGCCGTGGCAGGCGTCAATCGGAACGATGCCGGAAATCCAGAGACGATGGACCTGTTGGCGGCGGCGGCGCCCAAGGAGCTGATTGCCATGGGAAGATCGGCACTGCGCAGGGCGGGGATGAAGCTTTCGGCGGCGGTGCCGGAGTATCTGACTTACCGCAATCTGATTACCGCCTACGAACGCGCCCACCCGGACAGCCATCCCCGGGAGTATTGTCTGGTGGACATGGGACACAGCGCCATCCGCGTTCATATGTACCGGGACGGCGTGTATGAAACCTCCCGCGTGCTTGAGTATGGCGGTGTTTCCATCGGTGCGCTGATTGCGGACAGCGTTTCTGTGGATTTTCACATAGCGGCGGATTACATGGTGTCCAATTACAAAAATGTACAGGAGCTTTCCGTGTGCCGTGAGCTGTACAGAAAAATTGCGGTGGAAATTTTGCGGGCAGTGAATTTCTACGGGTTTAATAGCCCCGATTCAGATCTGCGGGACATTTATTTTGGCGGCGGGCTGGTGAAGATTCAGGCGCTGATGGATGCTGTCCGGGACGCGATTCCCCTGAATCTGCATTTTATGGAGGAACTGCTTCCCTCCGTGGAGAATACCGATTTGGCGGGGCAGTGTCCCGCCGCCATCGGCGCGGCGCTGGAAATGGCCGGGAGGTAGAGGAAAGATGACAAAGAAAGAGCGGCAGTATCCATTCAAAACCTCCATCAATTTGGCGCAGAGGGAGCGTCATCCCGGCAATCTGGCCGCAACCGTGACCACCGCCGTTATTCTGACGGTGGCGATTGCGGCGTTCTCCAAATTTGGGGTAATTGACCGGCTTCAGGCCGTTGGCGCAATTCGCGCGCAGGCTGCCCAGCAGGAGGCGTTGGTGGAGCAGGTCAGAGGACAGACTGCGGCGTACGACCTGATTCTGGAGCGGTATCAGAGCGAGTCTTTGCGCAGGAATACCGCTGTCGGAGGAGCGGACCCCATAAAGTGTCTGGAGCTTGTGGAAAAAAACCTGTTGAACCGGGCACGGGTCGCGTCCTTCACCGTCGACATGGACACGGTCACGGTAAAAATCTCCGACGTGACGCTCAACGACATTTCCGATATTTATCAGAATTTGACGAAGGATGCGGCGGTGTCTGGCGTACAGGTGTTCAATGCCTCCACCGACAATGAAAACAGCGCAAAGGTTACCGCCGCCATGACGATCTCGATGACTGTGGAAAAGCCGGCCCAGACTGTCGCGGAGAAGGGGGCGGCTTCATGATGCGAAGAGAGTTTACCCAAAGGGAAAAGGTGCTGCTGCTGGTGTTGGTGGTGGTGCTGCTGCTTTCTGGCTATGTGAAGCTGTTTCTGGATCCCCTGAACGCACAGATGTCTGATGCGCAAAACCAGTTGGCGCAGGCGCAGGATTTACTGACTGTGGAGCAGACAAAGCTGGCCCGGATGCAGAAAATGGAGACAGAGCTGGAGGACGGTGACATATCGGGAGAGGTTGAAATTCCGGATTATGACAACATTAACAACGTGATGATTCAACTGGACACCATTCTCACGGCGGCATCCGATTATCAGATGACGTTTGCGGAGCTTCAGTTCGGGAACGAGTTGGTGTCCCGACCTATACAAATGACGTTTACGGCCGGCAGCTATTCCGGGGCTAGGGCTATTTTGACTGCGCTGTATCAATGTAAATACTGCTGCGCTTTGAGCGGAATCTCCGTGGTCTCCTCTGATCAGAACGGTTCCGGGGATGTGAAGGATCAGGAGGTAACCGTGAAGCTGACCGCGACATTTTATGAGAGTAACCACAGTACCGGCGCATCGGATACTGCGGGAAACTGAGAAGTTGCTTTTGCACCGGACAAGTCCGTCAGGTCCAAAGCGGGTAAAATTGAACCGGGAACGCTCACCTCTCAATGAATGGTGAGCGTTTCCGGTTTTTTAACATAAGGAAAAGAGCGGACAAATCTTGCCCTGCGCGTTCGGGAGTATGACAAGCCGCCTCAGTTCAGCGAGTCCGCGCTCTGGTGAAACAGCTCTGAAACCCGGGCCGCCACGGCGGGGCAAGAAACAAGGTCCCCATCCTGCGCCAGCAGCGCGTCCGCGGCGGTCTGGGCCTCCTTCAAAAGCGCCGCGTCGCAGCCAAGGTCCGCCACCCGCAGACCCGGCAGGCCGTGCTGCCGCAGACCGAAAAAGTCGCCGGGTCCCCGCAGGCGCAAATCCTCCTCCGCGATTTTAAAGCCGTCCGCCGTCTGGGTCATAACGCGCAGGCGCTGGCGGGTATCCTCGTTTTTACTGTCGGAGATCAGAATGCAATAGGATTTGTGGACGCCCCGGCCCACCCGGCCCCGAAGCTGATGGAGCTGGCTCAAGCCGAACCGCTCCGCGTTTTCCACCACCATTACCGTGGCATTGGGCACGTCCACCCCTACCTCAATCACCGTGGTGGACACCAGAATGTCTGTTTCCCCGGCGGCAAAGGCAGACATGACGGCCTCTTTCTCCTTTGCTTTCAGCTTTCCATGGACAAAAGCCACCCGCAAATCGGGGAAGACCTCCGTCCGAAGGGCTTCGGCATACTGCATCACGGCCTTGCGCCCGTCGTCCCCGTCCTCGCTCTCCGTAATTTCGGGGCAGACCACATAGCACTGCCGTCCCTCCTCGACCTGCCTGCGCAGAAAGGCATACAGTCGGGGGCGGTATCCGCCGGAGACGGCGGAGGTGCCGATGTGCTGCCGTCCGGGGGGCAGCTCGTCGATGACGGAGACATCCAGATCACCATAAAGAATCAGGGCCAGCGTCCGGGGAATGGGGGTGGCGGACATGACCAGCATATGGGGACTGTCTCCCTTGGAGGCCAGCGCTGCCCGCTGGCCCACGCCAAAGCGGTGCTGCTCGTCCGTCACCACCAGTCCAAGACGCTGGTACTCCACGCCGCCGGAAATCAGCGCATGGGTCCCGATGATGAAATCAATTTTTCCCTCCACCAGTTGGGCGGAGAGGGTGCGTTTGGTTTTTGGAGTCATGGACCCGGTCAGCAGGGCGCAGCGCACACCCAGCCGCTCCAGCAGCGGGGAAAGACCGTCGTAATGCTGGCGGGCCAGAATTTCCGTGGGAGCCATCAGCGCGGCCTGACGGCTGTTTTTCACGCAGAAATATACGCTGGCGGCGGCCACCATGGTTTTTCCGGAGCCTACGTCTCCCTGACACAGCCGGTTCATGGGACGGCCCGAGCGCATATCCCCAAGGGCTTCCTCCACGCAGCGCTTTTGGGCGGCGGTGAGGGTGAAGGGGAGCGCGGCGTAAAAAGGAGCCATATCAACACGTTCAAACGGCGTGGTGCGCACCTCATCCCGCCGGGAGCGGAGGCGGCGCAGACCGATGGTGAACAAAAAAAGCTCTTCAAACGCCAGCCGCCGCCGGGAGAGATCCAGCGCTTCGGAAGAGGCGGGAAAGTGAATGTTTTCATAGGCAAAGCCTGCATGGCAAAGCTGATACGCCTGACGCACACCCTCCGGCAGTACGTCCGGAAGAATGTCTCCGCAGGCGTCCAGTCCCTGACGGATGGAGCGGGAGAGAATCAGGCGGCTTACCCCGGCGGTGAGGGGGTAAACAGGGACGATGCGGCCCGTCTGTTCCCGTCGGTCTGCCGGTTCTACCACAGGGTTTGCCATCTGGCGGCGGAAAAGGTTCCCCTCCGTCTTTCCGTAAAAGACATAGGTTTCCCCGGCCTTCAGGCTGTTTTTCAGCCAAGCCTGATTGAAAAAAGTCACATCCAGCGCGCCAGAGTCGTCCACGGCCCGAAGCTTCACCAGCTCCAGCCCCTTGCGAACGCGGGAGAGGGTAGGTGGAGAGGTTACCATCGCCTCCACGCAGGCAAGCTCTCCGGGCTGGAGGTCCGAAATCCGCTTTATGAGCGTCCGGTCCTCATAGGCCCGGGGAAAATAGGAAATCAAATCCCGCAAAGTGCAAATATTAAGCTTGCCGAGGGACTTGGCCCGTTGGGCGCCGATCCCCTTGATGAACTGCACGCTTGTATTTAAATCCGCCGTGGGGACCGCCTCCTCTCGCATTGCTTGTTTTATTATAGCCGCCCCCCGCCCGGTTGGCAAGGCGGTTTTCCGGGAAAAGGGAGACGGGGAAAGAGGGTACAAAAAATCTGCTGGAAAATGGACACGAAAACATTGGTATCGGAAAATTTGGCAAGGGGGAAGCGTACAACGAAAAAGGCGGACCTCCAAAGAGGTCCGCCTTGTGTACAACCAATATCCGTCGGAGCGCTTTATTGCAGGCTCCCCCAAGAGGCTTACAGATTCAAATTGAGATACTCCACGTACCGATAGGTAAGGCCGTCTTCCTCAATCGGCTCCGACTGTGAGGCGACTTTCCACGCGGACAGCTTATCCAGATTGGGGAAGAAGGTATCCGTTCCGGGAATCACGGCTTCCACCCGGGTCAGGTAAACCATTTTGCAGCGGGAGAGCATGGCTGCATAGATACTGCCGCCCCCCATGACCCACACGTCGTCCGCGTTCACGTCCACCAGATTCAGCGCCGCTTCCACGCTGTGGGCGATTTCTGCTCCCTCCCGGGTAAACTCCTTGTCGTGCGTGATGACAATATTGCGCCGGTTGGGCAGGGGATTTCCGCCGGGCAGAGTTTCCAGTGTTCTGCGGCCCATAATGACGGTTCCTCTGGAGGTGAGTGCGCGGAAGCGCTTCATATCCTCCTTGAGATAAAACAGCAACTGATTGTCTTTGCCGATTCCCCAATCCTGTGCTACGGATAAAATCGCGTTCATAAAAAAAGCCTCCCTCTTTATATGGCAATGGGAATTTTTGCCTCCAGCGGAGCGGGGGTATAGCCCTCCAGATGGAAGCTGTCCCTTGTGAACCGGTAAAAATCCGTCACCGACGGGTCCGCGGAAAACCGCGGGGCGGCGGCGGGGGTCTGCGCGAGAATCGCTTCCACAATGGGAACATGCCGGTCGTAGATATGCGCGTCGGCAATGACGTGGATCAGCTCTCCGACCCGCAGGCCCGAAACCTGAGCCAGCATATGCGTCAGCACGGCGTACTGCACCACGTTCCAGTTGTTGGCGGCCAACATATCCTGACTGCGCTGATTCAAAATGGCGTTCAGGGTATTTCCCGAGACGTTAAAGGTCATGGAGTAGGCGCAGGGATAGAGGTGCATCTCGTGGAGATCCTGAAAATTATAGATGTTGGTGAGAATCCGGCGGCTGGCGGGGTTGTGCTTCAGATCGTACAGCACCCGGTCCACCTGATCGAACGCACCCTCGGGATATTGGTGCTTCACGCCAAGCTGATAACCGTATGCCTTGCCGATGGAGCCGGTTTCATCGGCCCACTGGTCCCAGATTTTGGCGTTTAAATCGTGAATGTTGTTGGACTTTTTCTGCCAAATCCAAAAAAGCTCGTCAATTGCGGTTTTCCAATAGGTGCGCCGCAGAGTCAGAATCGGGAACTCGGCGGCAAGGTCATACCGGTTCACAATTCCAAATTTCTTGACGGTGTGGGCGGGGGCTCCGTCCTCCCAGCGGGGTCGGACCTCCCTGTCCCTGTCCCACACGCCGGTATTCAGGATATCCCGGCAGTTTTGAATAAACAGCTCGTCCGCGCGGCTCATGATGAATCCCCCCATTTTTTGTTTTAACTAATACAGTATAGCAGAATAAGCCGACGGTTTCAACGGGGATTGACTGGGAATCGCGAAAAAAGTTCCGCATAAAATTGCAGCCTTTTGGTAAAATGACGGTTGTATCTGTGCAAAAAGTGCTGTAAAATAAAAAGGACAGTCCATAAAATCGGAGGGGGTGCGGGAGATGTCGGAGGGACTGGAGGGCGACAAGCGGGGCTATCTGCTGGAGGATTTTCGCCTGTTTCGCCTGAAGGATACCAGCACGAAGACGCTGGAGTATCACTATCACGAATTTGACAAGCTCATTCTGCTTTTGGGCGGCAGAGTGACCTATATGGTGGAGGGCGTGACCTACTTCCTCCAGCCGTGGGATTTGCTGCTGGTGCCCCGTAATCAGATTCACCGTGCGCTGATTGACACGGGAGAGCCTTATGAGCGGATGGTGCTGTGGCTGGGGCGGGAGTGGATGGACAAACGGAGCGACCCGGAAGAGCCATTGTCTGCCTGCTTTGATCTGGCCTGCCGCCGGGGGTTTCACCTCCTGCGGACGGACGGAGAGCGCCGCCCCTTTTATCTGCGCCGGTTTCAGGAGCTGGAGGAAGCGCTTCGGTCCCGGGAGTACGGCTGCGGACGGATGGCCGACGCCTGCTGCCAGCAGCTTTTGATTGACGTGAATCGGGACAGTCTGCGGGACAAAACGGCAGAGCGGGAGAAGGACGCCTATCGTTCCGACCCGAAAATCGAAGAGATTTTGCACTATATCACCGGGAATTTGGATGGGCCCCTGACGGTGGAGGTTCTGGCGGAGCGATTTTTTCTCAGCCGGTATTACCTGATGCACCGCTTTAAGGAGGTCACAGGCTATACTGTGCACCAGTATATCAGCCAGAAGCGCCTGCTGCTGGCGGGGGAACTGCTGCGGGAGGGAACGCCTGTGATGCGGGCGGCGGCTCTTGCGGGGTTTGGAGACTATTCCGCGTTTTTGCGGGCTTTTCGTGCCACGTTTCACGCAAGTCCTCGGGATTTTCAGCCGCGCCGGTAAAAACCGCCGCAAAATGACCGCAGGGTGGGCAAGCGCTGCTGAAAAGGCAGCGTAGATACTGGGCAAAAAAGCGAGAAAATTTTCAGAGTGTTGTAAATGCCATTTGAACAGTTTAGAAAAGCTTGATATTCTAATAAAGTTATGATGCGCACAAACCCCGGGAAGCGCAGTATAGCGCTCCCCGGGGTGAGGAAAGGAAAAATGAGCCTTATTTGTGTGCTGCTTTGCGCATCGGAGAGGTAACGGCCACGGCCACGCCGATTACGTAGACAACAATGCCGATGATATAGCCGGCAATCCGGGCGTCCTTGCCGAAGAAGTCGGAAATCTGGCCGGAGAGAATCAGAACCATACCCAGAGGCGCGATGACCTTCATGCACACGGAGAAGAAACCGTCCATTCCGCTGCCGGCACCGGAGTGAATCTCGTCCAGCATGGACTTGGGACGAATTTCCCAACCGATCATAATACTCATCAGCATGGCGCCCAGCGGCATGGCAAGACCCTCGGAGAGCATATCCATGAAGTCCAGCCAGCAGTCGTTCCAGCCAGCGTATTTGGTCACGCCGTCTATGACGACAGCCGTGGTTTCCTTGAAGGGGACGGGAACGCCATTGGAGCCCAAGCCGTCCACCGCCACCAAGGTGGCTTCCACCAGAATGGCGAGACAGACCAGAAAAACAATTTTAGGACGGCTGGCTTTTCTGCCTTTCTGGGCGGCACGGTCCAGGAAGAACGTGCTGATGACCTCAATCAGGGAGATGGCGGAAGTGATGGCTGCAATCAGCACCAACAGATAGAAAATGACTCCGAACAGGGAGCCCACGCCGCCCATGCTGTTAAACACGTTTTGCAGCGTGACGAACAGAAGGCTGGGGCCGCCAAGGGCGATTTCGCCCACGGGGATGCCCTGCTGAATGCCATAGGCCACGGCGGCGGGGATGACGGCGACGCCTGCCATGATGGCGATGGTGGTGTCGGAAATGACAATGATGGCGGAGTTTCGCACCAGATTTTCCTTTTTGCCGAGGTAGGAGCCATAAGTAACCATGGCGCCCATGGCCAGAGACAGGGAGAAGAACATCTGCCCACCCGCAGTGGCCAAGACGGTACTGATACCGGGCGCGACTTCGATGAAGCCGCCCGCCACCGCGTAGCCCGGGACGAACATGAATTTCAGCCCCTCAATGGAGCCGGGCATGGACAGGCTTTTGATGATGATGATGACCAGCATCACAAACAGAGAGGGCATACCGACGTTGTTGAATTTCTCAATGCCGCCGGAAATGCCGCCGCGGTTGATGAGATAACAGATAATCAAAAACAGGATGGTGTAAACAACGGAACCCAAGGGATTTGTCAGCATGGCGTGGAACAGGTCGCCGCCGGAAATCGCCGGGTTCTGGAAGGCAAGATTGCTCAGATTCAGGGACATGTACTCAATGCAGTAGCCGCCCAGCACGGAATAAAAGCTCATAATAATGAACGGAGAAAAGACTGCCAGCCAGCCGATCCACTTGAATCGCTTGGATACCGCGTGATAGGCCCCGATTGGTCCGGTCCCGGTTTTGCGGCCCAGTGCCAGCTCCCCCATCATGATGGTGAAGCCCACGAAAGCCGCCAGCAGCAGATAGACGATCAGGAAGGTAAAGCCTCCTGACTTGCCCATCTTGTATGGAAAGCCCCAAATGTTGCCAAGGCCGACGGCCGAGCCTATTGCCGCCAGCAGGAAGCCAATGTTGCTTCCCCAACTGCCCCTCTCATTTTCCACAAATAACCCCTCTTTCTTAAATGGATTCGTGGTAAGAATATACTATTAACAAAGTGTGAAGTCAAGAGAAATAAGTGAAAAGTGTACAAAAGTTTTTTGAATATGTGTGACAAAATTAACAAAAAGAACAATACTGGCAGACAAACAGGGTTTGCGGGGCGGATGTCCGCCGACGGAGAACCCGGGAAAGGATCGAGGAAGTATGCTTGAATTTACGCCGATAGCCGCCGAGCATGGAGCATTGCTGCGCGGATATTACGAAACATGCAATTATGGGCTTTGCGAATACTCCGCGGGAACAAAGCTGATGTGGGGGGAGAGGCTGCACCCCGCCTTTGCGGAGGCTGCGGGATGTCTGATCGTCCGCAACGAGCTGGAGGGGGAATTTTTGTTTGACTATCCCGTTCCCGGCCCAGAGGGGGACGAGGACGCGGCCCTTTCCGCCATTGAGGACTGGTGCATGGAAAAAGGGGTTCCCCCAGTGATTTCCGTGGTTCCGGCAGTAAAGGCACCCCATCTTTTGCAGCGCTATCCCTATGTGGGGGTGCGCAACGTGCGCACTTGGCAGGATTATCTGTACAAAGCGGAGGATTTGCAAAACTTTGCTGGACGGCGGTATTCCGGGCAGCGCAACCACATCAAAAAGTTTTATGCCGCCTGCCCCGACGCGGAGTTTAAGCCCCTGACCGCGGAGGATATGCCGCTTGTAAACCGGTTTTGGGAGGATTACGGGCAGGAGTTTGCCAAGGCGGACGACCCCAGGGCGGCGACGGAATTAGAACTGGCAAAGCGTACGGTGGGGCAGTTGGATAAGCCGTGGTTCTTCTGCGGGGGAATGATGAGCGGGGAAAAGCTTCTCTCTCTGGCACTGGCGGAGCGGTGCGGCGACACCCTGATTATCCACATTGAAAAGGCATTGTATTCCTACACGGGAGTCTATCCCGCCATGGTGCAGGCCTTTGCCCGGCACTTTGCCGGGGACGCCGTCTGGCTCAATAGGGAGGACGACGCCGCCGATAGGGGGCTGCGGACCTCGAAGCTGCAATACGGGCCGGACCATTTGGCGCCCAAGTATCATTTTGCCCCCCAAAACGAGCTGCTGTGCCATGTAAAGACTCTGCCGGTGCTGACCACAGAACGGCTGACACTTTCCGAGCTGACGGAGGAGGACATTCCCGCCTACAACGCGCTGGTGCTGGACGGAGAGCGGAACCAGTGGTGGGGCTATGACGACGTGGCGGGCCTTGGCGGCCCGGTGGAGGAGCGTAGCTTTTACGAGGTGGCAAAAAGGGATCACCGCAACTGCGCGGCAGTAAATTTTGCCATCCGGCTGGAGGGAAAGCTTATCGGTGAGGCGGTGCTTTACCACTTTGACTACCGGGGCGACGCGGAGCTTGGCTGCCGCATTGCCGAAGAGTACGGCGGCCACGGCTACGGGACGGAGGCGTTTAGCGCCGTTGCCGAGTGGGGGCTGTACGGCGTTCATCTGACGCGAGTTGTGGCCAAGTGCTTTAAGGAGAACGAGGCGTCCCGAAAGATGCTTGCCTCCTGTATGCGGCCCGCAGGCGAAGATGAGACATATTATTATTTCGAGAAAAAGGTATGAGCTTTTAAAAGTTCCTGCGGCTGAATCTTTAAAGGGATTAAAAATCCCGCTGGCGGGATTTTTTTGACGAATTAGTTTGTCGCCTCCGGGCAATGTAAAGAAAGAGGCTGAGGAATCGCATTCCTCAGCCTCTTAACTTTTTTTTCTGTTGGGTACATATTCATAAAGCGAGGCGCAGAAGGTAAGAGACAAAGACCCTGCGTTTTGAATTTGCCCGAATTTTACATAACTTCTCTTCCCAAAATCCATACTAGACCCCAAAAGGGAGGTGCGGTATGGAACAGCTTTCAACCCGTTATGACGACAACGTCCGCCGCTTGGACGAGCTGCTTGGTGCGGGGCGCAACTGCGACATGGTGGCGCGGGATTTTGTCATCGGAGGGCGCAAAGCCCGCATCTGGGTGATTGACGGCTACGGACAGGACACGATTTTAGAGCGGATGGGGGCCTTCTGGCTGTCGCTGCGCCCCGAGCAGGTGGGAACGCTTCGGAAGATGCAGGAATTTGCAGACCGGTTCATCACTTTCTCAGAGACAAACGTAACGGAGGATTTGGAGGACATCTGCACCTCCGTTCTGCTGGGGAAAACTCTGTTTCTGATGGAGGGGCTTACCGGCGGCGCGCTGATGGACGCGAAGGGCTATCCCTCCCGGGGCGTGGATGAGCCTGCGGACGGAAAGGTATTGCGGGGCGCTCACGACGGCTTTGTGGAAGCCGTGGTACCCAATATGGCGCTGCTGCGCCGCCGAATTCGGGACCCCCAGCTAACCATGGAGAGCCACAAGGTTGGAGGGCGGAGCCGGACGGACGTGGTGCTGTGCTACATGGAGGACCGGGTGGACCGAAAGGTGCTGGAGCAGGTTCGGGAAAAGCTGGCCGGGGTGGACGTTCACTCCCTCTCCATGGGACAGGAAAGTCTGGCGGAGGCCATTCGTCCCAAGCAGTGGTACAACCCGTTTCCCAAAATAAGGTATACTGAGCGACCCGACACGGCGGCGGCCACGGTGATGGAGGGAAGCGTGGTGGTGCTGGTGGACAACACCCCGGCGGCCATGCTGCTGCCCACCACCATTTTTGGCTTTACGCAGGAGGCCAACGATTTCTATTTTCCACCTCTGGTGGGAACCTATCTGCGGCTGCTTAGAATGTCGGTGATGCTGCTGAGCCTGTTCATCACGCCCGCATGGTATCTGCTGGTCAGCCAGCCCAATCGCCTGCCGGATTGGCTGATATTCCTTGCAAAGCCGGATCCCTGCGCCCTGCCGCTGCTGGCGCAGCTTTTGGTGGTGGAATTTCTGATTGACCTTTTAAAGCTGGCCTGTCTGAACACACCCAGCGCCCTGTCGAACTCCTTCTCTATGCTGGGCGCGTTGATTTTCGGAGATTTCGCGGTGCAGGCCGGGTGGCTTACCCCGGAGGTGCTGGTGTATATGGCGGTGGTGTCCATCTCCGGGTTTTCCCAGCCCAGCTTTGAACTGGGCTACGCGGTGAAGCTACTGCGGATGCTGTTGTTAATTCTCTCCGCTATCTTTGACATGTGGGGGCTGGTGGGCGGAATCCTGCTGATTCTCTGGCTGGTGGCCAGCAACAAGACGGTGGTGGGACCGGGCTATCTGTATCCGCTGATTCCCTTCAACGGCAAGGCGTTGAAGCGGCTGATCATCCGCGAGCCTATCGGACGGGACAATACGTGAAAAACGGCGGCTTTGGCGTCCTGCGGGGATACAAAGCCGCCTAACTCTTGCAAAAAAAAGAAATTTGTGGTATTCTGATCACCTAAGCCCAAAGCCGTATCGGGCTTTGGGAATGCAGAGAGGGGGAGTTATGAATCAAAAAAAAGAACGGCGGCGGGCGGAGCGCCGAAATTTCAGAATGGCTCTGAACAAGGAACTGCGGGAGCACAAAAGTTCCTTCCTCGTGTTTTATTTTCTGCGTGCGCTGGTGATTCTGGCTTTGGCCCGCCAGCTCTGGCTGGGGAGCTATGAAAGCGCCTTTTTCTGTGTGCTGACGCTGCTGCTGCTCTATTTGCCGAGCTGGGTGCAGGTGCGGCTGCGGATTGAGCTTCCTCCGCCGCTGGAAATCACGGTGCTGTGCTTCATTTTCGCGGCGGAGATTTTGGGTGAGGTCAACGCGTTTTACATTGTGATTCCCTTCTGGGACACTATTTTGCACACGCTTAACGGTTTTCTTGCCGCGGCGGTGGGCTTTTCCATGGTGGTGCTGCTGAACGACAACCCCCGCCTCACCTTTGACCTCTCGCCGGCATTTATGGCGCTGATGGCGTTTTGCTTTTCCATGACCATCGGCGTACTGTGGGAGTTTTTCGAGTTTGGCTGCGACTATTTTCTGGGAACGGACATGCAGAAGGATACGATTATCCACGCAATTAAAACGGTGGCGCTGGACGCAAGCCGCAGCAACAGAGTGGTGGTGCTTCCGGATATCACCGAGGTGACGGTGAATGGAGAAGACCTGGGCCTTGGCGGGTATCTGGACATTGGACTGATCGACACCATGAAGGATTTGATTGTGAATTTTATCGGCGCGACGGTATTTTCCATTACCGGCTTCTTCTATGTGAAAAGTCAGGGCAAAAGACGGACGGCTGCACAGAGCTTTGTTCCCAGTCCGAAGGAGGCCCACCGGGATTATCTGGCCCAGGCGCGGGAGCGGTCCGCCGCTGAGGCGGCGGCTTCTTTGCCGGAGGAAAGCGGCGGCATGGTGCGGCGGGAAGTCTTGGAGAAACGTACCTGTATAGAGGAAAAACAATCTTCGGAAGAAACGGAACATCCCGAGGACGAAGCGCCCGCTGCGGGCGGACGGTAAAAAGGAGCGAGATGGACTTGAAAGCATTTCGGCAATGGCTGACGGAGGATTGCTACGCCCGGGAGGTGGAGCTGTCCTTTGCCGACTGCGACAGAGACAAATATGTGCGCCCGGCAAAGCTCTTGAGCCTTGTGGCGGGGGCGACGGGCTTTGACTATGACGCCAGAGGGCTGCCCCATCAAAAGCTTTACGAGTTGGGGCAGGTGTTTTTACTGTCCCGGGTGGCGCTGCGGATTCATCGGCGGCCCGTCAACCGGGAGATGCTCACCATCTCCACATGGGAGGACGGCATCCGGGGAGCCCATCTGCGCCGGGTCTACGAGCTGACGGACGAGAGCGGCGCCGTCGCTGTGAGCGCCCGCAGCGAGTGGATTCTCATTGACCCGGCGGAGCGAAAAATCCTCCGGCCCTCCGATTTCAAGGCAAAGTCTGTGCATGTTTGTCCAAAGGCAATCAACAGCCCTGAATGCCGCAAAATCTTCTTGTCAAAGGCTGGGGTGGAGGAGCTGGGGCCGCGCCCCGTCCGCTGGTCCGATCTGGACGGCAACGGTCATGTGTTCAGCGGAAATTACGGAGACATCGTGTGGGATGCGTTGCCGGATGATTTGCAGTCTGCCCCCCTGCGGGAGCTATACGTGAATTATAGCAAGGAGGCCGTGATGGGAGAGACAATTGCACTATTCGGTTTTCGAGAGGAAAACGCCTATACCGTGGAAGGTCGGCTGGGAGAGACGCTGTGCTTCTCTTGCCGATGCGAGTTTGGCGCGGCTGGGCGATGAGATATAGAGAAAAAAGAGAAGAAGAGGTATTGAAAATGAAACTGAGGAACAAAAAATGGATTTCGGTGGCGGCATTGGCCATGATGTTGATGCTGACCGCCTGCGGCGGAAGCAGCAGCGAAGAGTATGAAGAGGGCCGTATTGGAGATGTGATGCACAGTGAGTTTTTTGACTTCACGGTCAACAGCGTCTACATTTGTGATACATACGAGGAGTATACCCCTGACGCGGACCATAAGCTGCTGGTGTCTGAACTGACAATCAAGAACACGTTCAACGAGACCATCCCCATGTTTGACACCGATTTTCAGGCCCAGTGGGCTGACAAGGACGATCAGGATAACGCGTTTGCAAACCCCGTTGAAACCATGGTGAGCGAGGAGCAGATGGAATCCGAGTATGATCTGGCAGTGGATGAAGAGCGGACTGGCCTTTTGATTTTTGAGGTTCCGACGGATTTTGACGATTTTTCCATTGTCTATCTGGAGGAATTTGACACCGGCGAAACCGGGAATCTGTATGAGGTATTCTTTACCGCAAAAGAAGCCGGAGTGTCCGTGTAAAACAGATATCTGGAATAAAAGGCGGCCCCGGATGAGTCCGGGGCCGCCTTATTGCAAAATCAGAGCCGCTCCAAATCACGGGGAGTCATCACCATGTCCCGCCGGATGTCGGCAAGGCTGTGGGCGCCGCACATGGCCATGGAGTCCGCCAGCTCGGCTTTCAGCTTCTCCACGTAGATGGAAACGCCCTCGGTCCCGCCGCCGTACACCATGGTGACGAAGGGGCGGCCGATGAGCACCGCGTCCGCGCCCAGAGCCAGCGCCTTAAATACGTCCATCCCGGTGCGGATGCCGCCATCCACAAAGACGGTCAGCTTGCCGCCCACCGCGTCGGCAATGGCGGGGAGAACCTCTGCCGTGGCAGGGCAGTTGTCCAGCACACGGCCGCCGTGGTTGGACACCACGATGCCGGCGGCCCCGGCCTTCAGGGCCTTTTTCGCGCCCTCCACGGTCATGATGCCCTTGAGAATAAAGGGCTTTTTGGCAAGCGCCGCGATTTCCCGCAGCTCTTCCACAGTTTTGCTTCCGGCAGGGGGCTGCATGTTTTTCAGGAAGGGCAGGCCCGCCGCGTCAATGTCCATGGCCACGGCAAAGGGGTTGCCCGTGTTCACCATCTCCATTTTCTCCCGAATCAGCTCCAGATTCCAGGGCTTGACGGTGGGGACGCCATGTCCTCCGCTGGCGGCGATGGCCTTTGCCGCCCCCTCCACCACAGCGGGGTTGGTGCCGTCGCCGGTGAAGGCGGCGATACCCGCCGACGCGCAGGCGGAGATAAGAAGGTCGTTGTAGGCCAGGTCGTCATACTGATCGCCATAATGCAGGGTCATTGCCCCGATGGGCGCGGCGAACACCGGCAGGTCAAAGGTCTGGCCGAAGATCTTGAACGTGGTATCCGCGGGCCTGTTTTCACAGATGGTGTCCATATTGACGCACAGCTCCTGCCACTTCTGATAGTTGCGGATGAAGCCGGTGCCGATGCCCTTGGCTCCGGGGCCGGGGACGGTGTTTTTGCAGACCGCGCCGTTGCAGACCGGACAGGCCTTGCAATGGGGACCGACGCGGGTGCGGGCGTTTTCCAATATTTCCTGATATGTCATAGAGCGATTCCTCCCATGCTGCGCGGTGTTTGCGCGCGTACTGCCGCCATTTTAACGCCGTCTTAAAAAAAACGCAACAAATTGTGTAACTTTTTCCATGCACCTGCGTCTAAAGAGGCAAACGCACATCAGTCGGAAGCGGATGGGCGAACGACAAGGAGGATAAAACGATGAAAAGAAAGCTTGCGATGCTTTTGGCGGCCTTGTGCCTGACGGTGCTGGCGGCGGGCTGCGGCGCGTCGTCCAGCGGCGCGGCATCCTTTGGAGGGAAAACGGACAGCATGGCCGCTCCCTCTGCGATGACAGAGGAGGCTGGCGGCGATTCCGGGGCGGCGATGGACATGAACGGCTTTGCGGCCTATGAGGAAAGCGGAAAAGCGAAAAGCCAGCTCAGGGCGGAGAAGGACAGCAGCGACGGGAGCAAGTTAATTTACACCGCCGATCTGAATCTTGAAACTACCACCTTTGATGAGACGGTCAAGAATCTGTCGGCTTTGGTGGAGGAACTTGGCGGCTGGACCCAGAACAGCAGTGTGAGCTACGGTGGCTCCGGCTACCGGTACGGCAGCTATGCCGTCCGGGTTCCCAAAGAAAAATTCAGCATGTTCCTCACCCGTGCGGGGGAGCTGGCGCATGTGACCTACACCAGCTCCAACGTGGAGGATGTGAGCGAAATGTACTATGACACCGCAGGGCGTCTGGAGACCCAGAAAACGAAGCTCGCGCGGTTGCAGGACCTTCTTGCCAAGGCAGAGAACATGGAGGACATCATCACCATTGAGAGCGCCATTTCCGAGGCGGAAAGCCAGATTGAATCACTGGCCGGGGAGATGAAGCACTATGACTCTCAGGTGGACTACTCCACGGTGCAGTTCTCTTTGAACGAGGTATATCAGCTCTCCAACGTGGAGCAGCCTGCCACCGGTTTTTTCAGCCGCCTTATCGGGGCGCTGTCCTCGGGAGCGCGGGGCTTTGCGGACTTCGTGCAAAACTTCCTGCTGATGCTGGCCTATGCCTGGGTGTGGGTGGCGCTGGTGGCCCTTGTGCTGGTTGGAACAGTTTTGGTGTGCCGCAAGCGGAAGACGCATTCAAAGGCGGAGGCTCCCGCGCCGGAAACACAGGATGACAAACCGGAATAAATCCTGTATAATGTCCTAAAAGCGGATATTTACATCAGTTTCCCGCATCTGACCGGCGGCGCGGCGTGTCTGCGGGGACAGGTCCGCAAACGAAACAGGAGGGATTTTTATGACCGCCACATGGCTGGGCCACGCCTGCTTCCTTTTGGAGCAGGACGGCTATCGTATCGTCGTCGATCCCTATACCGGCGTTCCCGGTTATCCGGCACTGGAACTGGAGGCCCATGGAGTTTATTGCAGTCACGGACATTTTGACCACAGCTACACCGACGGGGTAACGCTGCTGCCGGAGCGGGAGAGTCCCTTTTCCGTGGAGGAGGTCCCCTCATTCCACGATGGGGAGGAGGGGGCCCTCCGGGGAGAAAACACCATTCGCGTCTTTTCGGCAGGGGACGTTCGGGTCTGCCATCTGGGAGATTTGGGGCATCAGCTCTCGGAAAAGCAGGCGGAGGCCATCGGCAGGTGCGACGTTTTGCTGGTTCCCGTGGGCGGGACCTTCACAGTGGACGCAGCCGGGGCTAAAGCCGTGTGCGATACCCTGCGGCCCCGGATAGTGGTCCCCATGCATTACCGCCACGCGCCCTTCGGGCTTGAAAAGGTTTCCGGCGTGGAGGGCTTTTTGACGCTGTGGCCTCAAGAGGCCGTGCAGCGTCTTTCGGGAAGCTCCTTTACGTACCTTGCCAAGGAGGGCGGGGAAACAGCCGCGCCCGTGGTTCTGGTTCCAAAATATCCCGCCTGAGCGTATAGTTTTGCCGCCTTTGCGTACACTGTTTCCAAATGCGGATTTGGAACGGAGGCGGAGATATGGGCGTTGCAACGCGGCGGCGTCAGTGGTACTGGGCGCTGGGGGACTTTCTTTTTACCGTGGCGGCGGGGACGGCGCTGCATTTTCTCTGGGGCTGGACGGGGGGAAATCGCATCGCGGCGGCGTTCTGCTCCGTGAACGAATCGGTTTGGGAGCACATGAAGCTGCTGTTTTTTCCAGCCTTCCTTCTCTCCATGGCGGAGGTCTGGCTGCGGGACTCCCGGAACTTTCTGGCGGTGCGGGGCGCATCCCTGTGGATTGGGACGGCGCTGATTCCTGTGCTGTATTACACGTACAGCGGAATTGTGGGATTTCATACGCTGTGGGCAGATATCGCCGTGTTTCTGGTTTCGGCGGCGGCGGTGTTTTTACTGGATTGGTGCCTTGGGAGAACAGGGCGGTTTACCTCCGGCTGGCAGCAGGCAGCGGGCCTTGCGGCGCTGTGGGCACTGGCGCTGTTGTTTGTGCTGTGGACCTATCGCCCGCCCAGACTGCCCTTATTTTGGGATGCGGCGGCGGGCGTATACGGACTTGCGCCGTGAATGAATTGTAAACACCCCCTGAAACGTGCTGTTTCAGGGGGCTTTCTCTTGACCGGGGCGTTTGGACAGGAGTATAATAAATCGATTAAAGATTCAGGGCCGGGGCTGGGCGGAGGGGCTTTTATAAGCCCGCAGCAAGGTTCCTGTCCTACATTGCATAAGCGAGAGGACAGGCCCCGGCCGCGAGAGCCGCAAAGCGGCAAATAAACACTTGGAGGAAGAAAACATGGCTGATGAGATTGGAAAAATGCCCGAGCTGACGCTGGAATCGACCGCGGCTGCGGCGCAGGCCGTTCCGGAGCTGACCATAGAGAGCGGGGCTGCCTCCGCACCCGTCGCTCCCGCCGCGCCCGCGCCCAAGCCGGAGGCGGAGCCTGTCCGGCTGGACGAAAGCCTTTTAAACGAACAGGAGAAGAAGGCTGTGGAGGAATTCTCCAAAAAAATCGACCTGACGGATTCCAATATGATTTTGCAGTATGGTGCGGCGGCGCAGAAAAATGTGGCGGGCTTTTCCGAAAATGCGCTGAGCTCCGTGAAAACCAAGGATTTGGGCGACGTGGGCAAGTCCCTTTCCTCGCTGGTGGCGGAGCTGCGGGGCTTTGGCGAGGAAGAGGAGAAAAAGGGCCTGTTCGGCGTGTTTAAAAAGGCCGGGAACAAAATGGAGACGATGAAGGCCCAATATTCCAAGGTGGAGACGAATGTGGAGCGCATCGCCCGGGAACTGGAGCAGCATCAGATTATCCTGCTGAAGGACGTGGCCATGCTGGACCAGATGTATGAGCTGAACCTGAAATATTACAAGGAGCTCACCATGTACATTCTGGCGGGGAAGAAAAAGCTTGCCAACTATCGGGCCGGAGAGCTGGAGGAGCTGCGCAAAAAAGCGGAGGCCACCGGCACGCAGGAGGATGCGCAGACATACAACGACCGGGTGCAGATGTGCGAGCGGTTTGAAAAGAAGCTCCATGATCTGGAGCTGACCCGCATGATTTCCGTGCAGATGGGGCCACAGACCCGCCTTTTGCAAAACAACGACACGCTGATGGTGGAGAAAATCCAGTCTTCTCTGGTGAATACCATTCCATTATGGAAGTCCCAGATGGTGCTGTCCCTGGGGCTGGAGCACTCCCGTCAGGCCACCGCGGCCCAGTCCGCCGTGACCGACACCACCAATCAGCTTTTGAAGAAGAACGCGGATATGCTGAAAATGGGCACCGTGGCGGCCGCCAAAGAGGCGGAGCGGTCCATTGTGGACATCGAGACCCTTCAGCACACCAATCAGCAGTTGATTTCTACACTGGACGAAGTGATGACCGTTCAGCGGGAGAGCGCGGCAAGGCGCAGGGCCGCCGAGGTGGAGCTTGGCCGCATCGAGGGGGAGCTGAAGCAAAAGCTGATGGAGCTGCGCAATTAAAGCCCCTCAAGCATGACATGGCAGACGGAAAATCCCGTTTGGAACATGGCCTCCAGCTCCAGTGCGCGCTGCTGCTCCAGCGTTTCAAGATAGGCGCGGAGCGCGGCACGCTGAGGCTCGGCGAGGGACTGGTCAAGCTTGTCTAGTCCCCGCTGGAGGGGAAGGTCCAGTTCCCGGTATTCATCGGTGCAAAGGCGGGCCGTGAAGCGTGTATTCAGGGCGCGATCATAGATGCAGTGCATAATGTCATTCATAATTATCATCCTCTGCTAACTAGATATTTGAATATTAACATACATAATATTTGTATGTCAAGGGGTGAAGCATGAAAATTCTTGCAACGAGACTAAAGGACCTGAGAGAGGGCCGCAGGATTTATCAGCGGGAGATGGCGGAGATGCTGGGGCTGTCCATGCGGGGCTATCAGAGCTATGAGACAAACACCAGCGAACCAAAGCTGGAAACTCTGGTGTTTCTTGCGGACTATTTCAACGTGTCCGTGGACTATCTGCTGGGCCGGACGGATGTGCCGGGCATGAGAAAAAAGTCGAACCGGGAGAAGCAGGACTGAAAGAAGCCGAAAAGGCTGCGAGGTCTGCAAAAGCAGCAAATGATGCCCTTAGGGGAGTAGAAAGGAGGCGGTAAGATGGCCGGCCTGCAATCCATACTGGATGCTGTGACGGCGGCGCTTGCCGCCGTTCCCATGGCGGGCGCGTGGTTTTCCGCCGTGGTTCGGTTTTTGTTCCCTGTGCTGGCGGTGCTGATTTTATCCCGGGCCATCCGGGGGCTTTTGCGCATCCCCCACACACCGGAAACCTGGGCTCAACTGAGCCTGCCCAACGGCACGGCCCTTCCCCTGACGCATTGGGAAAACATTCTGGGCCGGAGCAAAACGGCGGACGTGATTTTAAACTATCCCAGCATCTCCCGCCAGCACGCGGCATTGTGCCGGGATGAGGCGGGAGACTGGACGCTGTATGACCTCAGCTCTAAGGGCGGCACGCTGCTAAACGGCGAGGTGGTGACCGATTCCGCCCCTGTGCGGGTGGGAGACACCGTGGGCCTTGGCGGCGTGCCGCTGCTCTTCCTGCCCCAGACCGTGGGCGAGCGGGAGGAGACGGAGCGGCGTCGGCAGGCGGAGCGACCCGCCGCCGTGTGGCCCTCGTTTCTGTGGCTGACGGTGTTTCAGGTTTTGGCGTGTCTTCAGTTGATTGTTGCGGCGGGTGAAAAAGCGACAGTTGTCCTGCCGCTGAGCTTTTTGGGGCTGACGGCGGTGATGTGGATTTACTACATCGCCCTGCGGGCCACGAAATGCGTGGGCTTTGAGATGGAGACCATCGCGTTTTTCCTGTCCACCCTGTCTCTTTCCGTCACCGCGTCCTCCGCGCCGGGGTCGCTGCTGAAGCAGTTTATCGCCGTTGTGCTGGGGCTAGGGCTGTTTCTGGCGCTGGGTCTGGCATTGCGGGACTTGAGCCGGGTGCAGAAGCTTCGGTGGATTTCCGCAGCGGTGGCCATGGGGCTTTTGGGGGTGACGCTGGTGCTGGGCAGCCGGGTATTTGGCGCGAAAAACTGGATCATTCTGGGTCCGTTTTCCATTCAGCCCTCGGAAATTGCAAAAATCTTTTACATTTTTGCCGGGTCCGCCACGCTGGAGCGCCTGTTCCGCCGGCGGAACCTGACGCTGTTCATCGTCCTCACCGGGGTTTGCATCGGGTGTCTGGGGCTGATGAGCGATTTTGGAACCGCCGCCGTCTTTTTTGTCACGTTCTTGGTGATTGCCTATCTCCGCTCCGGCGACTTTGCCACGTTGGGGCTGATTTGCGGCGGGGCGGTGTTCGGCGCGGGACTGATTGTGCAGTTTAAGCCGTATATCCTCAGTCGGTTCGCCACATGGGGCCATGCGTGGCAAAACGCGTCGGTGGGCGCGGCCTATCAGCAGACCCGCACCATGTCCGCCGCCGCCAGCGGCGGCCTTGTGGGCATGGGGGCCGGAAGGGGCTGGCTTTATAAAATCCCGGCGGGTGACACGGATTTGGTATTCGGAATGCTGTGCGAGGAGTGGGGGCTGATTGTGGCGGTGCTGGCCATTGCCTCCATCGTGACGCTGGCGGTGTTTGCAGTCCGGGCGTGCCGGGTGGGCCGGTCCAGCTTTTATGTGATCGCCGCCTGCGCCGCCGGGTCGCTGATGGTGTTTCAGACCTGCCTGAACGTGTTTGGTTCTGTGGACCTGTTGCCCCTGACGGGAGTGACGCTGCCTTTCGTGTCCAACGGCGGGTCCGCTATGCTGTCGGCATGGGGACTGCTGGCTTTTCTAAAGGCCACGGACACCCGGGAAAACGCCAGCTTTGCCATCCAGCGCGGGCCGGGCAAACGGCTGACGGAGGAGGCCCGCCGTCGGACAGAGCCGGTGCGGGAGGATGAATTTCGCCGCAGCCCTGTCGGAGAGGACGAAAAGGCGGGACCTGCGAGGGATCATAAACGTTCCAAATCGGGACGCGGCCCGCAGAATGAGTCGGCAGGGACGGAATTTGCGCAGGAGGATGACTTTCTGAAACCGTACTTTGACGATGATAATTCGTTTACCATACCGGAGTTCCTCCGGAACCGGGAAACCGACGGAGAGGAGGACCGCCATGCGGAAAATTGAACGGCGGGCGGTGCTTTGCCTGCTTTTGGCGGGAGCGCTGGGGCTGGGCCTGCTCTTTTTCGTGGGAAAATTTCTGATCCACGGGGGCGGCTGGGCCTCCTCGGCCTTCAATCGGCATCTGTACAACAACGCGGGCGTTTTAACCAGCGGCACGGTGTTGGACCGGGACGGGGACGTGCTCTCCGCCGTGGACGACGACGGAAACCGCACATATTATCAAAACGAGACGGTCCGCAAATCCACCCTCCACGCGGTGGGGGATTTGCAGGGCAGCATTGGAACCGGCGTGCTGAACGCCTTTGCCGACAAGCTGACGGGGTATGACCTTGTAAACGGCGCGTTTTCCGCACATCAGGGAAACTCCATGTACCTGACGATCGACGCGCGGTATAATTATGAGGCGTATCAGGCATTGAACGGCAAGGCGGGAACCGTGGCGGTCTACAACTATAAAACCGGGGAAATTCTGTGCATGGTTTCCGCGCCCAGTTATGACCCATTGAATGTCCCGGCGGACATTCTGGAAAACGACCGGTACAAGGGCGCGTATCTCAATCGGTTTTTATCCTCCACCTTCACGCCCGGGTCCGTGTTTAAAACCGTGACGGCGGCGGCGGCCATTGAAAAGCTGCCGGACTATGACACACGAACATGGAATTGCCAAGGCTCTGTGAAAATCGGGGAGGAGACGATTGTCTGCTCCGGGACTCACGGAGACGAGACGTTTGCCGAGGCGCTGGCCGACTCCTGCAACGTGGCCTTCGCGGAGATGGCGGAGGAACTGGGGGCCGACACGCTGGCAGCCTACGCGGCAAAAGCGGGGCTGACGGACAGCTATTCCGTCAGCGGCCTGCCCACCGCCAAGGGGAGCTTTTCCTTCGACGGGATCACCGACGGCGAGCTTGGCTGGGCGGGAGTGGGACAGTTTCACGACGCGGTGAATCCCTGCGCCCTGATGGTTTACATGGGAGCCATTGGAAACGGGGGAAAAGCCGCCGTTCCCAAGCTGATTTTAAAGACACGGGACAGTCTGGGGCTTCCCTCCTCCCTGAATCTGACCCGCCACACCGGGCGGCTCATCAGCGCAAACACCGCGGAGACGCTGGCGGAGCTGATGGCCAACAACGTGACGGAATCCTATGGAACAAAGCGCTTTCCCAACATGGATATCTGTGCCAAGTCCGGCACGGCGGAGGTGGGAGAGGGCAAAACGCCCCACGCATGGTTTACCGGCTTCCTCAGAGATGAGGACACGCCCTATGCCTTTGTGGCGCTGGTGGAAAACGGCGGCGGCGGCGCGTCCGTGGCCGGGACGGTGGCGGGCCGGGTGCTGGATGCAATTGTAAACGGGTACTGAACCCGTGACATGAGCGCGGAGAGCATTTTCGGAAAGTGAAAAGCCAGCCGCGTCTTCAAGATGACAGAAACCGGAGAGATGGATATGCAGGAAGATTTTACGAAGAAAAAACGGTGGATGAACGCCGGAAGCATTGTTTCCGCCGCAGGGTTACTGCTTTACTTTTTGGGGCGGGCGCTGGGCTTTCCCGAGGCCTTGCTGGGAGCTGTCGCCGTAGCGGGAGCGGCTTTGTCCCTTGCCACGCTGTTTTTGATGATTGCCTGCCGGCAGGACGGAGGCAAGGAGATTATCTCCGGAAACCGTCTGGCAGGGCAGGGGGCGCTGACGGTACTACTGGCCATGGCGGCGGCGGTGGTGTTGAAAGGGGCTGGCCTGCTGGCGTAAGTCTCGGAGACACGGCTTTAGATCGCGGTGTGGGATGAAGCCATGCGCCGGATATATGTAAATCCTCTCATCAGGGAGCAGAGAAAAAATGAAAACGCGTGGGACGGATGAAGCATCCGTCCCACGTGTTTCATTTAGGATAAAGGAATCGCCGCTGAAATGCCCGGCAAGCGTGTTGAAGGGACGATTTGCCCAGAAAATCTGTCCGGCGACTTACCAGACCACCGTGGAGAAATAGTCCTCCACAGTTTCCGCCCGGCGAATCAGCTCCGGGGTGCCGTCTTCCTTCCAAAGAAGCTCGGCGGAGCGAAGCTTTCCGTTGTAGTTATAGCCCATAGCGAAGCCGTGGGCCCCGGTATCGTGAATCACCAGCAGGTCGCCCCGGTCGATTTTGGGAAGCATCCGGTCAACGGCGAACTTGTCGTTGTTTTCGCATAGGCCGCCCGCCACATCGTACTTATGGTCGCAGGGGGCGTCCTCCTTCCCGGCCACAGTGATGTGGTGGTAGGACCCGTACATCGCGGGGCGCATCAAATTGCAGGCGCAGGCGTCCACGCCGATATATTCTTTGTAAATGTGCTTTTCATGGACCGCGCGGGTGACCAAATGCCCATAGGGCGCAAGCATAAACCGCCCCAGTTCCGAGTACAGCGCCACGTCTCCCATTCCGGCGGGAACCAAAACCTCCTCATAGACCCGGCGTACGCCCTCGCCAATGGCGGCGATGTCGTTTTCCGGCGCGTCAGGCTGATAGGGGATGCCCACGCCGCCGGAGAGGTTGATGAAGGTGATGTGGCAGCCCGTCTCTTCTTTCAGCTCCACCGCAAGCTGGAACAGGACTTTAGCAAGGGCGGGGTAATACTCGTTGGACAGCGTGTTGGAGGCCAAAAAGGCGTGGATGCCGAATTCCTTCGCACCTTTGTCCCGCAGCATCTGGTATGCGTCCGCGATCTGGGCGCGGGTCATGCCGTATTTCGCGTCGCCGGGGTTGTCCATCACCTGAAAGCCCTCTCGGGTTTCTCCCAGTGTAAACATGCCGCCGGGGTTGTACCGGCAACTGATTTTCTCAGGGATATGGCCGATGGACTGCTCTAAAAACTCCACATGGGTAATGTCGTCCAGATTGATGACGGCTCCCAGCCGATCCGCAAATTCGTATTCCTCGGCAGGGGTATTGTTGGAGGAGAACATGATTTCCTGCCCCCGGACATCGCATTTGTCCGCCAGCATCAGCTCGGTGAGGGAGGAACAGTCGCACCCGCAGCCCTCCTCATGGAGAATTTTCAAAATTGCGGGCGTGGGAGTGGCCTTCACGGCAAAATACTCCCGGAAGCCGGGGTTCCAGGCAAAGGCGGCTTTCAGACGGCGGGCGTTTTCACGGATGCCCCGTTCGTCGTAAATATGAAAGGGGGTGGGGTATTGGGCGGCCACGGCCTCCAGCTGATCTTTTGTCAAAAAGGGTTTTTTCATGGGAAAACCTCACAATTTATTCAAGTCCGTTCGGGGTGTGAACGGATTCTATTCTATGCGCGGACGGCTTCGGTGTCAAGAAAATCCACGAAATATGACGAATTTGATAAAAAATTTGCTGTGCATCGGTCTTTTCTATAAAAACCGTGCACATATTGAAAGCAACTGTTGAAATTCTGTCGGCCTGCGTCTACAATGAAGGGACAAGAACAGCCCGGACGGGCGGAAGGAGCGGCGGTATGGAAAAAATAACGGTAAACGCGGTGGGCGAGGAGTGCCCCATTCCGGTGGTGAAGGCCACAAAGGCGCTGGGAGCCATGAAAGAGGCGGGAACCCTGGAGATTTTGGTGAACAACGACGTGGCGGTACAGAACTTGGGCCGTATGGCGGCGGGGTATCATTTTTCTATGCGTGTGGAGTCGCGGGAGAACGGCGTTTCCGCCGTGGTGATGGACGTGACCGGCCCGGTTTCTCCCATTGCGCTTGAGACTGCGGGAGATTTGTGCGGGCTGCCCTCTTCGGGCAGCTTTGTGGTGGCGGTGGATACGGACGTGATGGGCCGGGGCAGTGAAGAGCTTGGGAAAACGCTGATGAAGGGCTTTTTATTTGCGGTGAGCCAGCTTCCCAGTCTTCCCAAAACCGTTCTGTTCTATAACGGCGGCGCACATCTGACCTGTCAGGGCTCCGCCTCACTGGAGGACATCAAGACGCTGGCGGACAAGGGCGTGGACATCCGTACCTGCGGCACTTGCCTGAATTTCTACGGACTGACCGACAAGCTGGAGGTGGGCAGCGTCACAAATATGTACGAGATTGTGGAGACGCTGGCACAGGCCGGAAAAGTGGTCAAGCCGTGATTTATCTGGACAACGCGGCGACCACTCGGACCAAGCCTCCAGCGGTGGGACAGGCGGTGCTGACCGCGCTGGAGGGGTTTGGCAACAGTGGACGGGGCGCCCATGGCGAGGCGTTGACTGCCGCCCGGACGATCTACGACGCGCGGGAGAAGCTGGCGGCCCTGTTTGGCTGCGAGGGTCCCGAACGGGTGTGCTTTGCCCCAAATTCCACCGAGGCGCTGAATGCGGCGATATCTGGCCTGTTCGGTCCCGGCGACCATGTGATTTCCACGGACTGGGAGCACAACTCCGTCCTTCGGCCTCTTTACCGGCTGCGGGCGCAGGGGGGTGAGGTGGATTTTGTTCCCGCCGACGGCGGAGGCAGGATCAATTACGCCGATTTTGAAAAGCTCCTTAAGCCCAACACCCGCGGGGTGGTGTGTACACATGCCTCCAACCTTACCGGCGATGTATTGGACCTCGACAGGGTAAGTGCGTTTTGCCGCGCCCATGGGCTTTTGTTTGTGCTGGACGCGTCACAGACTGCGGGGCTATTGCCAATCGACATGGAGGCCCGGGGTGTTACTGCCCTGTGCTTCACCGGTCATAAGGGGCTGTACGGACCACAGGGGACCGGCGGTCGGTGCGTGGGAACGGGCGTGGAAATCCGACCCTTCAAGGTGGGCGGCACGGGGGTGCAGAGCTTTTCCGAAACCCAGCCTCCGGAGTACCCCACACGCATGGAGGCGGGGACGCTGAACGGTCACGGCATCGCGGGGCTGGGAGCGGCACTGGATTGGCTGAATGAAACAGGCATCGAGAAGGTCCGCGCCCACGACCTTGCCCTTGCCCGCCGGTTTTACGAGCGGATTGCGGAGCTTCGCGGCGTGCGGGTCTACGGAGACTTCTGGACGGAGATCCGCGCGCCTATTGTTGCGCTGAATCTGGGGGAACGGGACAGCGCCATGGTGGCCGACGAGCTGGAGCAGCGCTTCCAAATTGCCACCCGCCCCGGCGCACACTGCGCACCCCGGCTCCACCGGGCACTGGGGACGGAGGAGCAGGGCGCGGTACGTTTTTCCTTCGGGTACTTCAATACTGTTTCGGAGGCGGATCAGGCATCTGCCGCCGTGCGGACGCTGGCGGAAGAGCTGTGATGGCCGAAACGGTGTGCATCATCACCTTCCCCACCACCGTGGGGGCCATGGCTATGGAAAAAGCCTGCCGGGAAGAAGGCTTGCCGGGGCGGCTGATTCCAGTGCCACGCAGCGTCACGGCTGGGTGCGGCATGTGCTGGATGGCCCCCGCCGACAGCCGGGAAGCGCTGGAAGAGTTGGTGATTCGGCGCAAAATACATATTGATGGGATTTACGACATGGTCTCGCCCCGATAGGCGGCGCTTTCGTACCTGAGGTTCGACCAATTTGACGGTCGGGCTGACAGAGAGAAAAGATGGCCTTTGGGCGTGGAGAAAGAATGGAGCTTGGATATGACCGGAAAATGCGAGGAATGCGTCCATCTGAACTATGATGAGGAAGCGGAAGCCGACTTTTGCAGCATGGACTTGGATGAAGATGAGATGGAGCGGTTTCTCCGGGCCGATGCGAGGCGCTGCCCCTTTTATCGCCGGGGCGGCGACTATGAGACGGCTCGGCGGCAGTGAGCAGCGGGGATGTACGTAATAGCATAAGGCGGGACGGAGAAAGGCTCCGCTTCGTCCTTCTGATTTTCTCTGATTCGGCTGAGAAGCGGGCGGACGCTTCCCCCCGGCGGGGCATATACTGTCTCAGGGCTGGGCGAGGCCCCGAAAAGCCGACTGCTTTTCGGTTTCCGGGGACCTCGGTCAGGGGTTCCCGTGAAAAGGCGGGCGCGGGGCGGACGCGGGCAAGCTCCGCTCCGGAGAGCCCGGAAGGGTCAGCCCCGCCGCACCGCCGGTGCTTCATGAAAAGCCGCCCCGCTCTGGCCCTGGGAGTTTTTCGTGTGATTGGAAGAGACCCGCACGACCGTATGTATTTTGCGGTTGCGCAGTAAAAGACGGCGTGATACAATTAAAATATAAAGCCGTTATAAAGACGCGAAGACGCCGATACGAAAGAGAGGACCTGACATGGAGTTTGCACAGTTGGAGAAAGCCCGCTATTCCCTGCGGAAGTTCAGTGACCGCCCAGTGGAGCAGGAGAAGCTGGATCTGGTGCTGGAGGCTGCCCGCAGCGCCCCCACCGCCCACAACAAACAGCCTCAGCGCATCTTCGTTTTGAAGAGCGAGGAGGCGCTGGCAAAGGCCGACGCCTGTGCCGGCAGTCATTTTCATCCCCCTTTGACGCTGGTTGTGGCCTATGAGGCCGAAAAGGCATGGATTCGGGAGGGAGACGGCAAGAACCACGGCGAGATTGACGCGGCGATTGTGGCCGCCCAGATGATGCTTCAGGCTGCGGATTTGGGGCTTGGCACCACGTATGTGGGGATGTTTGACCCTTCGGCATTGGTGGAGCGGTTCCCCGAGATGGAGGGCTGTACGCCCGTCGCCCTATTGCCCATCGGCTATCCGGCAGAAGGCGCCCATCCCGCCCGCCTGCACGAGGATCGCAAGCCCATGGAGGAGCTTGTCACAGTTCTGTAAAGCAAAAAGCAGTCTTGCGGATATCCGCGAGACTGCTTTTTTTATGCAATTATCTGCGCCGTCCCCGGTAGCCGCGGGCGCGGCGGGAGGGCTTTCCATAGCGGTATCTCCGACGGCCTAAAGTGAGCTTCCAGCCGATTCCCAAAAGAACCAGAATGCCAAGAACAATCAGCGCCGCCTTTACGGCCATGCGGCTGAAAAACTGCTGAACATTGAACCAGAACGTGAGAAGCTTGGAAGCTTCTACACTGTTCAACGCCACCAGAGGGACGGTGGCATATACCGTGCCGTCCAGAGACATCTCCACGGAACCAAGCTCCTGCCCTGCGGTGACGGGAGCATTCACGGTTTCCGGAAGGTCCAGCTTCCGCTCCAAATCCTCGGACTTTACGTGGTTGGGCAAAAGCAGATCCACCCGGTCGGCGGGGTGAACGGCCACGCTGTCGATTTTGCTGAGATCCACCTTAACGTCTGCCAGCATGTCCAAATCGGAGAGAACCGTCTGGGTGGAGAAGTTGCTAAAGCCCCACTCAAACAGACGCCGGGTTTCGGAAAAGCTCCGCACGTCTGCCACGCCGTCGGCTCCGACGACCCGATCCGCGCCCAGAACAACGCTGATGAGGGTACGGCTGCCCTTGGTGGCGGAGGAGACGAGGCAATGCCCCGCCTCGGAGGTGGAGCCGGTTTTGATGCCGTGGGCGTCGGAGTAGACATAGCCGACGGCTCGCCAGTTGGAAAGCAGATAGTTGGTGGTGCGCAGACGGCGGACAGGGGAGAGGTTGGTGGCGGGAATCTCTGCCACGCCCATGTCGCAAATAGCCATAAACTCCGGATATTTCATGGCTTCCAGAGTGATGAGATACAAATCCCAGGCGGAGGTGTAATGCTGGGAGTCGTGCAGTCCGTTGGGATTGGCAAAGTGGGTGTTCTTGCAGCCAAGGGCCTTGGCCTTGGCGTTCATGGCGTCCACAAAATCCGAAACGCTGCCGCTGACCGCCTCGGACAGCACGTCGCAGGCCTCATTGGCGGAAACCACCAGCATACACTTGAGATAACTCTCCACGCTCATGGTTTCCCCCACCTGAATCCCGGCGGAGCTGCCGTCGGAGGCAAGGCCCGTCAGCGCGGAGGCTGAGGCGGTCAGCTCCTGATCCAGCGAGAGCTTGCCTTGATCGATTGCCTCCAGCGTCAGCAGTGCGGTCATGATTTTCGTCAGACTGGCGGGGTACAGCTCGGCATGATCATTTTTCTGATAGAGGACCGAGCCGGTTTCACTGTCTATCAGCAGCGCGGCCTTGGCCGTAATTGCCGGATCGGGCGTCGGGGTGATTTCATCGGCGGCGGCAGGGACGGCACAGAAGCCCACCACCGTCATCAGCAGTAAAAAAGCAGAGAGGAAGCGTTTGATTTTCATGTGACAATCTCCAATAATCTGTGGTATAATAGCTGCAATGCAACTATGATACTTAATTTAAAATATATACTAAGCTGCAAGGCAGCTATGGCTATAATAGCCGCATAGCGGCAAGTATACTGGCATCTGAGCTATCTTGCTCTCGGTTTTGCCACAGCCGAAAGCTATAGCGTGTGATAGGATTCGGGTGCTGCCCTTCCGGCGGCCCGGTTCTGGGAGCGGGCAATGCACGTCACTGAGTGGGTATCTAACAATATTGCGGCGGGCGGATCGTGTCCGACAAAAGCCCTGTCGCTTCTGCATTCTATTTCAGTATAACAAAATTTTCGGGGGAGTTCAACCGTGACGGGACAAATTCAGCCAACAAAAACTGAGAAAATTCTGCTAATTCTGACAGCGATGTTTCTCTGCCTGTTGCTGGCGCTGTTGTTCCACGCTCAAAGTGCGGGGGCTGAGGGGCGCTACACGGTTAGCACGGAGAGAACCGCTTCGGCCTCCGAACTACTGCCGGAGGAAGGGCCGGAAACGGGGCCTGTCAACATCAATACCGCCGGAAGGGAATCGCTTGCCACCCTTCCGGGAATCGGCGAAAAGCTGGCGGAGCGCATTGTTGCGTATCGAGAGGAACACGGGCGCTTTGAAACCGTGGAGGAGCTGGTGAACGTCAGCGGAATTGGCGAAGGGAAGCTTGCCGCCCTGCGGGAGTATGTAAGTGTCGGATAAATGAAAAGGAGCGCTGAGGTTTGAAGATTTTGGTGGTTGACGACGAACAGTTGCTGGTGAAGGGCATGAAGTTCAATCTGGAGAACGAGGGCTATGAGGTGGAGTGCGCTTATGATGGGGCCGCCGCCGTGTCTCTTGCCCGGAGCGAGCGCTTCGATCTGGTGATTCTGGATGTGATGATGCCGGAGCTGGACGGAATCGAGGCATGCATGCGCATCCGGGAGTTTTCCAACGTGCCGGTCATCATGCTGACAGCTAAAAGCGAGGACGCGGACAAGCTGATGGGCTTTGAATCCGGAGCGGACGATTATCTCACAAAGCCGTTTAACATTATGGAACTGAAGGCCCGGGTGCGGGCGCTGCTGCGCCGGGCGGGGGGAACTCAGCGGGCGCAGGGCAGCGTAATTACCGTGGGGGACCTGTCTCTGGATACGGAGCAGCGGGTGGCGCTCAGGGACGGAAAAACCGTGGAACTGACGGCGAAAGAATATGACCTGATTGAGCTTTTGATGCGCAATCCCCGGCGGGTATACAGCCGGGAAAACCTGATGAACGTGGTGTGGGGCTATTCCTACGGCGGGGACTATCGGACGGTGGACGTCCACATCCGTCGTCTGCGGGAGAAGCTGGAGAAAAATCCGGCGGAGCCGGAGCTTATCCTGACAAAGTGGGGGGTTGGCTACTATTTCAAGAGCTGAGGAAAAAGAGCGGCCGCGGGTTCGAGGCAGCCTTCAGATTAAATTCGGGCTGAGCTATATTCTCCTCATTGCGGCGGTACTGGTGCTGCTGAACACCTATCCGCTGATCGTGTCGGAGGATCTGGCGTTTCGCTCCAAGGCCACCGCCATGGAGAACAGCGTATCTGTGATGGTATCTGCCCTTGCGAATCTGGAAAGTCTGACGGAGGAGAATGTCTCCGCCGCCATGACGCTGGTAGCGGCCGCCGACATGAGTCGGATTCTGGTCACCGATGCGGCGGGGAAGGTGCTCTACGACACCAGAGAGTCCGACGGCGCGGTGGGGGATTATGCGCTGTATACCGAGGTGGTGCAGGCTCTTTCGGGGAACGATGCGTTCACCTCCAGTTATCGCAACGGCGCGTTCCGCAGCCGGGCGGCTGCGCCGGTGCTGTACCAAAACCGCATTATTGGCGCGGTGTATGCCTATGAGTACGATGTGGGGCAGGCGGCGCTGCTGCGGGGCTTTCAAAGCAACATTCGGAATCTGTCCATCATCGTCACCGCTATGGTGCTGGTGGTGTCCTTTATCATGTCCCGGGCGCTGACGGGGAAAATCAGCGAGCTGCTTTCCGCCATCCGCCAGGTGCGGGCGGGAGCTTACAGCCACCGGGCGGCTGTCCGGGGCCACGACGAGATTGCCCAGATCGGCGACGAGTTTAACCGCCTGACAGACCGCCTTCAAACTACGGAGGACGTTCGACGGCGCTTTGTATCCGATGCGTCCCACGAGCTGAAAACGCCGCTGGCCGCCATCCGGTTGCTGACGGATTCTATTTTACAGACAGAGAACATAGACCCTGCGACCACGCGGGAGTTTGTGGCGGACATCGGCCGGGAGGCCGACCGCCTCAGCCGCATCAGCGAGGATTTACTCCGCTTGACTCGGCTGGACGGGGGAGCGGTTCCGATGCCGTCGGAGGTGGACGTGGCGCCGGTGCTGGAGCAGGTGCTGCGGATGATGGAACTGGTGGCGGAAGCGCGGGGGATTGCGCTTCATTGCGACGCTGCCGAGCACTGCCGGGTGCTTGCCACGAAGGACGAGCTGCATCAGGTGCTGTACAATCTTGTGGACAACGCGGTGAAGTATTCCCACGACGGGGGACAGGTTCGGGTTTCCCTGCGCCGAGAGGGAAGACGGGCCGTTTTGACGGTGGCAGATGACGGCGTGGGCATTCCAGAGGAGGATCTACCCCGGATTTTTCAGCGCTTTTACCGGGTGGACAAGGCACGCTCCCGGGCCGCGGGCGGCACGGGGTTGGGGCTGTCCATTGTGCAGGACACCGTGAAAAACCGGGGTGGATCTGTGGAGGCGGCAAACCGTCCGCAGGGCGGTGCGATATTCACTGTCCACTGGCCGCGGGTAGAGGAAGGAGGCGGCGGAGAATGAAATTTCGTGGACTTTTGCTGCTGTGCGCCTTGGCGCTGCTGCCGGGATGCGTTTATGCGACGCGCCAGACCCAGGGCGCGGATGCGGAGAGCTATACATTATATTATATGGCGGAGGATTTGCGGGCCGCGGCCGGAGGCGACGCGGTTCAGTCCGAGCCGGTACTGCTGGAGGGATTTCAGGAATCAGATACCCGAACCGTCGCGGAGAAGCTGACGGAGGTTCTTCTCGAGGGGCCTCGGAGCGAAGAATTGAAAAGCCCCTTTCCGGGAGGGACGCAGCTTCTCTCCGCGTCGCTGGATGACGGTCATGCCACGGTGGACCTCTCCTATCCGTATAGCACGCTATCCGGTGTGGCGCTGACCATCGCGGATTACTGCATTACACTGACGCTGACACAGCTTCCGGAGATTCGCTCCGTCTCCGTCACGGTCCGGGGGCAGGAGCTGGCCTATCGGAATCAGCAGTACTTTACCGGAGGGGATCTTTTGCTGAGCAGCATGGAAGACGTGGTGAGCACCGTGCCGGTGACTCTGTGGTTTTTGAACGAGGCAGGAGAGCTTATGGGCGTTCAGGACAGGCTGGACCTCTACGAGGGGGATACGCAGCTTTCCGCCCTGGTGGCGGCTCTGGAGGCGGGGCCGACGGAGCGGGAGATGATCTCCGCCTTGCCGGAGGGCTTTACAGTGCTGACCACGCAGCTCAGCGACGGAGTGTGCTATGTGAACCTCTCTGCTGCCCTCCTATCCGCTTTGCCAGAGAATGCGGACGTGCAAACCGCACTGGACGCGCTGGCTTTGTCCCTGACCTCTTTGGATGCGGTGCAGCAGGTGCGATACCTGATGGATGGCGAGCCGGCCAGCAGCTTTGGCTCCGCTTCCATTGCGGAAACTTATCCCCGAGAGAATTAAATTGAATAAAGGCGGTCCCGGTGCGAAATTAGCGCGTCGGGGCCGTATTCTTTTTTAAAGTTGAAAAAGGACCGCAACCGCCAAATTAGACAGTGGGAAGGGAGGTGTAAACAGAAAACATAGTAAATATGAGCAAAAGAGAAAAAATGGTCGAAAAAGTGTTGACAATGAAGGCGTATACTGGTAATCTAACAAAGCTGTCCGGGAGGGCGGCGGCAAACCTGAAAAGAATGGTT
>NZ_DALZCH010000006.1:0-6017 GCF_031978065.1 Oscillibacter sp.
GCCTATTATTGATAAGCTCATGACGGCGGGCATCATTCAGGGCGACGGCTCCGACGCGACCGGCAATGGCGATGTGATCAACCTGACGCACGAGATGGTGCGCACGCTGGTGTTTATCTACCGGGGCGGCGGGTTTGATAGGAAGCTGGAGGTTGAAGGAATGGAGACGGCGGTATAAGAAAAGAGACTCCCCGGGGACATGGTTAGTCCCTGGGGAGCTTTTTCATCTTTAAAAGTTGTTTGACGATGTATTCAGAAGTGCATTATAGGTATTTCTGCATACATATAAAGGAGAGTGGTTATTGCTTTTCACTTGCAATCGTTATATAATATAGATAAACATAAGGCCGATTTTTTTAAGAAGGAGGGCGATTTTGTGAAAGCAACAGCGCAAAACTTAAGTAACAACATCTTGGTCAGAGCGAAAAGAGAGCATATAGCAGTAACTCCAATGAAATTGCAGAAGCTATTGTATTATGTTTGCGTTCAATATGTAAAGAAAACTGGAATCTTACCTATTTTTGAACGATTTGAGCCGTGGCCGTATGGGCCTGTAATCCCCTCTGTCTATTCTGAATTTAAAACATTTGGATCATCGCCAATAAAAAGTTACGCTCGTAATGCGGAGGGGAAAGCAAAAATGGTGGACGAGGATGCCAACCCAGTCCTAAAATCCTGCATAGACGACATTTGGAATAAATACAAAAACTGGGGCGCTGTGGATTTGTCGAAAAAGACGCACACGGCGGGCTCGGGATGGTATGCGGCGTATCAGAGAAGCGGAGAAACAATTTCTGAGGAGGAAATGAGGAATGACACCTCTGGATGTTAAAATTCCCCCGGAAATACTTTCTGACGAAGATGTCCCACCCGAGACAGAAAGGACAATCCAAAAAGATTGCGCCCTATCAAGAGAAACGGACACACCCTCACTTGATTTCAAAAGATTTACTCTTGGTTCCGCTACTCTTGGATGGTGCATCTTCCTGATGTTCCTCTGCATTATCCTCTCATTATGGAAGCCGGATAACGAATTGCTAAAAAGCGGATTCGAGGCTTTCAAACTGATTGTAATGACAATACTTGGATTTATGTTTGGGTCACAGCAAAAAACTTGAGTTATCCCCGGAGCTTACCATTGGTAGGCTCCGGGGAGTTTTTTTGTTTCACGCCTGAATCCGCTTTTTCAGCTCGCTGTAAGCAGCAACTCGCTTTCTGCAACCATCAACAATCGACTTCGCATCGGGATTTCTGGAAGATATTTCATCATAGAAGCTGGCACATTTTTCTTCACAAACTATTGAATTTATAAGAGCGTCAACTAAAGTCACACGGTCATCGATGGATAATTCCAATTTGCTCATAACGCTATCCTTTCTACCGGCCTATTGCCCGACCGGCGGGGCGGGTTGCGGCTTTACCAGTTGTAATACTCTTTCCGAGTTTTGGGGAAATCCGCCGCCAGATGGTATTCTTCCTTATCCCACACCCTGGTTGCCCACGGGGTTTCTTTGAATGTCGCTACTTCTAAAAAGTCCCAGTAGCTTTCTTTGCTGCTGAACGTTACCCGAATATCGCCATTATCGTAGTGTTCTGTGTACATTTTCGCTACCTCCTGCCTTTCGGCTGTCGTGTTGTTTGGTTTATGGTCTTAGTATAGCATACTTGCGGTAGTACGCAAGATGGAATAATAAACAAACTTACGTCAGTATGCTTGTGCAAGTTGCATACTAGCGTAAGTATTTGATAAATGTTATAATGCCAGCAGGAGTTGATGTAATATGGGAGGGAAGACCTCAAACGAAAGCAAGGCGAAATATAATGCCAAGGCATATGACCGCCTTTACCCGTTTGTCCCAAAGGGCCGCAAAGCCGAGATACAGGCCGCAGCGGACGCGGTAGGGGAGAGCCTGAACGATTTCATACGCAAGGCCATAGACGAGCGTATGGAGCGGATGGAGGGCGTAGGGGGCGCTATTAAGCATCCCACCAAAGGAGAAACGAAAGAATAAGAGAATCCCCCGTAGGAACTAGGAAGTTCTTACGGGGGATTTTAATTGACTTTATTGGAATCTGCCGCTATGATATTTCATTGAAAGCAATTCGCTTTAGGGGCCTCGCGCGCGGCTACTTTAACAGGTGCACCCGACCGGGAAATGCACCTGCTCATCGCGGGACGTGGAGAAGTACGTGGAGAAAATTTCCGGTCCACTGCTGGACCGCATTGATTTGCACATCAACGTGCCGTCGGTTGAATACGAGGCCCTGCGGCGCAAGACCACGCCGGAGGATTCCGCCGCTGTGCGGGAACGGGTTCTGGCGGCGCGGGCGGTTCAGCTTGCCCGCTATGCGGGGACGAACGTGACCTGCAACGCCCAGCTTCCGCCCTCCATGCTGGCCGCTTTCTGCGGACTGGACGCAGCGGGAGACAAACTGATGAAATCCGCTTTCGAGCGGATGGGCCTTACCGCCCGGTCCCACGACCGGGTGCTGCGGGTGGCTCGCACCATCGCGGATTTGGAAGGATCGGAACGCATCGAAGCGTCCCATCTGGCCGAGGCCGTGCAGTACCGCAACACGGAGATTTTAAGAGGGTGAGCGTCCTTTGGGCAGGGCCGGACTACCGTCATCGGAATAGGCATTGTCATCTTGAGACAGGCTGGGTCCTGTCAAGCCGCGCACTGCGGTGAAAAGTGCCTTTTATCAGGGCTTCGCCCAAATATTTCAATTCAACCAATCGGAGGGTTCTATGACAAACCAAAACACGCGGGAGATTTTCCTGCTGAAGCTGGGCGAGGTGGTCCTGAAGGGGCTGAACCGCCATACCTTTGAGGACAAGCTGGTGGCCAACGTCAGCCGCCGTCTGCGCCACTGCGGCAGTTTCAACGTAACTCTGCGCCAGAGCACCATTTATGTGGAGCCCAGGAGTGAGGACTGCGACATGGCGGAGGCGCTGACCGCCTGCCGTCAGGTGTTCGGCGTGGTGAATGTGGCCCGGGCCGTTCCCTGTGAAAAGGACGTGGACGCCATTTTTGAAACGGCGGCGGCGTATTTGAAGGATGAATTTGCGGCGGCGAGGACCTTTAAGGTGGAGTCCAAGCGGGCGGACAAGCTGTTCCGCCTGAATTCCATTCAGATTTCTCAGGCCGTGGGCGGCCTTCTGGGGGAGCGGTTTCCCAATGTGGCTGTGGATGTCCACAAGCCGGATTTGACGGTGCATGTGGAGATTCGGGAAAAGGCGGCGTATGTCCACGCGCCCGCCGCTCCCGGTGCGGGAGGTCTGCCCATCGGCATGGGAGGCACGGCGGTGAGTCTTTTGTCCGGCGGAATCGACTCGCCGGTGTCCTCGTGGATGATGGCCCGCCGGGGCGTGCAGTTGGAGATGGTTCACTTTGTCTCTCCGCCCTATACCTCCCAACAGGCGCAGGACAAGGTGCTGGAGCTTGCAAGGCTTCTGACGGCGTGGTGCGGGCGGGTGACGGTGCATATCGTTCCCTTCACCAAAATTCAAGAGGAAATCCGCAAGCACTGCCCCGAGGAGTATTTTACCCTCATCATGCGCCGGTTTATGATGCGCCTTTCCGAAAAGGTTGCCCGGAGTATCCACGCAGGGGCGCTGATTACCGGCGAGTCTCTGGGTCAGGTGGCAAGCCAGACATTGCCCGCTCTTGGAGTGACGGAGGATGTGACCACACTGCCCGTCCTGCGGCCCCTCATCGGCATGGACAAGGTGGAGATTATCCGCATTTCCCGCGAAATCGGCTGCTATGAAACCTCGATTCTTCCCTATGAGGACTGCTGCACCGTGTTCACGCCCCGGCATCCCAGCACCCGGCCCAATCTGGAGGATGTTCGGGCGGCGGAGGCGGTGCTGGATATCGAGGGTCTAATGAGCGAAGCCATGGCGGGACGGGAAAGAATCCGTGTAAAGCCGTGAAATGCGCAGGGAAGAATTTGGGCGCCGCCGCGCTGTTTTTCGCGGCGGGGGTGCTCTGGCTGGTGGTGGCATTGAGAAACGACTTTGAGGCGCTTTATTTTGTGGCCACCGGTTTGAGCGTTCTCGCGGGGAACAATCAATCTATTTAATTATTTTAAGGCGCGGCACACAGACGAAAAATCCAATAAGAAGGGCTCTGAGTGATAATGCTTTCCGCTGAAATTCTTGCCGTGGGAACGGAACTGCTTCTCGGCAGCATCGCAAATACCAATGCCCAAATGATCTCCCAAAGCCTGTCCGGATTGGGTGTCAACGTGTTTTGGCACACCGTGGTGGGGGATAACCCCGGACGGCTGGAAGAGGCGCTGGACATCGCACGGAAACGGGCGAACGTCCTCATCACCGTGGGCGGTCTGGGGCCGACCTATGACGACCTCACCAAGGAGGTGGTCTGCCGGGCCTTTGGGCGCAGGCTGACATTCCGGGGGGATATCGCCGAAGAGCTTCGCGGGCTTTATGAAACTGTGTTCCGCGTCCCCATGCCGGAGAACAATTTGCGGCAGGCGGAGCTGCCGGAGGGCTGCACGGTGTTTGACAACCCCGTGGGTACCGCCCCCGGCTGCGCCTTTTACGAAGACGGCGTCCATGTGCTGATGCTGCCCGGACCGCCCGAGGAGTGCGAAGCCATGCTTCACCGCCATGCTGAACCGTATTTGCGGAGCCTGTCCGATGAAGTACTTCTCTCCCGCGACATTCTGTGCTTCGGCATAGGAGAGTCCGCCGTGGACCAGCTTTTGCGGGATAAAATGTCCCAGATGAAGAATCCCAGCCTTGCCACCTATGCAAAGCCCGCCGAAATGTGCCTGCGGGTGACCGCCAAAGCCAAAACCTGTGACGAGGCGGAGGCGATGCTTGCCCCCGTGGTGGACGAGGTGAAGAAAGCCCTTGGAGATGTGATCTACGGGGTGGACGTCTCCTCGCTGGAGGAGGCTTGCAAGAAGCTTTTGCAGGAACAGAAGCTGAGTCTTGCAACGGCGGAGTCCTGCACCGGAGGGTTACTGGCCCAGCGGATGACGGAGCTGCCGGGAGTGTCTGCCGTGTACCGGGGCGGGGTGGTGGCCTATTGGACGTCCGTAAAAGCGGACGTGCTGGGCGTGCCGTGGGCGCTGCTGGACGAATTTGGCGCGGTGTCCGAGCCTGTGGCCCGGGCTATGGCAGAGGGTGTTTGCGCCGTCACTGGCGCGGAGCTTGGAATTTCCGTCACGGGCGTGGCGGGCCCGGATGCGGACGAGCGGGGTAACCCCGTGGGGCTTGTGTATCTGGGGCTGTGCACACCGAAGGGGACCTTTTGCCGAAAGCTTACGCTGGGACGGCGGAAGCGGGAGCGCATCCGCGCACTGGCGGCAAACACGGGTCTGGACATGGTGCGGCGGTTTCTCACGGGCCTTCCGCTGGAACCGACGCGGGAAAAGTAATTGGATAAAAAAACGGCGGACGCAGGGAAACTCCCTGCGTCCGTTTTGCGCTTGGCTTATCCCAGCGCAACGTCCAGCACCATCATGATAAGAAAGCCCACCACAAAGCCGCAGGTTCCGGCACGGCTGTGGGCCTGAGGAACCAGCTCCTCTACCACCACATACAGCATCGCCCCTGCCGCAAAGCTTAAAAGCCACGGCATCAGAGGGCGAACGCCCGCCGCCACCAGCACCACCGCCACGCCGAACAATGGCTCCACAATGCCGGAGAGCGCACCGCCCACGAAGGAGCGCAGGCGGCTCCAGCCCTGCTGACGCAGTGGCAGGGAAATGGCTGCGCCCTCGGGAAAGTTTTGAATGCCGATGCCGATGGCCAGAGCCGCCGCACCCGCAAAGCTCTCTCCCTGCGCCGCCAGAGCGAAGGCGAGGCCCACCGCCATTCCCTCCGGAATGTTGTGCAGGGTGATAGCGGTGGTCAGCAGAACGGTTTGCTTCCAGCTGGGGTCCGCAATTTCCCGCTCCCGCCGGAGCCGGGGGAGCAGCGCGTCCAGCGCCGCCAGAAAGATCACGCCCCGCAGCATTCCCCCTGCTGCCGGGACCCAGCC
>NZ_DALZCH010000006.1:6027-61365 GCF_031978065.1 Oscillibacter sp.
GGTCAGTACGCCCGCGGCAAAGCCCAGCAGTACCCGCTGAATTTTGTCATTTGGTATGTCACGAAAGAAGAAGACTGTGGCGGCGCCCAACGAGGTCATGGCAAAGGTAAACCCCGTTCCGGCCGCCGCCCACAAAAGCGGCTGAATCATGTAATGGTACCCACCTTTCAAGACGCCTGCCCGCTGCCGGAAGTCCGAAGCCGGATTGCGCGCAAATTGCCCCGCTTTTCCGCTAAGCGGGACACCGCCCATATGCACCAGTATAAGCGGAATGGGCGGCGGGTGTGACGGGGCTTGCAATCCGAGAAAAACTGTGCTATTGTGAAGCTGTTCTCTTATGTTGAGGCAGAAAATTGAAAAGGCTCATATAATTTCGCTGGAAACGGTGCGAAAGTTTCTACGGAGCCGCCGAAAGGCTCTGCTATGGGTGTCCGCTGCACTGGAGTGCAGACGGGCGCTTTTTTCGTTCTGTCGGACTTTTGGAAAGGAAGCGATTTTATGACCTCCATTGTAAAAGGCATCCTTGTCTCCGCTCCATCCCTTGGCAAGCTGGAGGTTCACACCCCCGGCTGTCTTGTTCTGGAGGACGGCGTGATTACCGGCGTGTTCGACGAGCTGCCGGAGCGGTACGCCGGCGCGTCCGTGGAGGATTTCGGAGACTGTCTGATTACCCAATCCTTTACGGACCTTCATCTCCACGGACCTCAGTACCCCATGCTGGGCACCGGCATGGATTTGCCGCTGCTGGAGTGGCTGAATGCCTATACTTTTCCCACGGAGGCGCGCTTTGCCGATGAACAGTACGCGCGGGAGCAGTATCGCGCGCTGGCGGCGGAGCTGATCCGAAACGGAACTACCCGGGTGTGTATGTTTTCTTCCCTCCACCGGAAAGCCACGCTGATATTGATGGAGGAACTGGAAGCGGCCGGAGTTACCGGCTATGTGGGCAAGGTGAACATGGACCGCAACGGCGGCGAGAGCTTGCAGGAAACCACGGAGGAATCTATGAGGCAAACCCTTCGCTGGCTGGATGAGTGCGGACAATTTGCCCATATAAAACCCATTCTTACACCCCGGTTTACTCCCTCCTGCACCGACGAGCTGATGGCCTTTCTGGGGAAGCTGGCGGCGGAGCGGAATTTGCCCGTGCAGTCTCACCTGTCGGAGAATCAGGCGGAGCAGGCGTGGGTGTGCCGACTGTATCCTGACTGCGAACAGTACTGGCAGACCTATGCCAAATACGGCCTTTGGAACCAGCGCACGGTGATGGCCCACTGCGTCTTTTCCGATGAGCGGGAGCGGCGGGCTATGCAGGAGGCTGGTGTTACCGCGGTCCACTGCGCGGACTCCAACCTGAACCTCTGCTCCGGCGTAGCCCCGGTTCGCGCGCTTTTGAACGAGGGCGTTAAGGTGGCATTGGGCAGCGACATTGCAGGAGGGGACACGGTCTCCATGTTCGATGTGACCGCCTCCACCATCCGGGCCTCCAAGGCCCGCCGCATTCTGGACGACTGGAAAACGGATGCCCTCTCTGTGGCGGAGGGCTGGTATCTGGCTACCTCCGCAGGCGCGGCCTTTTTCCGTGCCGAATCTGGCTTTGCCGTGGGAGAACCGCTCCATGCCATGGTGCTGGACGACGCGGCCTTGACCCCGCTGCCCACGGCGGAGGAACGACTGGCCCGGGCTGTCTGCCGCAGGCAGGAAGGGGCCGTGCGGGCGGTTTGGAGCGCGGGGCGCAGAGTTTTGTAAACACGCCGGGTAATACCGGAAACTATGGATTTCATGTCCGAAGGAGTGTATCCCGTGAACTGTAAAAAATTTTGTTCCTTGCTTGTATCCCTGCTGTTTTTGGCGGCGCTTTCGGCCTGCGCCCCTGCGGGGGCAGGGAGCGCGGCATCCGCAGCGGCTTCCGCGTCCGCAATCTCTGTAATTCCCCCCTCTGACAGCGGCGAGATCTATCTTTACGGAGAGCAGCACGGCGTTGAAAAAATACTGAATCGGGAATTTGAACTGTGGCAGGAGAATTACAACACCCGGGGGATGCGCCATCTGTTTGTGGAGCTCCCTTACTATACCGGGGAATTTTTAAACAGGTGGATGCAGGACGACGGCGACGCAATTCTGGACGCGGTCTACGACGATTGGGACGGAACCGACGCCCATACCCCGGACGTGAAGGCGTTCTATCAGAAAATCAAACGTGAGTGTCCCGAAACAGTATTTCACGGGACGGATGTGGGGCACCAGCGCCAAACCACAGGGAAGCGGTTTTTGCAGACGCTTGAGGAAGCGGGCCAAAAGGATTCGGAACAATACCGGCTTACAGAGGAGGCCGTCCGTCAGGGGGAGACTTATTACGGGAAAGATGACAACGTATACCGTGAAAACACGATGACGGAAAATTTTATCCGCGAGTTTGACTTGCTGGACGGCGAGAGCGTCATGGGAATCTATGGCGGCGCCCACACCGGAATTGACGCGATGGAGTATACCACCGGCTCCGTCCCGTGCATGGCAAACCAGCTTGCCGCGCGCTATGGCTCGGCTCTTTATTCCGAGAATCTTTCCTGGCTTGCAAAGGATATCGACCCCTTGAAAGTGGAAACGGTGACGGTCGCGGGGAAAGCGTATCAGGCATCGTACTTTGGCGAAGAAGATATGACGGGACTTCTGAAGGGCGTTCGGTCGAGAGCGTTTTGGCGGCTTGAAACCGCCTATGAAGATTTTAAGGCCCAGCCCAAGACAGGGGATGTGCTGCCTTATGACAACTTTCCCATGCTGGTGGAGGCGGGGCAGGTCTTTATCATTGACTATACGAAAACCGACGGATCCGTCACGCGCCAATACTATCGCTCGGACGGACGCGAGTGGGAAGGTAGGCTTTCCACCGAGGAGTTTTCCCTGAACTAATTGGATGGATAGGCCTGTGTTCTGAAATGAAAGGCTGCGCTTTGGTACGATTTTTAACGTCGTATCAAAGCGCAGCCTTTTATGTAATTTCAGGCAATGTTTTCTGCGCGGTGCTGCCAAATCTCAGAAAAAAAGCCGGATGACGCCGCCGGTAGCCAGCGTAACCAATACCCCCGCAATCAGAACTCCCACCGCGATGGCGGGCAGGGCATAACGCATTCGGATGTCCAGCAGGGAAGCCACCAGCGCCCCGGTCCAGGCCCCCGTGCCGGGCAGGGGAATCGCCACCAGAATAATCAGGCCCGCCAGACGATACTTTTGCACAACTCGCCCTTTCAGGTGAGCGCGGCGTTCCAGTGCGTCAATTTTGGGACCCCACCACGCACCCTTGCGCAGCCAGGCAAACACCCGGCGAATCAACAGCATGATTATCGGCACGGGCAGGATGTTTCCCGCTGATGCCAGCCAAAAGGACTCCCACAGGGGCAGACCCGCAGCCGCGCCGTAGGGGATAGCCCCCCGCAGCTCCACGATGGGGGTCATCCCCATAAAAAAAGTGATCAGCGCGGGAACTGTTGTCTCTGAAATTGCCATAAATCCGCTCCTTCCAATGAAACCGGGACGGCGGAGCGGGAAAAATCCCGCTCCGCTTTTTATTTAATACCGGTTACTGTAAATTGAGGCGTTTTTTCAGCGTCACCGTGGTGACGGCGTAGAAGATTCCTCCGTTCAGCAGCTCCATGCAGATGAGAACAGCCATGAGCTGATGGAAGCTGTTCATTCCGCCGGTGTTGAAAAGACCTGTAAAAAAGTCCGTGTTTACAAACAGCCCGCTGACAATCTGCGTGACAAACTGGAATGCGAAGAAGAACAGCACACTCCACGCCGATTTATGATTGGCGAAGCTGTGGCCCACAGCAATGGCCGCGTAAAATTCAAGGCACAGCACCGCACAGGCCAGAAGAGACACTGCGATGATCTCCACCGCCATCATGGGCAGGTTCAGCCCGTATTCCACAACCAAAGCCTTGATGGCCTCGAGGGTGCGGCCAAAGAGGGAGGAGTCAAAAATATCACGCAGCAGATCCAGATCGAAGGCGCACACCAGAATTGCCAGCGCCTCCACAACGGTTGTTGCAATAAACCACACGGTGGAGACAATGATTTTGGACCAGACAAGCTGGTGGCCGGAGACGGGCAGGGTAAACATCACGTAGCCCTCGTCGCCCATCAGATTTGCGCGGAAGCGCTCCACCATCAGCACGATGGAGATAATCACCAGTGCAGCCATACCGATGCCGAAGGCAAACAGCAGAAGCCCGCCCATCAGATTGGGGAAAAAGCCTGAGGCATCCAGAAGAAATTGCAGCGACAGATTTGCCGTCAGCGCCAGAACCAGAATAATGAGAAACAGCGGTCCCATCACCCGGGCCGTGGCCCGGAATTCGTGTTTGATCAGTTTTCTCAGCATTTAAATACCTCCCGAAACAGCGCATCCACGCTCATACCCTTCTCCTCCCGAATCTGATCCACGGAGGACTGAAGAACGACCTGCCCCTGATTGATAAAAATAACCTCGTCCAGCACCTGCTCCACATCCGCAATCAGATGCGTGGAGATGATCACAGCGGCCTCGGGATCATAGTTTCCGATGATGGTGTTGAGAATGTAGTCCCGGGTGGCCGGGTCCACGCCGCCGATAGGCTCATCCAGCAGATACAGCTTTGCCGCCCGGCTCATCACCATGATCAGCTGCACCTTTTCCCGGGTGCCCTTGCTCATCTGGCGAATAGTCTGATCCATCCGGATGTTCAGGTGTGCCAGCATCTCCTCCGCCCGCTCCCTGCGGAAATCCACATAAAAATCCTGATAAAAGTCCAGCAGCTTCCGGGTGCTCATCCACAGGGGGATGCAGGTGCGCTCCGGGAGATAGGACACAATGGCGTGGGTCGGCGTACCGGGTACTCTTCCGTCCACCAGCACCGCGCCGGAGTCGGGCGTCAGCAGGCCGTTTGCCAGCTTGATCAGGGTGGTTTTGCCACTTCCGTTGGGACCTAAGAGTCCCACAATGTGGCCCGGCTCCACCGTCAGGCTCAGGTGGTCCAGAGCCAATGCGCGGCCGTAGTTCTTCGTCAGCTCACTGCATTCAAAAATCGCCATGCGTTAAACCCTCCCCCGTGTTTTCCCGACGCACCAGCGTCAAAATTTCCTCTTTTTCATATCCCAAGCGGGTCATTGCCGTCAAAAAATTCTGAATCTGACGGTCTGCCAGATTTCGTTTCGCCGATTCGATCATCGCCGTGTCCTCCGTTACAAATCTGCCTGCGGTCCGCTGGCTGTATACCAGTCCGTCCCGCTCCAGTTCTGTCAAAGCCCGCTGCATGGTGTTGGGATTGACTCCGGCCTCCACGGCCAGGTCCCGCACCGATGCAAGCCGCTCTCCCGGCGGAAACGCGCCGGATACGATGCCCACCTTGATCTGCTCAATCAATTGAGAGTAGATGGGTGCGTCACTTGAAAAATGCCACTTCATACCGCACCTCCTGTTCTATTGTTCTAGGCAAGTAATACAATAACACAGATTTGCCGTTTGTCAAGATCTTTTTAGAAAATTATAAAAGCTGTGAAGGGCCGTGCAGAGCGGCCCTTCAAAAAACCGATTCCTTTCGTGGGGCGGCCGCTCCCTGCGGGAAATTCTGCGGGCAAGGCAAGCATACCAAAAAAACAATTTTCCACAAAACAAAAAGGCCATAGGATTTGTGTCGCCGCCGTCAGGAATAGCGCTCCTCCAGCGCGGCAATTACCTCCGCCAATGCATCGTCCCGGGCGTCGCAGACAAGCTGCGCCCCGCAGCGGGCCACCTCGGGCACGCAGTTGGCGGGGGCGAATCCCTGAGAAGCCCACGCCAGCATGGTCAGGTCGTTGCGCTCGTCGCCCACTGCATATACATGCTCTGGCGCAATGCCGAGATGCGCCGCAAGGCGGCAGAGCATCCCGCCCTTGTCCGCGCCCTTCGCGGTAAGCTCCAAAAGAGTTTTTCCGGAGTAAATCAACTCGTATTCCGCGGCCCAGTTCCGGCTGCGGATAAGTTCCTCCGCCTGCATAAGGTCCCTGTGCTCTGCTTCAAACAAAAGCTTGCTTAGGGGCAGGGGGGCCTCCGTCAGGCAGGGCAGCGCCCGCACCCGCACGCCGGTGAGATGTTCGTGGGCGCGGATAATATGGTTTACCTGCACCGCGTGGATGACGCTGTCCAGGTGATATGCCTCCACTCCCACCCGGGGGAATGCGTCCAGTACCTCCTGACCCCTTTCCCGGCTCTGCTCGGGTAGAAGTGCCGTCTCCAGATATTCGCCCTTTTCAAAGTCGTAAATCGCCGCCCCGTTACACACCACACTGGGCGCGTTCATAGGGACCAGCGGGGCCAGCCGCTCAAAAGCGGGCAGTGCCCGGCCGGTGGCGACGGTAAAGCGCCCGCCTTGAGCCATAAAAGACTCCAGCGCCGCCCGGTTTCCTGCCGACAAAGGCGGGATGGGCCGGCCAGAGCGCAGAGCCTCCTCGGTATAAATTAAAGTGTTGTCAAAATCGCTGGCTAGCAATACGCCGTCAAACTTTCCCATGCCGTTCCTCCCAATTTTATAAAAGCGGGAAGAGGAATTTCCCCTCTCCCCGCCGTTTGTTTTTAAGTGCTTATTCTCCGGTGACGCCTCCGCCTTGGCCTTGGCCGCCTCCTCCGCCCCCTCTGCGACGGCCGCCCCTGTGATGAGGACGGCGGACCGCCTGGCCCCCTTCGCTTTTTTCCACGCGGGGCTTTTCCCCGGCGGGCCGGTCGCCCTTGGGAGGCTGCGGCTTTGCCTGAGCCTTGGGCTTGGCGGGGTGAGGTGGCTGGGGCTTTTCGGGCGCGGTGCTTTGTACCGCCGGTTTTTTCCCGACGGAGCCGCCTTTTCCTCCGCGATGGCGGCGGCGGGAAGAACTCCGGCGCTCGCCGTCCTGCGGAAGAGTAATACGCTCCCGGCTGGGCAGATCCTCCAGCTTTCCCATGGACATCAGCGGCTCGGAGGAAACAAATTGCAGAATGTCCTCCTCCTCCCGTTCTTCCACGTAGCGCTCGGGCCGCTCACGGGGGATTTCAATGCCCTCCCGGCTGCCCTTGCCGTTGCGCAGGACCCGGATTTCACAGTTGTGGTAAGTCTTCTGAGGCTCCGGTGCAGAATCAAGGCTCACCTTCACGGTTTCCCGCAGAAGATTCACGCTGCGCACGTTGCCGGGGCCGTCCGGCGTCTGCACAAAGGACTCGGCCTTCGGCATCCGCTTCATTGCGTCTTCATAGGCGTTCTGTTCGTATTTTAGGCAGCACATCAGCCGCCCGCAGGTGCCGGAAATTTTAGCGGGGTTCAGGCTTAGGTTCTGCGTTTTAGCCATTTTAATGGAAACAGGTAAAAACGAGTCCAGAAACTGGGAGCAGCAAAAGGGCCGCCCGCAGATACCAAGGCCTCCGATCATCTTTGCCTCGTCCCGCACGCCGATCTGCCGCAGCTCAATCCGCGCCCGGAACACCCCGGCCAAATCCCGCACCAGCTCTCGGAAATCCACTCGCCCGTCAGCGGTAAAGTAGAAAATAATTTTGGTCCCCTCAAAGCTGAAGGAGACGTTTACCAGCTTCATGTCCAGCCCGTGATCCTGAATTTTTTTCTCGCAGACGTCAAAGGCATCGCTCTCCCGTTTGCGGTTGTATTCCACGGTGTGCCGGTCGTTCTCGGTGGCCATGCGGACCACGTTGCTTAAGGGATGGACGATGGCGGAGTCCTCCACCTCGTGGTTCCCCTCCGTACAGGTGGCAAACTCCGGCCCCTGCGCCGTTTCCACGACCACCTGATCGCCCATTTTAATCTCCCGGTTCCCCGGGGCAAAATAATAATTTTTACAGCCGCCACGAAAGCGGACGCTGATTACTTCGGTCAAAGGATACCCTCCAATTCGACGGCCAGGGCGCCCAGCACGTGGTTGACACCCACGTTGTACGCGCACTCCCGGCAATATGACTGCAACAATTCTATTGTGTGCATGATTTGCTGTTTTGTCAAGTTTTTTACAAGAAACCGGGCCGTTTTTTCACTCTTTCCCAGCACTTCCTGTCCATAGAAGATCAAAAGCGCATCTGCAAACAGGCCGTGGGCCTGCTCCAAAAGAGTTTGAAGTGCCTCCCGGTCTGTCTTTTTTCGCTCCAGCTCCACCAAAAACTCCGTCACCCCGCCCCGCTTTTTTTCGCCCACGGCGCGGCACAGGGCTTCCGCGTCGGCGGACAGCTCCGTCGCGTCGCCGTCTTCCGCCTGAGGGTGAAGCCTGATTTCCACGCAGCGGGAGCGCAGAGTTTGCAGCACTGCCGCCGGGTTTTCCGCGCAGAAGAGGAACGCCGCGTAGGGCGGGCCCTCCTCCACGATTTTCAGCAGAACATTTTGATCCTGCTCTGTTAAAAGGGCGCAGTCCTCAAAAATGTAGACCTTCCGCGCCCCCTCGTTGGGGCGGATATACGCATCCGACCGGACGGCGCGCACCGCGTCCACGGAGAGGTTTTTATGTTCCTCGTCCCGCACGGCGGTTACGTCCGGGTGAATGCCCCCAAGCACCTTGCGGCAGGCGGGGCACACGCCGCAGGGCGGTTCCTTTTCTGCCGTGCATTCCATCGCCGCGGCGGCAAAGAGGGCCGCGCCCGCCCGGTCGCCAGGGCCGGTGAACAGCAGCGCGTGGGCCAGAGCGCCCCTCTGTGCAGCGGCGCGAATGCGGGCCGCTGCCGGTGTGTGTTTCAATTTTTCCAGCTCCGCCATGGGAACCTCCCTTTTCGAGGACTCCGCCTTCGGCGGGCGCAAACGGGCAGACCGTCCACTTTACTAATATTGTAACACGGTTTTGTGGAAAATGGAATTCTGAATTTTGATAACACGGGAAGTAAAATAAGATTTTTGCAGGCTGGATAAAAAACGATGCAAAAGCGCGGGACATTCAAAACAAAGTCGCCGCCGCGACACAGGCGTAGCAGGTGCTTTGCGGGGCTATCTGTCTGCATTTTTTGCGCTGCGCTGCCGTCGTACAAGCAGACTTTGCAGGAGAATTCGCACCTGTCTGCCCTACACAGACACATAAAGCGAGGATGAGAACCGGTATGAATCGGTTCTCATCCTCATTTTTTCTTATTCGGGATGTTTCTATGAATTCACTCTTTAATATTACGGGCGTCCTGTCGAAGTGCGTTGTGCAGCGCGGTTTACAAAATATTTTCGCGGCCCAGCAGTTCAAGAATGCGGGCGTCGTCTTCAACTGTGGCGTTGGGCATGGGGAATGTACCGGCGCTGGTGGTGCAGATTCCCCGCAGACGGGCCGTCTCCTTGATGACAGGCAGGAAAGGACTGCGGATGGCGTACAGATCCATCAGGCGGTCAATGCTCTGCTGGCCTGCGGCGATGCCGTCCAAATTATTTTCCCGGAAGGCCCGCACCCACGCGGTGCATACCTCGGGCACCACATTGCTCAGCGCGCCGATGCAGCCGTTGCCCCCGGAAAGAACATTGTGGGCGAAGTTATCGTCAAAACCGGAGTAAATCTCAAAGGAGGGAATCAGAGGTTTGATCAGCTTAATCAATTCTCTGGTATGGTCCATTCCGGAAATGGTATCCTTAAAGCCCACGATGTTGGGGTGCATCTGGGCCAGTTGAAGCACCGTTGCGGGCGGAATGGTGTAGCCCGTGTTGTCGGGGAAATTATAGATATAGATCGGGCCGTGGATTTCTCTGGCCAGTCGGTCGTAATACTGAAGCAGGGCTTCAGCTCCGAAATGAAAATAGTATGGAGGGAGAATCATCACCGCATCGGCGCCCGCGTCCAGACACTCGTTAGAAAAGTCAATAATCTGCTGTGCCACCATGCTGGACGTGCCAATAATCAGCTTCACACGATGGTTAATGCGCTCAATGGCAAACTTCGCCATAATGCTGCGCTGTTCCATGGGCATCGCGAAAAATTCGCTGGAACTTCCCTCCACCAAAATACCGTCAATGCCCTTTTCGATCAGATTCTCAAAGAGTCTTCCCTGACTTTCCAGATCCAGAGTACCGTCTTCGTGGAATAATGTGATGGCCGGCGCGAGATAAGCTGCTTGCATAATTAATTTCCTTTCAGATTCCCCGTTTATTCAAGACCCGCGCCCTTCATAGCGGAGATAGCGTGGTCAGTGTAAAGCTTATAGAAGCCCTTGCGCTTCTCGCGGGGCAGAATGCCCGCCTTGGAGCGCTCCTCCAAAACCTTTGTGGCCTCCTCAATGGTGCAGGGCACGCCGTGGATACCAGTGAGGTTCATGGTTCTCTCCATAATATCGTAGGAAATAATGTCGCCCTCTTCGATAAAGGCGATGGGGCCGCCGGCAGCCGCCTCGGGGCTGACGTGGCCGATGGCCGCGCCGCGGGTTGCGCCGGAGAAGCGTCCGTCGGTAATCAGGGCGACCTTGCCGTTGAGTCGCTCATCGCACACGATGCCCTCGGTGGTCATGAGCATTTCGGGCATGCCGCAGCCGCGGGGACCCTCGTACCGGATGACAATGATATCGCCGGGGTTAATCTGGCCTTTAACCACGGCGGCATAAGCGTCCTCTTCGTGGTTGAACACGCGGGCGTTGCCGGTGACCTTCCACTGCTCCTCCACGCAGGCGGAGTACTTGACTACGCTGCCCTCCGGGGCGATATTGCCCTTGAGGATGGCGACGCTGCCCTTTTCGGGGGCCTTGTCCACCGGAAAAATTACCTGATCGCGGGTCAGACCGTAGTTTTCGAGATATCCCAGGTTGCGGTTGAACCAGTTGTCCCGCTCCAGATCCTCCAGATTTTCGCCCAGCGTTTTGCCGGTGACGGTCATCACGTCCAGATCCAGCATGTCCTTAAGCATCACCTGCACCATGGGCACACCGCCTGCAAACCAGAAGGATTCGGTCAGCTGGGCGCCGGAGGGATTGATGTTACCCAGATGAGGCACCTGATGGTTGATTTCGTCAAACAGTTCGATGGGCAGCTCGTAACCCAGCTCCCGAGCAATAGAGGGCAGATGGATGGTGGCGTTAGTGGAGCCGCCGATGGCGCTGTGAACAATGATGGCGTTGCGGAAGGCGGCGGGAGTCATAATCTGGCTGGGGGTGATGCCCAACTTTACCAGATTCATAATCTGCCGTCCGGCCTGACGGGCATACTGCAAAATATCGCGCATAGTGGCGGGAACCAGAGCACTGCCGGGCAAAGCCAGGCCAATTGCCTCTGCCATGCACTGCATGGTGCTGGCGGTGCCAAGGAAGGTGCACGCACCCACGGAGGGGCATCCGGTGAGCTTATAGTCTCGGACCTCCTGCGGCGTAATGGCGTCCTTGCGTTTTTGACGCAGGGAGATGTCGCCTGCCACCAGAGAGGTGGTCATATGGGGGCCGGGCCGCATGGACCCGCCGGGCATAAAAATGGTGGGGATGTCCATACGGGCGGCTGCTTTCAGGTGGGCGGGAATGGATTTGTCGCAGCTGGAAGAGAGGATCATACCGTCCCAAGGCACGGCGGATGCGTGAACTTCCACCATGTTGGCAATGGCCTCGCGGGAGGCCAGCACCATGTTCATGCCGTCGTGGCCCTGCGCGCAGCCGTCGCAAACGTCCGTGGCATGGTATTGGGCAGGAAAGCCGCCCTTTTCAAACACGCCAAACTTGGCCTGCTCGGCCAGCTGATTGAGGTGGACGCTGCCGGGATGGGAGTCACCGAACACGTCTTCAATCATGATCTGGGGCTTGGTAATGTCGGTGTCGTCCCAGCCGGAACCCATTTCCAGCGCGTCGAACTGCGCCCAGAGGGCTCTTTCCTTAATGCTCTTTTGATTCATAGAATGTTTCTCCTTTTTAACGGCGGAGCTTTACATAATTTGCCGAAGCTCCTGTTTTCCTGTTTGGCTGCATAAAAATCGGGAAAAGGCCTGCCGCTGCATCCACAGCGGCAAGCCATTTTCTCCTTAGGCATTGCGCTTACAGGAGAAGGTACTGGCTCCCCTGTGATATTGTGTGGAATCCTTTGCCGCGCTTAGAACAAGCCGATGGCAGCAAAGATGAAGATCAGGATAAAGCAGGTGATACCGGCCACAACATCCGGAATGGTGATATACTTCAGGCCCTGCTTGAGGTCCAGGTTGAAGAACTTGCTGATAACCCAGAAGCCGGAGTTGTTGACATGGTTGAAGATCATGGTGCCGGCGCCGATGGCCAAAGCGGTGGAAATGGGGGTCAGGCCCAGAGAAGCCATCATGGGCATGATAACACCGGCGGCGGTCAGGCCGGCAGTGGTCATGGAGCCAACGGCGGTCATCATGATCACGCCCACCAGGAAGGGGATCAGCAGACCCGGCACGCCGGAGTCGGCGATCACCTGGCTCAAGCCCTCAATGGCGGGAGAGGACTTGATAACGGTGGCGAAAGCGCCGCCCATGCCGGTAATCAGCAGTGCGGGCAGGGCAACTTCCATGCCGCGGGCAAACCAGCTGTTGAGCACCACGTCGCGGAAATCCTTGGGGTCCTTGCCGGTCACATCCTCGTTGCTCTTGCGGACAGAAGCCTTGTGGGCGATGGCCAGCAAGATGGTGTAAATCACGCCCAGACCCAGAGCAACAATCTTATCACCCAGAATATCAGTGATGCCACGAACCGCAGAATCAGCATCGGGAATGGCCATCTTCACGAAAGAACTGAAGGCAATCAGGAACACAGGAATCAGAATTGTCATGAAGGAAGCAAACGTGCCGGGCAGGTCTTCGCCCTTGATGAGAATGTCGCTGACCTTGTCGGAATTGGTCTCTTCAATCTCAGCCACAACCGCGGGGACCGGCTCCACAAATTCCTTGTCGGTCCACTTGCGCAGCGCCAGCCAAGTCACAAAGAACGCAATCAGGGAAACCACAATGCCCCAGGAGATGGTCAGACCCAGATCAGCGCCCAGCATGATGGACACAGCCAGAATGCCGGGGGTGGGGGGGACCATGGCATGGGTCAGGTTCAGGCCGGTCTGGGTAAAAGCGGCCATTTTGCCCATAGAAATGTGCTTGCGCTTGGAGAGGACGTTTGCGATGTTGGAGGTCAGGATGGTGGTGATGTCGCCAAACACGGGGATGGACACCACATAACCAGTCAGAGCAGGTGCCAGCTCCAGATTTTTGCCGTGGAACAGGCGAATGAAGAAGTTGGCAATTGATTTAGCCGCGCCGGTATCCTGCACACCCATTGCCAAAATGGCGCCCAGCATAATGGGGATGCCCAGGCTCTGCAAGGTGCCGCCGAAACCGGCATTGATGTTCACCAGAGATTCGGGGAAGGAGAAGCCCATGACCAGGGACATGACCAGAGCCACGGAAAACAGGGAAAACACCGGGTGCAGCTTTGCTTTCATAATCAGCAGCATCAGCGCTGCAATGGAGAGAACCAGGATTACCAAAAATACGCCAGCAGACATGATAAGTACTCCCTTTCCTTTTGGATTTATGCGTTTGCCATAAATGAGTCGCCATACACACATGGGGCTTCGGCGCATACATGCGATGCCATGTGAAGCAGTATAACCACCGCGACAGTAGCCATACCCAGCACCCCCTCACAAAGCCATTATTCCGTCATGCGGAATTACATTCCGAAATATAGGAATAAAAAATATCCCGGCCGGGAATACATCGCTTATAACAGCTTTATATACTTTTGCGAAATTTTTGTCAAGCACGCAAAGACCTTTTCAGCACTTCCTATGAATCGGGTTAATTTTTTTGTTAATCTTGCTAATTTTTTAGGGACATGAGTTGGAAAAAATCTTTTATAAGCATTTTTTGCAGAAGAAGTAAGACCCAAAATTATACAAAACTTCTAAAATGTTTCAGCCTGAATAGAGACTGATGGTTCAAAAACACGAATGGCGGGGTAATATCCGAATGAAAAAAGAGCGTAAGCAGCGCCTTGCCTTTGAGCGCGTAAGGCACAATTTTTCCCAAATTCAGCGGCAGGCATCTTCGTCACGTGCCCGCAGCCTGTGGCATAACGAGAGCTCTATCCGCGGCCAGCTCCGGCAGCTTGGAAATCTCACGTTGGCCGATTTTCCGGACGGACAGACCGTCTATGCCCAATATACCGCGCTATTGGATGATGTATCCCGGAGGGTGCTGGAGCAGTATAACCGCAAGACGGGAACAAATTACAGCTTTGATGCCGTTGTGGAAAAAAACCGCGCCGAGTATCTGCGCTCCGGAATTCTCGCAGTGTTGCTTTCAAACCATATTCCCGGAATGGTTCGGGAGGAATTTCGCCGCCTGCTGCCCCCATATCCTCAGGACGGATACCCGGAGGCACGGCGGGAAAAGCGAATGTTTTATCTTCACCTTGGGGAAACAAATACCGGAAAGACCTACCAGGCGCTGCTTCGCCTGCGTCAGAGTCCATCAGGAATTTATCTGGCGCCGCTGCGAATTTTGGCGCTGGAAAATTATGAGCGACTAAACGCAGAGGGCTTCCCCTGCAGCCTACTTACCGGCGAGGAAGAAGTTCTGACGCCCGGTGCGAAGCACCTTTGCTGCACGGTAGAAAAAGCGAATTTAAGCAGCAAATACGATGTAGCGGTGATCGACGAGGTACAGTTGTTGGCAGATTCCCAGCGGGGTGATGCGTGGACCCGGGCCATTTTGGGCCTGCCCTGCCCGGAAATTCATCTTTGTGGTGCGCTGCTTGCAAAGGAGCAGTTGACCGCCATGATCCGGGACTGCGGTGACGAGTATGAATTGAAGGCATATACCCGTCTGGTACCGCTGCAAATGGAATACGCTCCGGTGCGGCTGAAAAGTGTTGGGCAGGGCGATGCGCTGGTGGCTTTTTCCAAAGCTGCGGTGCTGTCCTTGTCGCGGTATCTCGCACAGCTTGGTATCCGCTCCAGCGTAATTTACGGGGACCTTCCGCCAGAGGTGCGCCGGGGACAGTACGATGCTTTTATTAAGAGGGAAAACCCGGTTTTGGTTGCCACGGATGCCATTGGTATGGGCGTCAATCTCCCCATTCGCCGCCTCATTTTTACAGAGCTGGAGAAATTCGACGGGGAGTCCCGCCGACCTCTCACCTCTCAGGAAATTAAACAAATTGCCGGACGGGCAGGACGCATCGGCATCTATGAGGTCGGATATGTAGCCTGTCTGGACGAGCGCATCTCTGTGGTGGAAGAAAAACTTGCCGCCGAGGACGAGCCCATAGAACAGGCTGTGGTCGGCCCCAGCGAGGCCATTTTGAAAATTGGACTGCTGCCTTTGCGGGAAAAGCTGGCGCTGTGGAGCACAGAGACGGAGTTGCTGCCTTATTACCGCAAGAAGGATGTGAGCACAGAGCTTTTCCTGCTGGATATGCTGGAGCCCTATCACCTGCCGGAGCAGATTCAGTGGCGCTTGATGCGCGTTCCCTTTTCTCTGGGAAATTCTGCGCTGCTGACCCAGTTTGCAGAATATGCCCACGCGTGCTTTTCTTTAAATGCGCAGCATTTGGAAAAGCCGGTCCCGGAAGGGCAGTCCTGCGAGCAGTTGGAGACGTATTACCAGCAGGTGAACCTGTACTATTCTTTTTCCAAGGCACTGGATATGCCCATTGACGAACACTGGGTCCTCGATACCCGAAATCGGGTGTCTGCCCGCATCCGTTCGGCGCTGGAAAAGCTCCGCTGGGACCGACCGGAAAAAACATTCCGCGGGAAGACGCGGTAAGAACAAGTCTGCAATTTTGCCCTCTGCAAAATATTTGGGCGAGCCGGACCAAAACTTTAAAGCTTCGGTATGGACACATACACGGTAGCCGCACTAACGGAGTTATACCGAAAATAAGCACTGCGGGAAAACAAGGAAGACGGCACTTTTAAAAGTGCCGTCTTCCTGATTGCGCGGGCGATACGCGCTGTTGTTAATACTGCGTGTCGTATTCCCAGGGGGCGCCGCCGCACAGGCAGCCGCCGTCCACATGATATGCCTGTCCGGTCATATAGGCCGACGCGTCGGAGGCCAGCATGATGGCCATTCCCACCAGTTCTTCCGGCATACCGGGACGGCCCATGGCAATCCGATCTCTCAGCCAAGGGGCGCGGGTGGGGTGATCCCAGGTCACCTGGGTCAGTTCCGTGAGAATGTGTCCCGGGCTGATGGCATTGGCTCGGATGCCATACTGTGCGAATTCTATGGACATGGAACGGGTCAGCGCCACCACGCCGCTCTTTGTGGCACCGTAAACAGAGCAGCCCCCCAGCATCCCCTCGTCGTTGTGGGAACCGATGTTAATGATGTTGCCGCTTTTGCGCTTGTACATCTCCCGGGCCACGGCCTGACTGAGCATAAAAACGCCCTTGAGATTTGTGTCCATAATCCGGTCGTAAGTCTCCTCGGACACGTCCAGAAGGCCTTCCCGCTTATTCATGCCGGCCACATTGAACAGCACGTCAATTTTTCCGCATTGGGCTGTCACATCGTCCACACAGGTATGGATGCTGCTCATATCCGTCACGTCCAAACGGTGGGCAAAAGCCTTGCCTCCGTTGGCCATGATTTTATCAGCCAGGGCCTGACACTTTTCCACCGAGCGGCCGCATAGAAACACTTCCGCCCCCGCATAAGCCAGTCCTTCGCTGATGGCCGACCCGATCCCGCCGGCAGCGCCGGACACCAGGACGGTCTTTCCGTCCAATCCAAACACATGATTGAGATATTCCTTGCTGTTCATAACTGTTTCCTTTCCTTGGGTGGGTCCACGCCCGCCAATTGCAATTATTATACCGGTGTGTAAAATGGCCTTTTCATTTGCGGTAGCCCAGCAGAGCGGAGATTCGCTCTGCTGATTTTTTTACTTCACTGGTTATAAACGCCTCGTCCGATTTCATCCGATAGTTGGGCCCGGCAATACTCACTGCTGCCCGAACATGGCCCGTCATGTCGTAGATCGGCGCGCCAATACAGATCAGCCCCTGCTCAATCTCTCCGTTGTCCGTGGCATAGCCGTTTATCCGGGCTTTGACCAGTTCCTCCCGCAATTGCTCGGAATTTGTGATGGTAGTCTCCGTCATGGGCGTTTGATTCTTCATCCATTCGCAGTATTCATCCACAAATGCCTCCGGCTGCGCGGCCATCATCGCCTTGCCGCCACTGGTGGCATAGGCCGGCGCGCGGCTCCCCACCCGGGTGTTGCACACCACGGAGCGGTGCGTCTCCACCTTATCCAAGTAAAAAATATCATAATCGAGCAAAACACTGAGATTCACTGTCTCCTGGACCACATCGCTCAGCCGCTCCAACTCCGGATGGGCCATGCTGCGAATGTCGGAGCGCCCCATAATTGCGCTGGAAAGCAGATAGAGCCGGGGCCCCACCCGATAGCTTTTGCGGACCGGGTCCTGCTCCAGATACTGCCGCTCTACCAGCGTGGAAATTTGCCGAAAGACCGTGGTGGTAGGAAGATCCAGGCGTTCCACCAAAGCCTTCAGCGTCCATTCGGTGTCACAATCCATAAAGCATTCCAGAATTTGCAGAGCCCGCAAAATGCTGGAAACCTGTTCTTTTGCCATATATTTTCAACCTTTCGCACAGAATTCCGCCTTGAATTTTGTCTGTTATATGCTTGACAAATACTCTACAAGCGCTTATCATGAGTATAACATAAGTGTTTTCATTTGTGAATATTTTTTTGCCCCATTTTCGGAAAATGATTCCGCAGTACGGAAATTGCGCATTGGCAGCGCAAGATTCCATTCAAAGCACCGATCCCCGGATAAGAGGAAGAAAGGAAGCAAACTATGAGTAAGAAAAGTGTTGTCATGGACGGCAATACGGCTGCGGCATACGTATCCTATGCGTTTACGGAAGTCGCCAGCATTTTCCCCATCACGCCCTCCTCCACTATGGCGGAGAAGGTGGACGCTTGGGCAGCCAATGGAAAGAAAAATATTTTCGGAGAACCCGTTAAGGTCATTCAAATGCAGTCTGAGGCCGGTGCGGCTGGCACCTGCCACGGCTCTTTGCAGGCCGGTGCCCTGACCACCACCTATACCGCATCTCAGGGCCTGCTGCTGATGATCCCTCCCATGTATAAAATCGCCGGCGAATTTTTGCCCGGCGTGTTCCATGTATCTTCCCGTACCATCTCGGTCCATGGCCTGTCCATTTTCGGCGATCATTCCGACACCATGGGTTGCCGCATGATCGGCTTTGGCATGCTGGCGTCCTCCTCTCCGCAGGAGGCAATGGATCTGGGGGCCGTGGCGCATCTTGCCGCGATCAAGGCGCGTCACCCCTTCCTGCACTTTTTCGACGGCTTCCGCACTTCTCATGAGATGCAGAAGATTGACGCGCTGGATTATGACGATCTTGCCAAGCTGGTGGACTACGACCAGTTGCTGGCGTTCCGCAAAAATGGATTGAACCCCGAGCATCCTTCCACCCGCGGCACCACCGTCAATCCCGATATTTTCTTCCAGTGCCGCGAGGGCTGCAACGAGCACTATGCCATGCTTCCTGCCATCGTCCAGAGCTATATGGACGAGATCAACAAGCTTACCGGACGGGATTACAAGCTGTTTAACTACTATGGCGCACCCGATGCAACCGAGTGCGTGATTCTCATGGGCTCTTCCGCCGAAACCGTGAAGGAGACAGTGGACTATCTCAATGCCCATGGCCGCAAGGTCGGCATGATTCAGGTGCATCTGTACCGCCCCTTCTCCGCCGAGCATTTCCTGTCCGTTCTGCCCAAGACCGTCAAAAAGGTTGCGGTTCTGGACCGGACCAAGGAGCCCGGCGGCATGGGCGAGCCGCTCTATCAGGACGTGGAGAGCGTGTTGTACCGAAACTGCCCCGGCGTGCAGGTGGTGGGCGGCCGGTATGGCCTTGCCTCCAAGGATACCACCCCGGGTCAAATTGTCGCCGTGTACGATAACCTGACAAGCGAAGCGCCCAAAAACGACTTCACCATCGGCATTGTGGACGACGTGACCTTTACTTCTCTTCCTTATGAAGAAGTCTCCATCCCCAAGGAGGGCGAAACCTCCTGCAAAATCTGGGGAATCGGCGGCGATGGCACCGTGGGCGCCAACAAGAATACGATTACCACCATCGGTCTTGCGGCGGACATGTATGCTCAGGCCTATTTCTCCTATGATTCCAAGAAGTCGGGCGGACTGACTCAGTCCCATCTGCGCTTTGGGAAAAACCCCATCCGCTCTCCGTACATGGTGAATTCCGCGGACTTTGTGGCACTGCACGAGCCGTCTTACCTTGGTCAATACGATGTCACTGACGACCTGAAGGACGGCGGAACCTTCCTTCTGAACTGCGGCTGGAGCGACGCCGACCTGCCCTCTCACATTCCCGGCAAGATGAAGCGCGACCTTGCCAAGAAGCACACGGAGATGTACGTCATCGACGCCACCGCCATTGCCCGGGAGATTGGCCTTGGAAACCGCACGAACACCGTGTTACAGGCGGCTTTCTTCAAGCTGACCAACATCATCTCGCTGGATCTGGCGGTCAAGGAGATGAAGGACGGCATTTATAAGAGCTATTTCAAAAAAGCCGGTGAGAAGATCACCAATATGAACTATACCGCCGTGGACCGCGGTCTGACCGATGTGCGGAAGTTTGAAATCCCCGCCGAATGGGCCAGCGCACCCGATGATGCGGCGCCGGAAAAGGACATTCCCGGTTTCATCAGAGACGTGGTTATCCCCATGAACAGCCAGGAAGGCGACAAAATTCCCGTCTCCACCTTCAAAAAGTATAACTGTCTGGACGGCACTTGGGAAAACGGTACCACCCGCTTTGAAAAGCGCGGTGTAGCCGTGATGGTCCCCAAGTGGGATGCTAACAAGTGCATTCAGTGCAACCAGTGCGCCTTTGCGTGCCCTCACGCGGCGATTCGCCCCGTGCTGCTCAATGAGGAGGAGGCCGCCAACAAGCCCGCTTCCTTTGAGACAGTTCAGGCCAAGGGACTGAACCAGTATCAGTATCGGATGCAGGTTTCTCCTTACGACTGCATGGGCTGCGGCTCCTGTGCCAACATTTGTCTGGCGAAGGACACGGCGCTGACCATGGTGCCCTTTGAAACCCAGGTAGCCGAGGGGGAGAACTGGACCTTCGGCGTGGAGAAGACTCCCGTGAAAAAGGATGCCTTCTCCGCCAAGAACGTGAAATCCAGCCAGTTCTCCAAGCCCTACTTTGAATTCTCCGCCGCCTGCGCGGGCTGCGCCGAAACGCCGTATATCAAGCTGGTGACCCAACTGTTTGGCGACCGGATGTACATTGCCAACGCCTCCGGCTGCTCCTCCGCCTATGGCGGCCCCCTGCCCGCCACCCCCTACTGCAAGGATGAGCGCGGCTTCGGCCCCTCTTGGGAACAGTCTCTGTTTGAGGACAATGCCGAGTTCGGTTTCGGCTTCCTCAACGCCCACGAGGTGATTAACAAGGAGGTTCTGCTCCGCATTCAGACCTTGATTGACGCGGGAGTGGCCAAGGAGGCCTGCGAAACCTATCTCAGGGATAAGGACGAGTCCGAAAAGACACGCGCCGTGTCCGACCAGCTCATTGCCGCGCTGGAGAAGATCAATACTCCCAATCAGGAAGCGGCCAAAGCGGCCAAGTTTGTGCTGGACAACCGGGAGTTTTTGACCAAGAAGTCTGTTTGGTGCTTTGGCGGCGACGGCTGGGCCTATGACATCGGCTTTGGCGGTGTGGACCACGTGCTGGCACAGAACCGCGACATTAACATTCTGGTGATGGACACCGAGGTGTATTCCAACACTGGCGGACAGTCCTCCAAGGCTACTCCCACCGCAGCCATTGCAAAGTTTGCGGCGGGCGGCAAAGAAGTGCGCAAAAAGGACCTGGGCAGCATTCTGATGAGCTATGGCTACATTTATGTGGCGCAGGTTTCCATGGGCGCCGACCCTGCCCAGACGCTGCGTGCCATCCGCGAGGCCGAGGCCTATCCCGGCCCGTCCATTGTCATTGCCTACTGCCCCTGTCTGGAGCACGGCATCAAGGGCGGCATGGGCAACAGCCAACTGGAGCAAAAGCGCGCCGTGGAGTGTGGCTACTGGCATTTGTATCATTTTGACCCCCGTCTGAAGGCCGAGGGCAAGAATCCCTTCGTCCTGGAATCCAAGGACCCCACCGGCGATCTGTCGGCGTATCTTAAATCCGAGCGGCGCTACGCCGCGCTGGCGGATTCCTTCCCCGAGCGGGCGGAGCAGCTTTACGCAAAGACGATCCGCGACGCCGCCGACCGACTGGACGGTTATAAGCGCCGGGCGGAAAACGACTGAGGAGGCATCTGAAATGAATCAGGCAGTTCAGCTCAACCACGAGCAAGTCATGGCCATTATTCCCCACAGGGACCCCATGCTGCTGATTGACGAGGTTTCAGAACTTGTTCCCGGTGAGCGTGTTGTGGCCAGCTTTTATGTGGACCCCGCACGAGAAATTTTTAAGGGCCATTTTCCCGGCGATCCGGTGCTTCCCGGTGTGTATACGGTGGAGGCCTCCGCACAGGCTACCGATCTGGTGCTGATGACCAAGCCGGACTATGCCGAGAAAATCCCCCTCTTCCTGGGTATTAACAATGTAAAGTTCCGAAAAAAGATTTTGCCGGGAGACACACTGGAAATCCACGCGGAAATACTGACCCAGCGGCCTGAAAAGGCCATTGCCACCTGCAAATGTACCGTTTATACTGCAGGTGATCTTGCTGCGGAAAGCGAAGTTACCATTGCCATGCGATGAGGGAATGTTTTTTCCCACAGCAGATTTTACTTTTTATTATAAAACAATGCCGTATGCTTTTGCATACGGCATTGTCCGTTTTTATGGATGGAGATAGCCCGCGCCCCCTCCCGGGGACTGACCGTAGGACTGAAACCGTTCCAGCACCTGCGCCATCTGACTTTGGGTGAGGACGTTGGGGGTGCCCACGCACAGCGCCCGGTATTGCAGCTCGGCAACGTACTCCAAATTCCGGGCAAGGCTGTACGCGCCCGGAAGGTCGCTCCCGCAGACTACAACCCCGTGGTTTGCAAGCAAAACCGCGTTTCCATTGCCGCAGGCGACAATAGCGGCCTGCGCCAACTCCGGGGTTCCGAAGGTGCGGTAAGGTGCACAGGGGACCTCGTCCGTCCCCGCGTCGCCGATGGCGTAGTGCACCGCCCGGAGGGGCTGGCCCAGAACGGCAAAGGTGGTGCAGTAAACGGAATGGGTGTGTACCACCGCCCGCGCTTCTGGCTTGTTTTGATAGAAAATAGCGTGGAGGGCCCACTCGCTGGAGGGTTTTCGGTTTCCGTCCGCCGTATGTCCGTTTAAATCCGAAAGCACTACATCTTCCGGTTGAATCTGGTCATAGTCCATGCCCGAGGGACTGATCGCCATCAGTCCGGTTTCCGGGCTGAAAATGCTCAGGTTTCCGCTGGTGCCGGGGCAAAGCCCCGCCACGCTCAGTTTTCTGCCGTATACGACCACCAGTTCCCGCTCCTTTTGCATCAGCATAAAGCTTCCTCCTTTAATAAAAAGCCCGCACCGGCCCGTCAAAATAGCGCTCCAGCCCATCCGGGGGGAATACGCCACGGTCCGTCACGATGCCGGAAATTAGCTCCGGTGGCGTCACATCAAAGGACGGGTAAATGGCTTTGACTCCCGGCGCGGCATGGGAAATCCCGCCGCAGGAAAGCACCTGCGTGGGGTCCCGCAGTTCAATCACAATGTCCTTTGCGGTGGGCTTGTCCCTGTCGGGAATGCCCGTGACAAAATAAGGAATCCCGAAGTGCTTTGAAAGAATCGCCAATTGAAAAGTTCCAATTTTGTTGGCGATGTGCCCGTCCCGGGTAATGGTGTCCGCCGCCGAGGTGAACAGGTCAACGCCCTCCCGCTCCATGACGTAGGCCGCCATATTGTCGGTAATCACCGTGGTGTCAAAGCCCATTTCCGCAAAGCAGCCTGCCGTCAGCCGCGCCCCCTGCAAATAGGGCCGCGTCTCCGCGCAGAAGACGCGAAAGGTTTTCCCCTGCCGCAGAGCCGCCCGCATCACCGTTCCCACAATCGTCTCGCCGAAGCACTGGGTCAGGATGGTTCCGTTTTGGGGGATCAGCTCCGCGAGGGCGTCGCCCACCAACTGCATGACGGTATACCGCCGGTTCAGGGCCTCCACCGTGGAGGTAAATATGGCCTGCGCCGCGTCCTTCCCGGCGTCCAATGCCTGAATGCCTACCTCCGCGCAGCGGTTGGTGATGATGCCATAGCGATTGGCGGTGGTGGGGCGGGCGTGAGCCAAATCGTCGGCGGCCTGCTTCAAAAAGGCGGATTGCCGGGCGTAATCCATGTCCCGGCACTGGTGGGCTGCCAAAGCCATGCCCATGCCGACCGCCGTGTAGGGTCCGGCACTCTGGGTCACCATGTCCGCCACCGCCTGCCGTACCTCCTGATACGTAAGACATTCCGCAAAGCGAACCTCGGCCGGGTAAATCCGCCGGTCCAGAAGCTGCACCCTGCCGTCTTCATACCACGCCACGTTTTCATAGCGCAGTAAAAACGGCATGGTTTCATCGCAGCGCGTCATAGCGATTCTCCTTCTGTCAGAATATGCCGGAACGCCCCGGTCAGCTCCGCGCCGGAGCAAAGGCGATCCCGGTTTTTGATGAGAAAACTCCCCAGCCTGACAAGCACCCGTTCAAAGGGAAGACGAAGGGCAAGGTCCAGCACGGAGGTAAGCTCCGAGACTTTGGAATCTCCCACCACCCGGCGAATCAACTCCGTCCCCGCGTAGCCAATCGCGTCCGCCATCACGCCATCCAGATAAAAGCTTTTGAATTGTCCGCTGCGGTATAGCGAAAATTCCACCAACTCGTCGTATTTCCCAGACAGCCTTTCCCGGGTCTTGTCGTATAATTCGCAAATCGTCCTGTCCAGCGCGGCGGTGAGTTCGGTGTCGTCCGGCGTGGTAAAGGCTTTGTTTCCCCGGGAAAAGAACAGGTTCCCGATGACGTTTCCAATGTCGTAGCCCATGGGTCCGTAAAAAGCAAATTCGGGGTCAATAATTTTCACGCCCTGCTCGTTTGCAAAAATGGAGCCGGTGTGCAAATCCCCGTGAAGCAGAGCCTGTGCGTTGTTCATAAAGGCGCAGCGGAGCTTGCCCACCTCGGCTTTCAGCGTCTCGTCCCGATATAGAACTTCTTCCACAAAGGCTTCGTTGCCCGGTGTGACAATATTCCTGTCTTTATAGTTGTCATACGGCTCTGTCAGCACCAAATCCTCCGTAATTTCGCACAGCTCGGGATTGTTGAAGAAGCAGGCCCGTTCCTTTTTCTCCCGCCGGTCCAGCACAAGTTCTGTGGAGGGCAGCAGCGTGTCTGCAAGAAAAGAGGAAAGCTGTTCGGTAAGATGAGGGTAAATTCGATTTTCTGCCAGCTCGCTTCGGAGGTTGTGATAGTCAGAAATGTCCTCCATGGCGATGACCGCCATGGTTTCGTCGCAGTGGTAGACCTTGGGTACAAGGCCGGGGGCCAGCGCGCCCTCTAATTGCAACGCCCGGGCCTCGATTTTGCTGCGGCGAACGTCCAGCGGACGGCCGGACGAGCGAAGCAGCCTGTCCGCCTGCTTGATGATGACGGAGCGCCCGCTTGCCTCGGACTCAATGCGGAACACGTAATTGATGTTTCCGTCCCCGATCTCCCGACAGCGCAGGTCTTCTCCCGGCTCAAAAAGATGAAGAACCTCAGCCGCATAGCGTGTTGCGTCCTCCGCATTCATTAAAAAGAACCGGTCGAATCCGGACAATAGAACCTCTCCTCCCGGACGGCGGGGAAAACGTGCGCGGGCATTCCCGCCGCTGTCTTTCCACCGAAATTGATGGGTTTACTTTATCACAAATTACGGCTTGATTCAATCGGCTGGGGTATTTTAGGTGATAAAACTGGTGGGGAAGACGGGAAAGTAAAAAAACGGAAGGGAACAGGGGGCGCGGAAATGCAAAGGACAGCACCGCGCCGGGCTGCTTCGTGTGCGGGATCGTAAAAACGAAAGAAAGCACCCACAAAAAGCGCGGGACAATGCCGCTTTGCGGCATTGTCCCGATTGAAAGCTACGCAAAAAAAGTTACTTAGCCCAGCGCCCTTAAAAACTCATTGATGGTCTCCACATGTTTTCGCTCGTCTAAAATGATTCTGCGAAAAAGAGCCTGCATCTCCGGGCAGTCGATTTGCCGGATCAGCCGCAGATAGTGGGCGATGGCGGCTTTTTCCGCTTCGAGATCAGCCAGAAGGATGGGGCGAATCTGATAAGCATAAACGGGGAATTCCCAGGACCAGTATTCGTTGCTGACATAGCTCAAAAACGTTGGAGCATGCCCCAGCTTCAAAACCAAACCGCCCAGCAGCTTTAAATGGAGAAATTCCACCGAGGCGATGCACTCATATGCAAAATGAAGCTCGGGATGCTCCAGTGTGTAAAAATTATGGGCCACATACTGCGACAGGGCCGTGGCCTCGGAGCCTGCCCCGGCAAACGCGTCGGACACAAGAGCGGCGTATTCAAAATTGTGGGCAAGCTTTCCCACCTCCGGGTATGGAGCATCCACCAAGTACCTACCGCAATCCTGCAAAGCCATCACCTCTCGAACAGGGTATGATTGCAGCGGTGGGAATATGACAGAGAACGGACGCGGAAAAGGACGGGAAAGCAGGGCCCTTTCCCGTCCCTTCGCAGCTTGGGGCAAAACCTCAGCCGCCCCGGGTCACGTCGCAGGACTGATACCAGCGCAGCGCTTCCAGAAAATGAGCGGGCTGAAAGTCCGGCCAGAAGTCGTCCACAATATAAAAGTCGGCATAGACCGACTGGGCGGGAAGAAAGCCGCTCAGGCGTCTGCACCCACCCCACCGCACCACAAGATCCACCCGGGAAATTTCGGCGGAGCGGAGGGTTTTGTCTTCCGCCAGATGGTTTAGGTCCCACTCCCAGTCGTAATTCACCAGAAAGTTCAAATTGATCAGGCCTCGGCCAAAGTGAACACGCCGGTTTGCGTATTCCAGAAGCTCAGGCGGAAAAGCGGGGGAGTCTGTGTTGCCGATGACCAGTAAATTGGCGTCTCTTCCGCTGAGAAGGCGCACGGCGTCCACGCAGGCCCTTGTAAACGCGTCCCGCTGGCCTTTTTCCCGCCGGTTGTTGTCTTTGGTGAAGCCGTAAAAGGTGGCCTCCCGGATGCCCAGTTCCAAGAGCTGCTCATAGAGCGCGAAGCCCGGCTGAATGCCTTGGGCGTAACCGTCCTTTTTCTGAAGTCCGTTTGTCACCGCCCACCGCCTGTTGCCGTCGGGAATAATTCCCACATGTAACGGCAATCTTTTAAACGTCTCCATGAAATTCCCCTTTACAAAGCGATTTAACAGATAATAGGTTGCCCATTTTTTACGCAATTATCTCCAAAAGGAAGGAATCGACTGCTTGCCGCGTCTTTTTTTCGGCTGGAAAAGGTCTTTCCGTGAGGATAGGCGATCAGCAAAAATCCCCTGCGCGGCAAGAAGCCGCGCAGGGGATTTTTTATCCTATGTAGTGGACTGGCCGTTCTATCGCTTAGAACATGCGGCCTCCGTCACCCTGCCACATGTCGGCGTTATCGCCCATAACCGCCTTCAAAGGCTCGGATGCCTTTTCAATCTCCTCCATCAGCTCGGCGGGAATTTCCTTTTCATAGGAAGCGAGATTTTGCTCCATCTGTGCGATGGTGCGTGCTCCTACCAAAACCGTCTGAACAAAGTCACGACGCTTTAAGAAATTCATAGCCACCTCGGCGGGGGCAAAGCCATGCTTTTCGCAAAAAGCCATCAGCACGCCGATAAATTCAAAAATCTCATCTTCAAAGCCCGGATCGCTGTGGCGGCAGGGGGTCTGGCCGGTGCGATAGAACCGGGTTTCCCGTCTGCCCACGGGTACGTCCTCAATGCGCCGGAACTTTCCGGTGAGCAGGCCCTGCGCCAGCGGGGAATAAGCGCAAACCGGCATACCGGCGGCAAGGCTGGCGGGAACGACTTCCTTCTCCACAATCCGCCAAATCAGGGAATAGGGGAGCTGGTTCATGGCAACCTCGTAGTCGGCAAGGCTTGCCGCGCAGCCCTTGCCCGCGTTGCACACGCCCGCGATGCGGATCTTGCCCGCCTTTTTCAGATCCTCGAAAGCACGGAACGTCTCCGCCACGGGGATGTCGGGCGTGGGCCAGTGAATCTGATAGAGGTCGATATAGTCCGTCTGGAGACGCTTCAAGCTGGCCTCGCAGCAGGCGATCACGTCGTCATAGCGGAGCTTGTCGGTGTAAACCTTGGTGGCCAGAACCGCCTTGTCCCGGCGGCCCTTCAGCGCTTCGCCCACAACCTCTTCCGATTTGCCATCGCCGTACCGGTCCGCCGTGTCAATCAGATTGACACCGTGCTCCAGCGCAAAGTGAATGGTGTCCAGTGCGGCCGCATTGTCGCTTGCGCCCCAGAGGGCTGCGCCCGAATAGGCCCAAGTTCCAAGCGCTAAACCGGAAACCATGATGCCGCTTTTTCTCAGCTCGCTTTTTTTCATATTCCGCGCTCCTTTTGTAGAGTATTTTAGACACTGTCAGGATAGCGTTTTTAAATCTTTCCGACAAGGGAAAAGCCCCTTGCCGGAAAATTGCAGATCAGTCCACGCCGCCGGCTTTGCGAATGGCGTCACACACTCTGGCAGTCAGCAGGGATTCTTCCGGGGAAATGGGCAGGGGAGCGCCGCTGAGAATCGCGTTGCCAAACTGCTCGACTTCCAGATAGTAGTTGTCATCTACCCAGACGGTGTAATCGGTGATAACCTCGTCGATATACTCTGCATTCTGGGGCCGGGCGTTTTTGCCTACCCGGATGTGGCACAGGCCACGGCTGTTGAACTTGTGGTCCACATCAATGCGGCCCGTCTCACCCAGCACGGAGAAGCAGCCGCGGGGATAGGCGTCAAGCCCCGCGTACAACATAGCCGACACGTCCTGCCCATAGCGCAGCAGCACAGAGTCGGAGGTGTCCACGCCGGTCTGCGCGTCAAAGCCGCAGTACACCTGCATGTCCGTGGGATCCGCACCCAGCAGATAGGAGACAAGGCTCACGTTATAGCACGTCACGTCGAACACTGCGCCGCCGCCCATGCCCTTTTGATAACGGATGCCCTGACGGTTGGAGTCAAAGGTGGAGTGCTTGGATTCAAAATAACGGACCTTGCCGATCACGCCGCTGTCGATGATCTCCTTCACCTTTTGCACAAGCTGGGCGTGGCGGAAGGCATAGGCCTCCTCCAGAAGAACACCGTGCTTTTCAGCAGCGGCAAACATCTCCTCCACTTGGCTCTCATTCAGGGCAAGAGGCTTTTCGCACAGAATGTGCTTTCCGGCGGCGGCTGCCTTTATCACCCACTCCATGTGAATGCCGTTGGGCAGGGGAATGTAAACCGCGTCCACGTTCTCATCGTCCAGAAGCGCCTGATAATCCGTATAGAGCTTTTTGGGGCCGAACGGCTCTGCGTAAGCCTTCAGCTTTGCCTCGTCGCGCCCGGCCAGCGCATAAAACTCCGCGTTGGACGCGGCAAGCATACCGGGGATGGTGCGGCTTTTTCCGATGCCGGAGCACCCCAAAACGCCCCAGCGCACTACTTTCTTTTCCATCTGTGTACTCCCTTTCTTATACAAAATTGCACGCCCGGGCAATTGCGATTTCAGTAAAACCCAGGGATTCTGCCTTTGTCTGTTTGCCGCTGGCGGTTTCCACCACCATCTGCAAAAGCTCCTCGCCAAGCGCCTCCAGCGTTTTCTCGCCGTAGATCAGGGGGGCGGCGTTGAAATCGATGTTATCCTCCATCTTGGCAAAGGTCAGCTTGTTGCCCGTGATTTTGATAACCGGCGCGATGGGGTTTCCAGTGGGGGAGCCCCGCCCGCTGGAAAACACCACAACCTGTGCGCCGCCGGCGACCATGGCCGCCACGGAAGCGGGGTCGTTGCCCGGCGTGTCCATAATCACAAGGCCCTGCTTCGGGTCCACCTGCTTGGCATAGTCATACACGGCGTTGACGGGGCTGTGTCCGCCCTTGTGGATGCAGCCCAGAGATTTTTCCTCCAGCGTGGTGATGCCGCCGGCCTTGTTGCCAGGGGAGGGATTTCCAGCCCGCACATCCTCACCCACAGGATGAAAAGACTGCTCAAAGCGGGTAATAATTTCGTAGATACGGTCATGCACCTCCGGCGTGGCGGCCCGGCGGGCCAGAATGTGCTCCGCGCCGATAAACTCCGTGGTTTCCGAAAGAATGCTGGTTCCTCCTGCGGCCACCAGAAGGTCGCTCATAGAGCCGATGACCGGATTGGCGGCAAGTCCGCTGGTGGGGTCGGAGCCGCCGCATTCCGTGCCGACAATCAGCTCGGAGACGGGGAACTCCTCCTTGCGCAGGATGCTGGCGTCCGCAACCATCGCCTTGGCGTAACGGACGGCAATTTCCACCGCTTTCAGCGTGCCGCCTACCTCCTGAATGATGACCTGCTCTATAGGCTTGTTGGTCCGCTCGCGAATGGCGGCGACAACCAGATCCATCTGGCAGTTCTCACAGCCGAGAGACACCACGACCGTTCCGTAAATGTTGGGATTAGCCGCAAAGCCGGCCATAATGTCCATGGTATACTGCTGGTCCGGCGCCACCTGAGAGCAGCCCTGCTGATTGTTGAAAGTTACGCTGCCCTCAACCTGCTGGGCGATGATTCGGGTGACGTCCGAAGCACAGACGCTGGCGGGCAGAATTAGAACTTTGTTCCGCACACCCACCCGCCCGTCCGGGCGGCGATATCCGTAAAATGTCATGATTGTGATCCCCTTTTATTCCTTGGCCCGACGGTCTTCCTTAATGCTGTCCACGTTATGTACGTGGACATGAGCCCCCGCGGGGATAAACGTCGTTGCGGCGCCGATGTGTTCTCCGTATTTAACCACCGGCTCACCCTTTTGGATATCGCGGATGGCCAGCTTGTGATAGATGATGATATCCTCCGCCGCCGTCAGCGACGCGGGTTCGCCGTCCACAAGATACGTCACCGTATCTCCCGCGGCAACCGGCTCAATGGCAACAATCACATTGTCTCTTGGGTCAACGATCAGTGCATTCATGAAAGCGATACCTCCTGCCTTAAAAAGGCTATTTTCTCTGATACAGGGCTTTGATTTCCTCTGTAAGGGCGGATGCCTCCGGCGTTTGCCAGACCTGAGCCGGGAGCACCACGGCGGGGAAACTGCTCCAGCCAATCAGATAGTAAGGACCGACTTTCTCGCAGAGGTTGATTTTTTCCACAGGGATGCGCGCCTCTGCCCGGTCAGAGGCAAAGACCACAGTACTTCCCCGCAGGGAGAGGCGGTATTCTTCGCTTCCGAGCCAATCGCCCACCTCACGCCGGATGCGGAAGCGGCAGACAAACGGAAGCATGGAAAGATTCTCCAAATTTGCCAGTACCAAAAGCGCGGCGCTCAGGGCGATGTTGAGGGGGGATGCATCCCGGAACAGATTGATGACGGCCAGCACGCTGATCACAAGACGCACAAAGGTGGCGGAGCGCAAAAAGCGATGCCGGTAATAAAGGGTGCGGAAGGCAAGGTATTGCCCGTCTTCAAGAGCGTTCCCCTCCATGTGCCAAGAAAGGCCCCCTTCGAGCAAATCCTCGCGCTTCGCCGGCGGTGGCTGGGAATGCGCTGCCTGATCGCGCAGCGACCGGGCAAAGCGCTCCATGGCCTCCCGATTTGGAAAGGCGGAGTCCGGCACGATGTCGAACATGGTTTCCCCGCAGTAAAGATGCAGAGCATTTGCCCGCTCCTCCACCCGGGAAAGACCGTGTAGCGGACAGGAAAGGCGCTGCGCGCCATAGCGCAGGCGTAACTGTCCGTCTGTCGTGCCAAGCTTGTGCTCCTTCCAGAACTCCTCGGAAAGCTGACCGGTGTACTCCAAACGCCGCAGCGTGCCCCTGGCCCGGGACATAACGGTGCAGCGGCGCAGAGCCGTCAGCGCCGCCAAAAGAATTGACCAGACCAGAAAGAAAATTCGCTGGTCCGGATTCAGGCGAAAAATACAAAGCAGAATGACGGCTGCCATCTGCACCACAGTCAATAAAAGAAGGGTAAACACCCGGATGGGTCGGCGCTCGTTGCGGCGAATCATGTCCGCCAGCAGGTCAATATACGCCTGCCTTGGTACCTTATAGGTTAAATCCATCGGTCACTCCAATTTTAACAAGGACAGGCAGCCGGGCACGGCGCTGCAAAGAGTGCTTCTTTGCAATAGCAGCGGGCCCGACTGCCTGTCTGTGCTTACGAACAAGTAGCCCGAAAGGGCATTAGGTCGTTTTTTTGGTGAGAATTAGCAGCTTTCGTACGATGGGAACCACCACAAAGAGAATCGCAACCACCACGAAAAATACGGCCACGGGACGGGTGGCAATCTGTCCCCATTCACCGCTGGAGGCGATCAGGGCCATGCGCATATATTTCTCAATCAGCGGCCCGAGAATGAAGCCCAGAATCACGGGCGCCATGTCGATACCGAGGCAGATGAGGAAATAGCCCACAAAGCCAAAAACAATCATCACCCAAACGTCGAACATACGGTTGTTCAGGGTATATACGCCCAGAACGCAGCATGCCACAATGGCGGGGAACAGATAAGACAGCTTCACGTTGACCATACGGACAAACGCCTTCATCAGGCCCAGCTCCATCACGTACATCACAACGTTTGCCAGGAAGTAAGCCACCATGATGCCGCCCACCAGCTCCGGATGCTCGCTGTACAGCAGAGGGCCGGGCTGCAGGCCATGAATCATCAGTCCGCCGATCAGGGCAGAGGTGGTCAGATCGCCGGGGATGCCCAAGCAGACCAGAGGAATCAATGCACCTCCGTTGGTGGCGTTGTTGGAGGTTTCGGAAGCGGCAATGCCCTCGGGGCAGCCGTGACCGAACATCTCCGGCGTCTTGGAGACGGTGCGGGCAAGGTTGTAGGAAATCAGGGTAGAGGCGTTCTGTCCGATGCCGGGCAGAATGCCAATGCCGGTGCCCACCACGCAGCCGATGCCCACGGCCTTCCAGCTTGTCTTCATCTCGGAAATGGGCGGAACCAGCGTGGTTTTTGCAAAGTGAATCTTGGGGCGGGGTTTGTGCAGCTCCAAAGACTGGTTGAACACCTCGGTAATGGCAAACAGACCCATCATCAGCGCGGTGGAAGAGATACCGGCCTGAAGCTGCCAGAAGCCGAAGGTGAGACGGGACACGCCGCTGATGGAATCGATGCCGATGCCGCCCAGCATCAGACCGAACATAGCGCCGATCAGGCCCTTAATCATGGAGTTGGAGCACATGGCCACCACTACCGACAGGCCCATCACAGCCACGGAGAAATACTCCCAGCTACCAAAGCTTAGGGAAACTTTTGCAAGCTGAGGCGCAATTGCCATCAGAGCAAACGCGGAGAAGGTGCCACCCACAAGGGAGCAGAAGACGCCAATGGCCAAAGCCTGAGTAGGCTTGCCATTTTTCGTCATAGGATATCCGTCGAAGCAAGTGTAAATGGACGACGGGGTGCCGGGAATGTTAATTAGTGTGGCAGTAATCAAACCACCGCTGATGCCGCCCACATAGACGGCAATCAGCATGGTCAGGCCCTGAACCGGCGTCATAACATAGGTAAATGGGATAAACAGAGTAACGCCGAGCGTTGCGGTAAGACCGGGAATGCTGCCGAAAATAATTCCGACGAAAATGCCCAGCAGAAGCAACGCGATGGTCATGGGGTCACTGAAGATATACTGAAAGCCAAGGATGATTGTCGACAATCAAGAGCCCTCCCTTTCCTGTCTGCGCAGGATAATATAGTGTTTAGCCGGCAATCTGTGCCATGTCCGCAAAGACGGGGGTCAGGCTTTCTGCCCAGGCAAGTGCGCGAACCTTGGCGGCGGGGCCGTCAACGTAGGCCACGGTAAAGCCCAGGTTGGCCATGGCGTCCACAAACTCGGGTTTCTCGCAGACTTCCTTCATCTTGGCGGAAATGTACTCCAGAACGGCGGGGTCGGTGCCTTTGGGGGCGAAGAAGCCACGGGGCTTGCCATAGGTCACGTTGTAGCCAGCCTCAACGGTGCTGGACACGTCGGTGAGCGCGTCGATGCGCTCGTCATTGCACACCAGCAGGGGAACGTTGGTGCCGGCTGCGATGTAAGCAGAGGTGTCAGCCAGAGAGTTGACCTCCAACTGGATGTGGCCGCCCTGCAGGGCGGTTTCGCTGGCGGCGCCGCCGTCGTAAGGCACAATGGTGACCTTGTCATAAATGCCCATGGCCTTCAGCAGCTCCATGGTGGTGCCGTAGTTGACGTTGTTGGAGCCGGTGCAGCCCACGGTCACGGTGCCGGGATTGGCGTTGATGTAATCAATTGCCTCCTGAGCGGTGGTCCAGCCGGTGGCGGGACTGGTGCACAGCAGGTTGTAGTCGGTCACCACATCGCAGATGTACTCCAGATCCTCGTACAGGGGATCCTGAGCCTGTCCGCTCATGGAGTAGGAGATCAGGTCCATCTCGTTGTGGGTCATGATGGTATAGCCGTCGTTGGAGCTGTTAAAGCCCTGAAGTGCGCCGATGTAGCCAGAAGCGCCCTCCACGTTGATGGCCACCGCGGTAGCGCCCAGATCCAGATGCTGAATGACGCCGCGCACCAGGTTGTCGGAGCCGCCGCCGGGAGCGTAAGGAATGATAATCTGAACGTTTTTGGTGGGATAATCCAATGCGGAAGAGCCGCTGCCGGTGCTTCCGGCGCTGCTGGCACTGCCGGTGCTGCCGGAGCCGCTGCCGCCGCAGCCGGACAGGATTCCCGCCAGCATCAGGGACGCAAGCGCAAATGACATAGCCTTTTTCATGTATGTTTCCTCATTTCCTTAATTTGGTTTGTTTATCCAAAACCCCATTTAGGGGAGGATACACCTGAGAAGCTGGGTAAACACGACCCACAAAGCAACGGTCAGAGCAACGGAGTAGACGATAATGGCGACAAGCTGCTTTTTGGGCAGCTTTCCCGCTTTATCGGGATCTCCCTGATTCTCCTTCATTGCAAAGGTTCCGCACAGAACGATATTCAGCACCAGAGTGCAGGGGAAAAACGTCAGCACGGGCAGAAGCAGCGCATAGAGAACCAAGGTCACCGCAGTGATGACGATTTCCTTGGAAATGGGGATTGCGATTGCCTGATGCTCGCCGTCCCGCTTGAAATTGATGGCGTAGATCAACTGCAAAATGCACAGCCCCAGCATAATTCCTGCCAGAAGATGAATATAGGTGCTAGCTTGCGCCCACATGCCGCCGAGCCCGTTTTCTACGCCGGTGATAATGTGCTTGCTGGTCAGCAGAAAAATGGACATAGCGCCCATCACCGCCGCCAACACAAGGTCGTTGGTGCTTCGAATCACTTTTTTCATAAACTTTCCTCCTTTCAATCACATATCAATCACATAACAGGTTGCTGCGCGTTGGAAAAGCTTTGCGTAAGAGCTAAAATCCATTTCAGCAGGCCGGCCTGCTGAAATTAACAGGGTAAAGCCGCGGGAACCGAGAAGCGCCTCAGTAATTATAAAGAGTTTTAATTTGAATTCCCGTGTCGTAATATGCCGTCTCCACCGAACGGTCCTGAAAAATCGCGTCCACCAAAAGCTGAACGGATTTATAACCTTGCAGATAAGGGTCCTGCTCAATAAGAAACTGCACGGTTCCTTTCTTCATGCAGGCCACGTTGGAATCAGTGGTGTCAAAACCCACCACTTTGATTTTTCCGGAAAGTCCGGCGTCATCCACGGCGTGGGCGGCGCCGCTAAGGCCCGCACCGCTGACAAAGATGCCGGTCAGCCCGGGAGACTGCTCAATCTCGACGCGAGTAAGCCGATAGGAGATATCATGATTGCCCTGACTGTAAACCACGGGAGCCAGCTCCATTTCCTCGCCCGGGAAATTTCGGATATGATCGACAAAGCCGTGGATTCGCTCCTCGCTGGAGAAGTGAAGCCGATCCACGCCTACAATCAGCGTGCGCCCCTTTTCTGGAGAAATCTGCTGCATCAAAAACGCCGCACAGGCGCCGCTTTTGTAAGAGTCCTGCCCAACAAAGCAGTCCCGCAGCTTGTCCTCCGTGTCCGCGTTGTACGTGATAATGGGAATTTGCTTTGTGGTGAGCTGCCGAAGCAGAGCATTGACCTGTTCCGACTCAATTCCGCGCAGCACCAGCCCCCGAATATCGCTGTCAATCAGGCGGCCCAAAGCCTCCAGATAGGCGGTCTGGTCGTCGGGAGGGGCAAATTCCGTCAGGGTCTGGATACCGTACTGCTGGGCGTATGAAATGCCGTCGCTGACCCCGCGCATCACCAGTCTTTGAAAGTCCGGCTCGCGGAGAGAAACCAGCACGCCGATCTTGTTTTTCTTTCGCGAAAGGTAAAACGCGCGGCCAAGACTGTTGGGCTGAAAGTTCAGCTCATCCATCACGGCCCAGACCTTCTCTATCGTCTCGGCCTTGACCCTTCCGCGATTGTGGAGCACCCGGTCTACTGTCCCCCGGGATACGCCGGCTTTTTGAGCGATGGATTCAATGGTTGTCATAAATCATTCCTCTTCTTTCCAGAAAGATACAGCGGGAATGGGACAAATTATATCCGCGATGGCAGCCATGCACCAGAGGGAAGCGTTTGACCTGAAAAAAAGAAAACATCTGCCGTTCTAACAGAAAAATGCTGTTTGCGCTGTCGCAAAAACATTCAAAGAATTATGTGAGTGAACGTGCACGCAAAAATGCGTGAACGTGCACGCAAACGACACAAATAAAAGACGAACTACCTTCGTCTGACATCAAGCCTCTATGTACTCATAATAATATAAGTCGTAAAATGGCAGTTTTCAAGTGGAATATATGACAAAAAATTCACACGGGTTTTGTAATATTAACAAAAAATTTAAAATGTTTAGACATTTTCAACCTATCATGGATGCTTTTTCTAGTAAAAAAGCCATTTGCCCTGGTAATGTTTAAAAGACAGCGCCGAGACGGAAACTTGAGCGAAAGAAGGCGGGCGGATTTCCGCCCGCCTTTTGCACACGCTTTTATTTCCATTTGTTAGATAGTGTCAATGATAAATATGCGTTGTAATAGTCTGCAAATATCCGCTCTACTCCCGTATCTATTCATGTTTCTTTCAAATTTAGTGAAACTGAGTGTATTTAAGAGCAAGCTGTAATCTACGGCTACAAGGTAAATACTCGTTTTTTAAAAGGAATTACATCAATATACCAATAAGATGCCTGCTACTACGATATGTTCTGTTTTGGTTGCCTTTCGTCTAATTGTCGTCTAATTGCCAGTATTCACAGTTTGCAGCCTGTTAAATCTTATTAACTTTTCCAAAATTCTGACGAAAAATATATTAGAACGTGATAAACCTAGTGAATTTCGGAGGAAAGATATTGCGTGCCAATAAAATGAGGAGATTTGATAGGATGAAGAGTATTGCAGCAAAGATTATTACTTGCATCGGCGGGATTGTACTGGCGGCTATGGTGATCGTCTGCGTAGTCACGTCGACTATGGCGTCAAGAGATATGCGCCAAAGTGAAGACAAAATCGTGCAATTGTCTAACCAAACAAGCGTCTCCAATGTTTCCAACTACCTGTTGAAATATATAACCATTGCCCAGCAAATGGCACTTGACCAAAATGTCGTTGAGTTAATGCAGTCCGGCTCAACCGTGGAAAATATGAAAGATTCCCCATATTACAGCGGCGCTTTTACCATGCTTTCCAATCTGATGCAAAATGAATCGGAGAATATCATGTCCGCTTATATCTCCAGTGCCAATACGAACCTGGCATTTGACGGCAAGGACTGGTTTCCCGATGATTTTGATCTGAAAAGCCGCAGTTACTGGTTTTCTGAACAATCCGACATCGACAACGGCTATATTGTCACTGAGCCGTATCTAGACCCGCATACCAATAACATTGTCACGACGATTTCCGTGCCGGTTTACGGTTTGTCGGGCGATATTCTCGGCGTCACGGCCATTGATATCCAAATTACCACGATCTGCGACATGGTGGTTAATGCGCAGACCTCGTTTAAGACGGGTTCCCAGATGCTGATTTCCAGAGGCGGCGCGATCCTCGCGCATCCAAATCAGGACCTGCTGATGCAAGGTCTCGATTCCGCAGGGTACTCACAGGAAATGCTCGACGAGCTCTCTATTCCAACCGGAAACGTGTTCCAATACAACGAAAACGGCGAAGACGCCTTTGCGGTTATCGGGCGGGAATCGCTGAGCAAATTTTTGATTGTCACTTCCGTCCCACAAAAGGAATATCAGGAGGCTGCCTCCCAGTTGGTTCTGGTAAATGCAGCAACCTATCTGATCGCAATTACCATTGTAATTCTCATAATTCTTCTGATTGCGAAAAGTATTTCCAAGCCTCTGAAGCGCCTGACGGCCATTACAGACGATTTGGCTGCCGGCAACCTAGATGTCAGCATTGATGTACATTCCAAAGATGAGGTTGGTCGGTTGGCCGCGTCCATGCAGTCGCTGGTCACCCGATTGAGGGAGTACATCGCTTATATCAGCGAGACGTCGGAGCTTCTGGAGCAGATAGGACACGGGAATCTCGATCTGAAATTTAAAAACTCTTATGATGGCGACTTTGCCATTATCAAAAATGCACTGCTGAAAACATCCGCCATGCTAAATAAAATGCTGACGGAGCTTCGCGATGTTTCCAACAATGTCTCCTCCCATGCTCTTCAGGTGTCGAACGGTTCACAGACGCTGGCGCAGGGAGCCACGGAGCAGGCATCTTCCGTTGAAGAATTGTCCGCCATGGTCACCACGGTTGCTTCCGGCATTACAGAAAATGCCACCAATGCTGTGCAGGCCAGCAGCCTTTCCAAGGAGGCGGAAAGCAGCCTTGTTGAGAGCAATCAGCATATGAAGAAAATGGCAAATTCTATGGAGCACATCAACTCCGCTTCTTTGGAAATTCAGAATATTATTAAAGTGATTGATAATATCGCATTTCAGACCAATCTGCTGGCGCTGAACGCCGCAGTGGAGGCCGCCCGTGCTGGCGAGGCGGGCAAGGGCTTTTCCGTTGTGGCCGATGAGGTTCGTAATCTGGCGCAGCAGAGCACTGAGGCTGCCAAGAGTACGGCGGAACTAATTGAAACTGCCGTCGCGGCGGTCAAAGAGGGTGCCGAAATTTCCGCCGCAACTGAAAAGTCTATGAAAGATGCCTCCCGCCAAGCCGCCGAGGCCATGAAAATGATGCAAGCTATTTCAGAGGAAACTGAAAAGCAGTCGGTGTCTGTCGAGCAAATTCGAGTTGGTATCGATCAGATCTCCACGGTGGTTCAGGTCAACGCGGCCACCGCAGAGGAAAGTGCGGCATCCAGCCACGAACTTTTAAATTATGCAGAGCATCAACTGAAGCTTATCAGTGTCTTCCACCTGTCCGGAGAATTATCCGACGAAATCCACGACGGCGTCTCAATTACGCAGGATAAAACTGCTGAAATTTCCTATGAGCCTGCCAAAGAATCTTTAGAAAAGCCAGCTAAAAATAACGCAAAAGAAATTTCCGCAGGAAAATATTAATTGCTTACGTACAATCTAAAAGGAGACATTCATCAGGCGGAGAGAAAAGTTCACCAAGCTTTCCTCCGCCTGATGGATCGGATCTTTAATCTGCTATTTGTTAAGTGATCTGTCCTGCACTTTTGTTCTTCAGACAATTGCACCACTCCGCAGCTCCAAATACAATGCTGTTTTTTTAAATGGTAAAAAGAGCGATTCCTCATTTCCCATGATTTTAATATTATAGGCCGCTTTAAATGCTGTGATACCTTATACACTCTTTTTGCAAAAAGATAACTAGACCGTTCTTGCAAGAGAAATGTTTTTGTCATATAACTTATCAAATTAGGAAATGCCGCGGACAATTCGACATGCCTTTTAACGGTAGCCAATGTAGTTACCCTAAAAAGCAGGGTATACAGTGCAGTTCTATACGCCTAAATAACGCCTATGCAAAAAGGGGGCGCATCGGATAGGGAAGTGGCAAAAAATTTTTCCGGGATGTTTTTGGAGCATCATTTTCCGCATGTGCAAATCGTGCGCAATTTTTTACACACACCCACCGATATTAAACAACACTTACCAATATTTCATTAAATGGGCTCGTAGCTACTGGTGGCTGGTGCAAAGCTGCTTACCAGCCGGGGAGTACCACATTTTGAAGGAACCTATATAAAAACACTATATGTAGTATAAAAGTGCAAAAAAGGAAGCATCCTAACGATTGTTAGGATGCTTCCTTTATGGTTGCGGGGGCAGGACTCGAACCTACGACCTCCGGGTTATGAGCGAAAGAGTAATTTTAACAAATCAATATTCATCCAAAGGTATTTGTATAATGCCCATATAGTATCCGGCTGGTCACTGGCAGTATACATTTCATCCAAATTAAAAATATTTTTGTGAGAATTATGTGAGAATATAGAATTTATTTCTTTATTTAAACATGAATTGGGCGTTAATTCGTTTTTGCTATTAAGGATTACGCGAAGCTCACATTGGTACAATAAAGGTCTGCTTTATTATTTATTTGCAATGATGCCTAAAGACGTTTTTCCAGTCTTCAAGTCCGTAGTATAGTGATAGGTTCCGGCCTGGTGTTCAATGTGTTCCATCGGAGTGCCTTCATCACTTACCAGCGGTTCATCATAATGATACGAATAATACAAAGTCAGACCGTCATCGCTGAGCCACAGCTTATCCGGCTGCGAAGTCCTAGCCCAACAGCTTTCAGACGGCATCGGCAGTGACACGGTTTTCCCCTCACCTACTGCGGAGCCCGGCTTGTAAATAAGACTTATATCCGCGTAGCCTCCGTGTGATGTATCGATTTCGCCGATCAGGATCGTACAAGGAGTGGTTTCAATCGTCTGGGTTATCCCCAAATAAGTGTTTATCATTGCCAGTGCTTCATTATAGGTGGGTTGCCTGTAACCGATTACCCCTTTTTTAAGCAGCAATTGGGTCTCCATTCGGCAGACACGATCCATGCCCTGACTCAAATAACTGGCATGCTTCGACTTACCGGGTAAAATATCTTCCCAACTTAGCCCCTGATCGCCAAGTTCCCCGGGGGAATAGCATTCTAGACACTTGAGAGTATTCGCATCCAGCTTTATCATCCAGGGACCTGTCCCGCCGCCGTTTGTTCCTAAGGTGTTGTCTTCCTGAAAATCCGTTGTATAATTGCAAACCATGGGCTTAATTGTTATGACACCATTCTCTTGATACAGTTCAATAATTAAGTGACATTCGGTAGAATACTTGTCGAATGCCAACTGCCCCTGTGCCTCTTTTTCTGCAATGGCAGCAGAGATTTGCTTGTCAATCTCGCGGTAATACGCAAAGGGATCTTGAGGAAAAGCGGCGTTAAACTGAGCCTTTGTAAAGACGCCTTCATTTATCAGCTTATCTTTCAGCTGCACAGAACTGTCCTTCATGTGAGCATAAAGCGTGGCGCAGGTAATATCAATCAAGTCAGATCGAAGAAATTCCGCCTTATCAACCTGCGTCGGCAATATGCCGCAATAGGATGCCAAAGCCCACGGTAATTTGGTGGTAAATTCCGAGCTATAATATCCTTCATAATCGCCATAGATATAATTTTTGTCCGTATAGCCCAATATTCGCAGCATGAACGTTAGATAACCGGTAGCGTTTACCTTGTCCGCTGTGCCAAAGCGGGTTCCCGATACGCCCTTGGTGATTCCCTTGTCATAGGCATAGGAAACATAGCTGTCTGCCCAATTTGGAACATCTGTAAAAGGGTGGGTTTTAGGATATGCTGCGGCTTCCGCTCCTTTACCAAGCAACCGGATCACCATGAGCACGGCTTGCATTCGAGTCACATGCCGATCCAGTCCAAAGTCAGTGGACCCATCCTCGCGTTTTCCAACGCCTTGGAGCAGCCGAATCTGCTCCATCTTGAGGGCAATATCGTTTTCAAAGCTGCTGTCCCTTGAAACCCAATCCCAATTAAGAGACGTATTGGAACCTGAGACTCCAATATCTGCAGCAAGAGCCTCGGGAACAAAAGAAATACACAATAAAATACAAAGAAACCCGGTCAGTATCTTTTTCATTTCAGCACTCCTTACCCGTTGAGATTGTTCTGTATTAAACATAATGCGAAGTTCAGCTCCTAGCACAGAATATTCATAACTAGCTGTCTACCTATCTGATTTCGCTGAACCTCAATAGATTTCAGGATCGAATCAATCATACTGTCCGCATGCAATACAGTACCAGTTACACATGCCAGTCCAAGCACGATCGTCTGGTGAATAGCCTGTGCAGCCACTTTTGAAATTGAAACACTGAATTTGTTTTTTGCTTTACTAATTAGGATTTGTTATAGCTTGCTGATTTTTTAAATTTATATGGTCTTATATGGTCGCGCGGAGATTTTCCTATTTTAACAGCGAGCGGCACCAGGCAATGTCTTCCCGAGAAACACAGGCAAAAATCCGCAGGTTCAGAATATAGAACAGCATTGTCAGGGCAATCTGCGTCCGGCCTGAAAAAGGTTCGGGAAACACCGGGAGTAATCGTCTCATCAGATTTGCAAGCTGAGCGGATGCAATCATACACCGTACTGCCTTGAAAATATCGCACAATCCGATTTTCAGATCGGAAATATGTACCAATTTGTGGAGGCTCAATGTAAAATTCAGAATTTTGGAGCAATAAACCGTGATGAGATAGCCGGTAATGGCAAACTTGGGCAAAAGCAGGTAAAGCAGTACAACACTGACCAGAGAAGTGATCAGGTTGTATTTCATCGTGCTCATGTGCCTGCCCAGGCCTCTGACCATCATATCGGTGATCATGTCCAGGTAAAAGAACGGGGCCAGAACGGCCAGACGACGGATGAAGTATGCGGCATCGGTGCTTTGATAGATCAGCATCCCCAATTCGTGACTAAACCGCAGAAAGATCCACATCATAAAGACTGAAAACAAAATCCCAATTCGATATACCCGCCCGATGATATAACTCAGATGCCTAAGGTGGCCCGCAGCCTGACTTTCCGTCAGTTCGGGAAGTACCAGGTCCAGCGCTGTGTTGAGCAGGAAGGCGGGAAAAAGGATTAGCGGCATTGCCATGCCCCGGATGATTCCGAACGTGGCAAGAGCTCCGCTTTCGGAGGCACCGCCCTTTTTCAGACCGTAGGGAATCAGCAGATGCTCGATTGTGTGGATGCTGGATGTAAGATAGGAACTCAAAGCAGTTGGCGCGGCAATATGAAGCAGTCGGCGAAAGAGATGGGAAGTGGGAGCACTGTTTTTCTGGCGCTGGTTTTTGATGGCTTTGCGGTAAAGCACAAACTGTATGAAGCAGGAACCCAATTCACCAAGCACATGACCCAAAGCTGCGGCAGCGCAGGAGTATGCAAGCCCCATGGGCAGACATATGCTCAGAAGCGCGACGCTGGCGGTGACCCCAAGCACCTGCTCGATCAATTGTGCTGCGGCGATATCTGCCGCTTTGCGTACGCCGATGAAATAACCGCTGAAGACCCCGGACAGTGAAATCAGAGGAAGACTGAAGGAAAAGATGCGAAGCGGCAGGATGGCCCTGGCATCATTGAGCCAGACCGTCCCAATCCAATTTGCCCCCAGATTCACCAGAATTGTTGAGGTAATACTGAAAGCTGCGGCACAGGCGAGGCACAAGCGTACCGCCTGAATGGCGCCGTTCGGTCGGCGGGCACCCAACTCCTCGGCCACCAGCCGGGTGGCTGTGAACCGCATCCCGGAGGAGGCAAACGTTGCGGCCAGAAAATAGACCGATAAAGTCAACTGGAGGAGTCCCAGCCCCTCCGGCCCCAGATTCCTGGCGAGATATGCCTGGAAGGAAAGGGTGACAGTCTGCAATATGACGGAAACGCCGCAAAGGAGTATAAAGTTCAGAAACAGAGTTTTTACTTTTCTCAAATCAGCACCGCTTTGCCTTTTAATAATCTAGACTATGGACAAAGCGAACGGATTATTCGATGACATTTTCGGCGGTAGCAAGGATGTCCACTCATAAAAGAGCGGTTGATTGCGGCTCCGCGTATTGCCCTCCCAATTCACAGGAAGGCCGCTGATAAAATCGGAGGCCTTTTTTCACATTGTCTTGACAAAGACTACGCAATATACCAATTTTTCCAAAGCCCCGCATCTCCTGCATATTTGTTTTGTATTCTTGGCGTTCTCCTTTTGCAGTATTACTCATAACAAGTAGCTCAAAGTTATCGGGACAAGTCTGGTTATCCATTTTCAAATAGTTTAGTAGCGTTCCATGCATGAATCATCTTGACAAGACGGCTTAATTTGAGCAATGATTTTTTCCTGAATGTTGTATTTCCACGGCGCACAGGAGTAAGCGCCAGTTGACAAATTTCTGAAAACACTATATATTTGCATGTACAAACAATAGAGGTGAACGATTTGAGCGAAGAAATAAATACAAGCCAGATGAATTGCAGGCTTAACGGCTGCCTGTTCTTTTCAACAACTAAGCTTGCCAGAGCGCTCGGTAAGCTTGCGGATGAGGCTTTTTTCAAAACCGGCCTGTCTCCCAGCCATGCGATGCTGTTATATATGATCAATCTTAAGGGAAAGATTCAGCAGAAGGATGTTGGTGAGCTGTTTCATTTAACACCCTCCACTATTACCCGCCTGATTGATAAGCTGGAACGAAGGGGATATGTAAAAAAGCAGTCGGAAGGGAAAAATGTCTGCTTGCTGTCAACTCCGGAGGGTCAGGCACAGCAGAGAGAGATTGTCGATGCATGGAATTTGCTTCATAAAAATTATCAGAATATTTTGACAAAAGAAGAACTGCTGCAACTTCTGGAAATAAACAAAAAGCTGTTAGAGAAGCTAACAAACAAATCTGAATAAAAAAACACAAACGGGAGGCTATTTATTATGGAAGAAATTTTTAGCAGAAGAAGCATCCGGAAATTTTCCAGCCAGCCGGTAGAGCCCGAAAAAATTGACAAGCTGCTGCGGGCAGCGATGCAGGCACCCTCTGCCGCCAATCAGCAGGCTTGGGAATTTATTGTGGTCAAAGCCAAAGAGAAGCTGGCGGAGGTAGCAAAAACTTCACCGTACGCAACGCCCGTCGCAGGCTCGGCGGTGACGTTTGTCCTTCTGGCGGATGAAAGTAAAATGAAGGTGCCGACCGGCTGGGAGCAGGATCTGGGTGCGGCTGCAGAAAACATGTTGCTGGAAGCCGTTCATTTGGAGCTTGGCGGGGTATGGCTGGGCGTCGCAACCTCTGCCCCTGTGGTAGAAAATGTCCGTAAGCTATTTCAGCTCCCTGAAAATATCCGTCCTTTTGCATTGATTTCGGTTGGTTATCCGGACGGACAAAAAAATCAGTTTGTTGACCGCTATCAGGCTGAGCGTGTGCATTATGAAAAATGGTAATGGTAAAGAGGGGCGCAGCATCAAAGCATTTTAAAGACGCTGCGGCCCGGTTCGGAAATTATATGGAAAAGCCCGGTGAAGCGCATCTGTTTCACACGCTGGCTTAGAGAGGATGCGGTAACATGAAAATGGATTTCTCAATTGAGGAAACGGTAAAGATCCGCAGCAGTGTTCGGTCATATCTGGACCGCCCGCTTCCTGTCGGCGAAAAAGAACAAATTCGGAATTACATTGCGGGGCTGAGCAATCCGTTTTCTGTCGAAGTGTCCTTTCATTTGTTGGAAAAAAACGCCTCCGCGTCCGGAGAGAAACTGGGAACCTACGGCGTTATTAAAGGAGCCTCAGACTTTGTCGGAGCGACTGTCGCTCCGGGTGAGCTGGGGCTGGAAGCCTTGGGCTATTCCTTTGAACAACTAATCCTGTATCTTACATCGCTGGGCTTTGGAACCTGCTGGCTTGGCGGGACCTTTGACCGGAGCGGATTTGCCGAGGCCATGAAGCTAGGAGAGGGAGAGCTGTTCCCGGCTATTTCGCCCATTGGATATTCTCAGGAGAAACGGCGAGTGATGGATTCTATGGTACGCTGGGTTGCAAAGTCGAATCAGCGTCAGCCGTGGGATACCCTGTTTTTCAAGGGTGACTTTTCTCATCCGCTTACGCAAGCTGAAGCCGGTGATTATGTAGCCCCTCTTGAAATGCTGAGGCTTGCTCCGTCCGCAGGGAACAAGCAGCCTTGGAGGGTGGTTCAGGACAAGGACACCTATCATTTTTATGAGATGCGTTCCATGAAGGATAGTAAGTTGGGGATCGATATCCAGCGCACAGATGTTGGTATCGGTGCCTGCCACTTCCATTTGGCAGCACTGGAACGGGATCTACCCGGTCGGCTGGTCAAGCTGACTAAACCTGAAATTCATGTACCGGAGAAGATGCGTTATCTTTTTTCGTGGACAAAGGCATGATTTTTAAGCTGTCTGTGAAAGACTTTAAAGCAACTATAAATATGCATTTTTAGCATCTTTTCGTTTGCTCATAAAACGCAATAAATGTCAAATGGTATTTATCCTTTGATTATGTAAACAATTGGACACTGCGTTCTTCTCGCAGTGTAAACATACTGAGCAGCTCAAAACACTTAAATTATACTCGACAAATCCAAGGTTATATTTGATTGCTTGAGTGAGTTGCTTTTCTTCCAAATAGTACAAAAAGAAATGGCGCAAGGGTTGCTGACAGCACAGAAAGGTTAAAACGACCTATTATCTTATATAAACCGGAACCAAAAATGCTAATCCAGTTCTGGAAGGTCGCCAATTCAACGCTGATGGATACTGGAAATTTTGGTAGATATAGTTGCATTAGGGTTAGAGTAAAATAAGTGGCAGAGATAATGGCTGAAGAAACGGCAATCTCTGCTCTTGTCATAGTTCGGAAGGCCCACAAGCCTCCCAATAACAGTACTATCAAAAATAGTCCTCCGTTAAAAATGACAGAGCGGAGAGGATCGGCAGAAACTTCACACTCCATCAACTCCCACGGTTTTTACTATAAAGAAAAATTTCCCTAAATAAACAGTAAGATAAAAGCTAACCCAGCTGGAGACAAGGCAGAAAACTGGCACTCTCCATAAAGTGTTGATTCGTATTTTCATATAAATTTTTCCTATCGGTAAACGATCGAATTCCGGTTTATCGCCTCATCAAATTAAATACATTTTTTGCATGTCCATCATAAACATAATGCAATGACTTGTCCGTAATATGGATAATGCATAGTTCTAAGTGGCTTAGAGAAATCGCGTGGTGACCTCTTTTCTAGCTTAGGGGGGTTCGACAATTTGCTGAAAATAGTTCATAATATTTTCCTATTATAACTAGGAGGTCATTATGAATCAATTAAGTGCGCAGATTAATAATTACTTGAGCTACTGTGAATTCCAGAAAATGCTTAACAAAAAGACCCTAAAAGCATATGGAATTGATTTATCGCAATTTACATCTTTCTCAATGAATGAAACAGATCCTCTCACAAAAACATGCATTTGCAAATATATTCAATTGTTGCATATACAATATAAGCCCAAGACTGTAAAAAGAAAAATTGCCTGCTTACGAGCTTTTATTAATTATCTTGAGTTTGACGAACAAATCAAGTTTAATCCAATTAGTAAAATCCGTTTGGAATTTCGTGAACCACTTACGCTTCCCAAATCTCTTCCATTATCAATCATACAACGGCTTCTTAAAACTGCCTATCAAGCCTTACAACAGCAGCAGAGCATCTATCAGTATTATGCAAAGCTGAGGAATGTTGCAATTTTGGAGCTTTTGTTTGCAACCGGCTTGCGCGTGTCAGAATTATGCTCCATAAAATCTACAGAAATTGATCTGAAAAATGGATCGGTTAAAGTCCAAGGCAAGGGCGCTCGTGAGAGAATTGTATTTATTAGTAATATAGACACTCTTTCTGCTCTGCGCACATATCAAAAAGCGTATGCAAAAAGCATTACTCAAACTGGATGGTTTTTTGTTAATCGATTGGAACATCGTTTAAGTGAACAGTCCGTTAGAAATATGATTAAAATGTATGTAAAAATAGCCAAAATACCTGAAAATATAACTCCGCATATGCTCCGACATTCCTTTGCGACTTTAATGCTGGAGGAGGATGTAGACATCCGTTATATCCAAAGCATTTTGGGCCATAGTTCTATTACGACAACGCAGATATATACGCATGTATCGTTGAGTAAACAGAAAAGCATTATGCAAAAAAAGCATCCTAGAAATCATATCACGATTTAAACTATAATCTACTCTGCTCCCGCTTGCGCGGGAGCTTTTTTTGTATTAATCTCTCCAATTGTGAATGCAGGATAATTTGTAATTATCTGTTGTTCATAGAGAAAAGAGGCCGCTATGATACAACAAGAATTTTCTCCTTTTTGGGAATCAAATAAATGCGTAGTTAGTAAGGATTCCTTGAACATTATTCTACTAGCACATGTTCAGCAACCTCGGGGATCTATTAATATAGCGCAACTACAATGTGGTAAAACCGAACGGTTTTCCATAGAAGAGTTTTACGAAATATATCAAGGTATTGTAGATGCAGGATATTATATTCAGGCTGTGTACTACAACGAGTTAGACTTTATTTCGGATTTTATGGAACATCCAGAAAGATTCAAACATTGCCTAATATATAATTTGGCTCGAAACGGCCTCGGTGATAACAAAAAGACTGTAATTCCTGCGTTTTGTGAATTAGTTGGTCTAAAGTATAGCACATCATCCTCGTTAACTTGTGCATTGTGCCGTAATAAGTACTATTTCACAACACTTATCCGTTCCCATAACATACCTGTACCGCAGAGTTGGTTGCTCAATAATAATGGTGAATGGGAAAAAGATTCACCTCCAGATGGATTAAGGGTTATATGCAAACCTGTTTCCGAATCTGCAAGCCAAGGAGTAACCCAAGCTGGAATTTTTGATGCATCTCCCTCTATGTTTAAACGATATCGTGGAACACAATACATCGTCCAAGAATATATAGAGGGGACTGAGTGTGAAGTTCCACTGTTTAAAGTTGGAGATTCCATTATGGTAATGTCCCCTGTCGGCATTAACCTTAATGGAAATAAAATTTTAGATGAAAAAAATTCTGCAGAAAATAACTATGGGTTTTATCAGCTCAAAGACACACAAACAGCTTTCACGATAGATAAAATCAAGAACTATGCCGAAAAAGTTTTTAGCTTATTGCAAATGGATATCTATGGGCGAATTGATTTTAGAATTGGCGCCAAGGGAATGCCATATATTTTTGACATTGCTACTACACCGTATACCACTAGGCACAGTTCCTTTTCCTTTGCATTTGATCAGCTGGGTTTTTGTTATAGTGATATCTATCGCGCTGTGATTTCAGCGGCTCTTTGGAGTCAAAATGATAAAAATTGAAGATCTGATAGAAGGAAACCTCGTCCAAAAAAATGACACGATGGGTCTTGAATATGCGCGCATTCTTTAGAGATAAACCTGTGATACTCTACTGGATCAATGTTTTTTATGCTTGGAGAACTTAAAAGTTCCTGCTGTACACAACGTCTCTTGAAAATAATTGCTTTGTATTCACGAAGAAGAGGTGGGTCCAATTTTTTTAATATGTCCACTTCAGCTTGAGCCCTTATTAAATCATGCTGAAGCAATGCACTAGCAAAATTTAAATCATGTAGATAGAATTGATAATATTCATCTGCATCCGCAAGTTGCAAGTTTACTTTTTTGAGCTCTAAGGGCCAAGATTTGGAGCCACATAATATTGACAGACCTAAGTAATTCAAGAGAATTACATGTGAAACTTCATCTTGTTGATGCTCGACTATTCGTGCCAGTTCCATGGAGGTTTTGCAGGCTGCACTAGAAATCATATCAGAACTTTCATTTTCTAAAGCTAGTTTATCTTCTTGAAGGTAAGTGAGAAGAACTTGATTGTTTTCGACCTTATATTGACTGGGATAGTACAAGCCATTACTGCTATTTGCTATTTCTGCACATTCTGATAAGGACTGCTGTGCATTATCGTACTTTTCTACAATCATAGCGTTTCCTGCATGATTGCAGAGAGCCATATATAGTCCACTCCGATTATAACGGTTTCGGTAATATTTTACGCTCTGTTCTGTTTGTTGAAAGGCAAACAAGGCTGAAAAATAGAGTGCTGCCTTTCGGTTATAGCATGCATCAAATTCCGCAAATGCAGGGGTACCAGGATGTCGATGTATTATTTGTATGAGTTTGCTTTTAAGCGTCTTTAGTTTAGGCGCATCATAAAATCGATCTGTATAAACATTTAGCAAGACTAGAGAGGCTCGACAATATTGCTCGTCTTCATCGAAATTATACGATTCTATAGTATCATAAAGTTCTTCAGCTGTGCGCTTAATTGCATTTGGGTTCTCAGCCAGTTGTAAATGGCAAAGAAGTATGAGCCGTTGGCTCTCAGCCAAACAGGCCAAACTCAGTTGGCTTGACATAAGTGCCTGCAGGTGCAGGAGTGCATCCTTGTATCGATATTGAGAAAACAATTGATAGCCATCCAAAAATTCTTTCAAAGTACTACGCTGCATATCTGCAAGTTCAATAGATAAACCGGTCAAAAGAACTTCAATCTCGGAAAGAATGTTGTAAGTATCAGCTTCACTATCAGTCTCTGATACTCGACGAATGTAGGAAAGAAAGAGCAGTTGCCATGCTTCTCGAATTGCTTCTATGTCATTATTCATAAGACTTTGGCTCAAATGCTTCCCTCTGCTAAAATAGTCTTCTGAGTGACGCTTTCTTAAAAAATTAGAAAATTTTCGGTGAAGAAGCTTTTCTTTCTTAGAAATTTGTAATTTAAAGTAATTTTTCATTTCATGAGTAGTAAATTTGTAGCCTCTATCTCCCTCAATAAATAAGAGCTTTTTAGCTAATAACAGATAGTTCTCTGCTTGATACGCTATATCTTCTTCGTCTTCTGGAGATTGATTTATAAAAAACGCTGTCTCATCCTTAGTAAAGTAAGAATCTATTATTGAAAGTGGTGCTAGTGCAGAAAATGCGTCAATTTCTTGTTCTGATAATTGTCTGCAGCGGTTATCCATAAGCTCGTTAAAATTAGTGCCAGAAATACCATTGTGATTATAATATTCAGCAGCTATTAAGGCAAGTGATAGGTTATTCCCTGCACAACGGCGTATATCATTTATATTATAAAAGCCTGCATATTCTTTTTGACGCAACACAAAGAGAACATCATTATCCGTTATCTCATTAACGGGTATATACTTCCACATAAATTCTCCTTCAATAGATGACTTTTCACGAGATATGAGCAGTATGACAACGTGAAACTCAGAGAGTAGTGTTAACTTTGAAAGGGTAATTTTCTGTAAGAACTGCTTAGACGGAATATCCCACAGCTCGTAGTCATCTACAATAAGAAAAATATGTTTATTTGCCTCAGCCTGTTTTTTTATACATGCAATAAGAGCTTCCTCACTCGGTGTCAGTATATAGTTTTTCTTATCTTTCTGAATAGTGATTCCGCCTCCAAAAGAAAGTGGCAACGGAAAAAAATCAATTCCAAACGAAATATTCCCTTCAAAACTTAGTTTCGTTTTGGAATATAGCTTGGTTCCAATATGCCATGTAAGATATGGGGAGAGGTTCGGATCAATACCCCTAATATAGAAGGTCGACCACCCCTCTTGAAGCTGTGCTGCAAGGTTTAGTGCTATTGTTGATTTTCCGCTCCCTGTAGCACCATATAGCCCAATCCCTTTGTTACAATCGTTTTCTATAAGCAATTGATACATTTGCGCTACAATGTCTTGTTGATAATCTGCTAGGCCCATAAAAACACCTCTATTTAAATAAAAGCAGTGTGCTTTATTATTATGGATAATTACAAATTATCCGTTGTTTATTTTAATATATTACATTTTTATGCTTGGCTTAGATTATGTGGTTTTTGTGCTGGATTTTTTTACAAGTCCAATAACCGTTGGTGCTCGGCCTGCATTAAATATACTGCGAAACTCAAAACAAAATGGGACACATAAATACGTATCCATAACGCAGCCTTTTAAAGTATTCATCAGCTGCAAACAAAGACGCATATCAAACGCTTGATGAAGCGTCTGACGGATTGCAGATAATACCTGCTGAATCAAATCCTATCTATAGTCCCGGACCCACAGAAACGGCCTGACTGATAAGTTATCCGGCATCGCAAACAATTTGATCCCAACTAATGTGAAAACTTTTGCACCAGAGAAAGACCGTCAAAACGGTGGAAATTCCAAGGTTGAGTGCCAGTCCATAGTTCAGCCGGGTTGCCAGCAGATAATGTGCGGCGGCCATACTTCCACACAGCAGAAAGGACAGCAAGACCACGCCTAAAGACCCCGTACCCTGGTCGGCACGGAAATTCTGGCTGAAGGGAAGTTCTTTTTTAGAGAGCAAAAATACGAACAGCATTACCAAGATCAGATTCATGAAGATTATAAGCAGGTCGGGGATAATCCTGACTCCCCACAACATTATAAAAATCACACAGGTCAGCAGATAAAATGGGACGATATACTTGTACAAGAACGCTTTCATTCCACCTCTGAGTACAAGGCCGGGATTGTCTACCGGCATTACTTTATAGATCCACGCTCCCCGATAGCTTTCGCTTTTGCCGACGACAGAGAATAGTGTGGAATATATGACGATAGAAAAGTAAGCGTACAGGTAGTATTTTCCTTGTGAAACAGTCTGTAGAAAGTCGGATATTGACGTAGCGATATGTACCAAACTCAGAAGCATGATGAACGGCATGATGACTCCCAGAGCCAAGCTTGGAAACAGGCGAAGTTTTAACTTGCGCTCACTCTTTAGCATGGAGCGGGTAAATTCAAAAAACACCCGTTCGTCGTGATTCGGACAAAGCAGTGCGGGAATTTTATGCAGCCGAGAAAGCCCCTTGGTTCTTCCGCAGCCCGATCTTGTGAGCTTCTGCAAGTTTTGCTCAAAAGCCGGTGCCGCCGCCTTGATGTACAGGATCAGAGCCAATGCAGGGATGATGATGCCGATTGCAGACAGGAGAAAATATGCCGCTGCGTGCTCATCGGAAAAGAGAATGATAAAAGGGGCTGCGAACCAAGATGACGGAAGCAGGTAACTCCACCAGTGAAGGTCAATTAGAACGTTTAAGTCGATGAGATTAAACATCCTGCCGACCAGCTGGTAGACGACTGTCATAAAGACAGTCAGGATGACTTGAAAATAGTTGATGATGTCCCTGAGCTTTTCCCCCGAGAACAGATGCAGAATTGCAAAGTAGAAAATTGCGGTGAACAGAAGGGAAAAACAGCAGATCAAAATCAGAATAAGGAACATGGTCAGGAAAAACCATACGCCGTATTTAAAAAAACCGGCGATCAGCGAAACGCCGGCCAGAGACAGAGTGATGCCTGCCAGATAATAGAGTATGTACAAAAGCTTTGCGGCGTTCAGCGTCTTGACGTTTACCGGGCGGGTCAGCAGAATTGCCCGGTCCTGCACGTCCAGCAGCACAGAAGAAAAATCAGAAATCATCGTGGTCAAAAGGAGGAAGAGAATCATGCCCATAACGATGCTCATTTTTAAAAACAGTGGAGAGGGGAGAAGTATCAACAGTCCGATAAAGACACCCATGAAGGCATAAATGGCTAAAGAGGCCAGATAGGGATTTTTGCGCTCGGATTGCTCTTGGTTGATTACAGTGGCGGACCGGCGGCTGTTCATTACCAATTTGACCTGTAAAATGCGCCGCATTACCGGATAATCGACTCCCATGGCGGGAAATAATTTTTTTATCCGGTCCAGAAATTTTAAAAACACAAAATCCCGCATATCTTACTCCTCAATGACACCGATGAACTCACCAGCAATGCTTTGGTGTTGGGAAAAGCCCGACAGCTGATTGAAAATTTCCTCCAGAGAGCCTTGTCTGCATTGCTCTTTAAGCTGCTCAAACGTACCGTCAGCGACGATGTTTCCGTTGTTGAGCATGATAATCCGGTCACTGATTTTTTCCACTACCTCCATAATGTGCGAGGAATAGAAAATCGTTTTGCCCTGTGCCGCCAATTCGGACATGATTTCTTTGAAGACAAGAACGCTGTTGGCATCCAGCCCGCTCAGTGGCTCGTCGAGAAAGATAATTTCCGGGTTGTGAATCAGACTGGCAATGATCAGTACCTTTTGCTTCATACCTTTCGAATAAGAGGAAATTCTTGCGGAATAGGCATCCTCAATTCCAAATAAATTCATCAATCTGCGGGCTTTGCGGTCTGTCACTTCAAAATCCAGACCGTAGAGCTCGCCGATAAAGGTCAGATATTCCTGAGCGGAGAGACTGTCATAAATATCAGCTGTTTCGGGTACATAGCCGATTTTCTTTTTATAAGCTATGGAATTAGAGGAAATGTCCTCGCCCAGGATTTGCACCTGACCTTGGTATCCCTCAAGTATCCCCAGCAGGATTTTTACGGTTGTACTTTTTCCTGCTCCGTTTGGGCCGATATAGCCGATAATTTGTCCCCGCTGGATTTCAAGATTGATGCCGCTGAGCACCTGCTTGTCTCCGTAGCTCATTTTAAGATCCAGTATAGAGACGGCGGGCATCTCGCTTTCGCTGGTTTTATCCATAGTATACCTCCTATTGAACATACGGTTTTCTCAGCTTATGTTTGGACTAACCAGAAACTGATAAAAGAGCCATATTGAAACCTCCTGCCTGCGGCCGCAGGCAGAAAGCAGCTACAGTAGATACGCAACAAATAGCGGAAAGGAAACATATTGAAGAAAGAGGACTATACGTGTGTCTATTTCTTAAAGACCGGCTATTCCATTGACTTCATAATGACTTATATACGGCAGTAGGCAAGGGAAGATTTGTCCAATTCTGAAATGTGTAGTATTGCTTATATTATACCATAATATTTCTGGTACTTGAAGCATCCGACCTGTTTTCACACAGCCCCTGCTATTATGCGAAGCATTCTAAATACTTGTATCTCGATATAATATGCTCAACTTATACTATGCGGAGGGCCTGCAAAGCGTGTAAAATTGTGTAATATTATAAAATATAATACCACAATCTGGATAATTGTGCAATGTAAGAGCAAAGATGTTTTTAATGCTGATAAAAAATCTCCCTCCGGCCATGAGTAGGGCAGGAGGGCGGAGGTATCGTATTCTGGTCTATATGAAATTCGTTATGTGATATCTGCTTTTTCAAAAGACCGCTAAACTTATTTGCACTGTCACGCATGTTCTTATCAAATACATGTCCGTAAATACTGGATGTAATTTGGCTGTTTTTATGTCCTGCTCGTCTAGCAACTGTATCCACGTCTACGCCCCTATTCAGAAGAAAACTGATACTGGTATGCCTGACCTGATGGAGCGTGATCTTTGGCAAGCCATTTTTCAACAAGAACCGTTCAAACCATTGGCTTATATTGTCTGGATGAATTGGCCCGCCTGCTGGTGTAATGCAACCGCCTGTCTCTACAATAAACAAGCGGTTGCATGTGCTCCACTGTTTACCCATGGTAGCGCGGGTATGATTCTGTGCAATCTTATATCTTTTCAAAAAGTCCATTACATTGTCAGGCATGGTCACAGTTTTAGATGCCTGACCATTCTTTAACTTATCCTGTGTATAGATGCCTCGCTCTGCCGTGTAATGGCTTGTCCGTCGCACCGTAATAACATTCCGGTCGAAGTCAATGTCATCCCACTCCAGCCCCAAAACCTCACTGCGGCGACAGGCACTGACCAGCGCAATCAACACATACGCCTGATACATCATTGCTTCAGCAGATAAATAGGAGAGCATTTTCACAATCTCCTCTTCCTGATAGAAGCTGGCTTCTTTCGCGTCAACAATAGGGCGATCCACCTTTACGCAGACATTAGATTGCACCATGTCCCATTTTAAAGCCAGATTAAAAAGCTTGTATAGAATGGTATAGTGGCTGAGAATCGTCTTTTGACTGTATCCGCCCGGCTTGCCGTCCTTGCGAACCCCGGCCTGCTTTAGGTTGTTCAAATACTGCTCAATATTTAGCGCACTGATCTTGGACAGTTTGCAATTGCCGAAGGCAGGCAACATAAAATCTTTCGCAAATTGCAAGTTCAAGTTGGACACCCATGGTAGAGAAGGTGTAGGTTCT
>NZ_DALZCH010000007.1:0-60164 GCF_031978065.1 Oscillibacter sp.
ATCTCCCAAAACGTCAAAAACATGGTCTTTTGCGGCACTTTTACCGCAAAGGGACTGGGAGCCCGAATCTCCGACGCAGGCGAGCTGGTGATTGAGCGAGAGGGAAGCTCTAAGAAGTTCATTCGGTGCTTACAGCAGATTACCTTTAGCGGCGAGATTGCCGCAAGAGATCAGCGAAACATCCTGTTTGTAACAGAGCGGGCGGTTTTAAAGCTGACACCCGGGGGACTGATGGTTATGGAAATTGCGCCGGGCGTTGATCTGGAGTGGGATGTGCTGGGGCAGATGGAGTTTGCGCCCCTGATTGCACGCGACCTTAAAACCATGGACGCGCGGATATTCCGCGAGGAAGCAATGGGTTTGACGTTTTGAGACTGGAGAAAAGAAACTATGAGAAAAGGAGGTGTTAAGGCGTGAAATGCTTACAGGTGACAGCTCCCCGTCAAATGCGAATTTTTGAGCGCGAGGTGCCCGTTCCGGCGGAAGGAGAAGCGCTGCTGAAGGTGCTCTACGGCGGCATTTGCGGCAGCGATCTGGGGTTATACCGCGGCAGCATGAATGATTACGCCACATACCCCCAAATTCCCGGACATGAAATCGCGGCGGAAGTTTTAAAAATCGGCAGGAATGCGCAGGGACTTGCGCCCGGCATGCTGGTGACGCTGAATCCTTATTTCAACTGCGGTGAGTGCTATTCTTGCCGACGCGGCTATGTAAATTGCTGCATGGAAAACCAGACCATGGGCCTTGCCCGCGAGGGCGGCTTTTCCGAATACATCACGATGCCCATAGAGAGACTTTATTCTGGAAACGGACTGGGGCCGAGAGCCTTGGCGCTGGTTGAACCATTTTGCATCAGCTATCACGCGGTCAAGCGGGGAAGGGTCGCACCCGGCGACCGGGTTCTGATTGTAGGGGCCGGAACCATCGGAATGGGCGCTTTGCTGGCGGCAAAGCAATTGGGCGCGGAGGTCTATGTCTGCAATGTCTCCGAAAAAAAGCTGGAGCTTGCGCAACAAATGGGCGCGGACGGGGTGATTTTCAATAACGACCAGTCTACCTTCCGCGAAAAGGTAGACGCCCTCACCAATGGAGACGGTTTTGATGTTGCCATCGAAGCGGCGGGACAGCCCTCCACTATGCTCAACTGCATTGAGGCGGCGGCCCACCGCGGCCGGGTGGTGGAGGTTGGAATTACAAGCAGACCTACCGAGCTCATTTTTAACATCATTGAGAAAAAAGAACTGGAGATTTACGGCAGCCGCAACGCAACTGCGCAGGAATTTACAGAGGTGATTTCGCTTGCATGCACCGGTAAAATCAATCTTGAAAGCCTTGTCACCGGGGAATGCACGCTGGAAGAGGCCCCGGCCATGTTTGAACGTCTGGATAAAAGAGTCGGGTTTAACCTGAAAACTCTTATCAAACTTTAAAATAATGGAGGAAATACATATGTCTACCACTGGAAATTTGAATCCCCAGGGCAAGTGGCTCACCACCGAGCTTCCGGAAATTGTGTTTGAGGATACCACGGTCGGCCGCTTGAAAAAGCGCATCTGGGACGCGCCCATGTCCGAGATTGACCGCATCCTGACAGAGGAATACGGCATTCCCGCGCCCTCGGGCTTCGGCACGGCAGGGACCTATATCCAGAACACACCCCGCTCCAAGGTCTGCGAGCTGCGCAAGAAAAACGATGTGGTCATCGTGCCCATCGGCTGCACCGAGAACCATGGCCTGCACGCCAACAGCGGCCTGGACACCTTCATGGTCAGCCAGATCTGCGAGGGCGTAAAGCGGAAGTCCATCAAGGATGGACGGGAGGTGGCGCTGGCCTTCCCGCCCCTGAACTACGGGGGGCATCCCTATCATCATGTGGGCATGGCGGGCACTGTAATTATTCCTCAGCAGACCGTGCAGGAAATGCTGATTTACACCATGCTGGGCCTTTGGGATGACGGCTTCCGCAAAATCATTCTCGTCAACAATCACGGACACCACTGGATGATTGAAGCCGCCATTCAGGAGTTTTTTAAGCGCTTCCAGCTTCCCGCGTTTGTCACGCTGGTGGACTGGCACCGCGTTGTCCGTGAGTTCTTCTATGCCCAGCCCGATAAGGACGACTTTGTATCCTCCCAATTCGTCCATGCGGACGAATCTGAGACTTCCGTGGGCATGCTGCTCTTCCCGGAGATGCTGGATCTCACAAACGCAGTGGACACTGAGCCTAAAAGCCTGATGTTGGCCGGCCACTATGATACCGCCTGCGACTCCTATCGCCGTCCCCACTCCTGGGTGGAGGTGCAGGGCAACAACGCCATGGAGTGCTTCGGCACGCCCGAGGGCGTTGTGGGGTATCCCCGGCGGGCCACCGCCGACAAGGCCAAGCGCCCCGTGGCCTGCATCTGCGAGTACATCACGCTGCTGATGGACGAGGTTTTGGCGGCCTATCCCGCCGGAAAAGTGCCTGAAATGATGACGCTGCGGTCTGCCGAGGAGCTGGCCGACTGCTTTAAGGAGCCTTTGAGCGAGGGCTGGAAGTCCGTTCATGCGCTGAAAAAGGTTGGCGTTTTCAACGACTAAGCGGTTTTAGGAGAAGACGGGCGCGATACGCGCCCGTCTTTCCCGTTTTACTTGACTAGGAGGAGCTTTATGCGAAAGGTATATATCATCGGCGGCAAGCGCACCGCAATCGGAAAATTTTTGGGAAGCCTTTCCAATGTAAAGCCCGGCGACATGACCGCGCAGGTGATACGGGCCGTGGTGGAGGAAACTGGCGTGAAGACAGGGGACATTGATGAGGTAATTATTGCTCATCAGCATTCTGCGGGGCAGGGGCCGTCCATCGCCCGGCGGGCGCAGCTTGAAGCGGGCATCCCCGATTACGTTCCGGCCACAACGGTAAACATGCAGTGCGGAAGTGGATTGAAGGCGCTGATTTTCGGGTACAACGCCATTCAGGCGGGGGAAGAAATTGTGCTGTGTGGCGGAGTGGAAAATATGTCGCAGGTTCCCTTCATTCTCACCGACAAGGTGCGCAAGGGCGTGAAAATGGGAAATGCCGCCGTGAGCGTGCAGGATTCCCTTTACTGTGACGGACTGATTGACCAGTTCAACGGCTACCTTATGGGAATGACGGCAGAAAATGTCGCCGTAAAGGAGTGTGTGACACGGGAAGAGCAGGACCGCTTTGCCGTGCGTTCGCAGGGCTTGGCGCAGGCGGCAATTGAATCCGGACGATTTAAAGACGAAATCGTGCCCATCCGCTATCAGGACCGCCGGGGCAAAGAGTATGTATTTGACACGGACGAGAGCAACACGTCCGATACGACTTACGAGACGCTGAGCAAGATGCGTCCCGCTTTCAAGAAAAAAGAGGAGGGCGGCACCGTCACGGCGGGAAATGCCTGCCAATTAAACGACGGCGCTGCTGTCATTCTGCTGGCAAGCGGGGACGCGGTGGAGAAAAACGGCTGGAAGCCCATTGCCGAAATTGTTTCCTCCGCCACCGTTGGCATCGACCCCGCAATTATGGGCCTTGGCCCGGTGAAGGCCGTAATCAAGGCGCTGGATCAGGCGGGGATGCGTTTGCAGGATGTGGACCTGATGGAGCTGAACGAAGCCTTCGCCGCCCAGTCGGTGGGCTGCATCAGAGAGTGGAGCGTCCATTACGGCATGACGGAGGAAGAAATTCTGGAAAAAACCAACGTCAATGGCGGCGCCATTGCGCTGGGGCACCCGGTGGCCGCCTCCGGCGCGCGGATTCTTGTCACATTGATGCATGAACTGAAAAAGAGAAACTTGACCTATGGACTGGCAACGCTTTGCGTCGGTGGCGGCATGGGGACGGCAGTGGTGATTAAAAGCTGCTGAAGCAACGGGCACTCACCGAACGGATTACCGGTGAGCGCCCGTTGTTGTTTTTTCACCTGTGTGCGTTGAAAGGTTGGTTCGCCAACCCCGGAAAGCGGCGGCTTCCGGAGATTTTGCACCCCATCGCATTCAGGAATAAGGACGGCGCGCCCTGCCTCTTTGTGCGGGGCGCGAAGTGCGTTTTGCGGTGCCGTGACCGCCGTAGGGAGGGCGTTTTTCGGAAAGTGATTTAATCACTGAAAGGGGAGAGGGGATCTGCTATGATAACGACATAATAAATAACATAGGGGGAAACAAATATGTCAGTCATGAATATTACGAAAAACAACTTCCAAAAGGAGGTCGTTCAAAGCAATAAGCCCGTTCTGCTGGACTTCTGGGCGACTTGGTGCGGCCCCTGCCGCATGGTGAGTCCCATTGTGGACGAAATTGCAAGCGAGCGCGGCGACCTGAAGATTGGAAAAATCAACATAGACGAACAGCAGGAGCTGGCCTCCGCCTTCCAAATCATGAGCATTCCCACCCTGGTGATGATGAAGGAGGGCAAGGTGATCAACCAGATGATTGGCGCCCGGCCCAAGAGCCAGATTCTTTCCATGCTGTAAAGGAGAAGTGTTATGGGATTCTTTGATTTTTTAAAAATGCCGGACATCAATACTGGCGTAGAGCAGTTTCGTTCCACGCCTAACGCGGTTTTGTTGGACGTACGTACACAGGAGGAATATGCCGCAGGCCGGATTCCCGGCAGCAAAAATATTCCGCTGGACCAACTGCGCATGACGGCGCGGGAAGTGAAAAACCACGAAACGCCGCTGTTTGTTTACTGTCTCAGCGGGGCGCGAAGCCGTCAGGCAATTCCCGCGCTCCAACGCATGGGCTATGCAAATCTCACCAATATCGGAGGCATCAACGGCTACCGGGGAACGGTGGAACGGTGAGCGCATGAAAGTTGTGATTATTGGCGGCGTGGCGGGCGGGGCCACGGCTGCGGCCCGCATCCGCCGTTTGGATGAACAGGCCGAGATTGTGGTGTTTGAGCGGTCCGGCTTCGTGTCCTATGCAAACTGCGGCCTGCCCTACTACGTGGGCGGAGTGATCGAAGACCCGGAGGAGTTGACGCTGCAAACCCCCGAAAGCTTTTTGGTCCGGTTTCGGGTGGATATGCGAGTACGGCACGAGGTAATCGCCCTTCACCCGAAGCAAAAAACCGTCACCGTCCGCAATCTGGAGAGCGGCGTGGAATTTGAAGAATCCTACGACAAGCTGCTTCTTGCTCCCGGCGCAAAGCCCACCCAGCCGAAGCTTCCCGGCGTGGGACTGCGCAAGCTGTTTACCCTGCGCACCGTGGAAGATACGCTGTGCATCCGGGAATTCGTGGAACGGGAGGTTCCCAAATCCGTGATTCTCTGCGGGGGAGGATTCATCAGTCTGGAGCTGGCGGAAAATCTGCGTGAGCTGGGGATGGACGTGACCATTGTTCAGCGGCCCCGGCAACTCCTGAATCCTTTGGACGAAGATATGGCCGCTTTTCTCCATGCGGAAATGCGGGAAAAGGGTGTGCGGTTGCTGCTGGGGCATTCCGTGGAGGGCTTTTCCGAAGCGGACGGCGGGGTAAATGTGTTGCTGAAGGATGAGGAGCCGCTTCATGCGGACATCGTGGTTTTGGCCATCGGTGTGACCCCCGAAACCCGCCTTGCAAGGGACGCGGGGCTGGAACTGGGGCTGAAGGACAGCATCGTGGTGAACGACCGGATGGAGACGTCCGTCTCCGATATCTACGCCGTGGGCGACGCGGTACAGGTGAAGCAGTACATCACGGGTGAAAATGCGGTGATCTCTCTGGCTGGCCCCGCCAACAAGCAGGGCCGCATCGCGGCGGACAATATCTGCGGCGGGGACAGCCGGTATTTGGGTGCCCAAGGCTCCTCCGTCCTCAAACTGTTTGGTTTAACGGCGGCTGCCACCGGGATCAACGAGCGGACGGCAAAAAAAGCCGAGATTGACTGCGACAAAGTGATACTCTCTCCGCTAAACCATGCCGGATATTACCCCGGCGGCACGGTGATGACCGTGAAGGTAGTGTTTGAAAAGAAAACCTATCGGCTTTTGGGTGCGCAGATTGTGGGCTGCGACGGCGTTGACAAGCGCATTGACGTGCTGGCCACGGCCATGCACGCGGGGCTGACGGCGCTGCAATTAAAAGACTTGGACCTTGCCTATGCGCCGCCCTATTCCTCCGCCAAGGACCCGGTGAACATGGCGGGTTTTATGATTGAAAATCTGGAAAAGGGCGCGGTGAAGCAGTTTCACTGGGATGAGGTGGACGCTCTGCCGAGGGACGGCAGTGTGACCCTGCTTGACACCCGCACGGCGGAGGAATACGCAGACGGACACGCGGAGGGCTTTGTGAACCTTCCTGTGGATGAACTGCGGCAGAGGATGGGAGAGCTTCCTGCCGGAAAGCCCCTGTACGTGATGTGTCAGACCGGGCTCAGAAGCTATCTCGCCTGCCGCGTCCTGAGCCAGAGCGGCTATGACTGCTATAATTTCTCCGGCGGCTACCGGCTGTACGGCGCCGTCACCGGTGACCGTGCCGCCGGTAGCAAAGCCGCCCCCTGCGGAATGGAAAAAAGGTAAAACAGCAGCCCGCCCCGAATTCGGGGCGGGCTGTCGTTTTCGCAAATCCGGCAGGCCCGGGCCTCATTTCAAGAGTCCACAGACCCGCGAGCCCGTTTCATCCGCAAAACCGAATAAGTGCGCGCCCGGCTCTTTAAATTGGAAGAAAGCGGGGTTTTACATAGTTTTTACATAGCGCCGCATTTGTTTTTAACTCCGGCTATGTATGCTTAGGCTGTACTCACAAAGAATATCAATCAAGAATAAGCAATATGGAGGAAAGACAGATGAAAAAGACGATTACCATGTTTCTTGCGGCGGCCCTCGCGGCGGTCAGCCTTGCGGGCTGCGGCGGACAGACCCCCAGCACCAGCGGCGGCAGCACGCCCGCCACGGACAACACGGAAAAATCCCTTGGCGAAATCACCGTGGTTTCCCGTGAGGACGGCAGCGGAACGAGAGGCGCGTTCATTGAGCTCTTCGGCATCGAGGTAAAGGGCGAGGACGGCACCAAAAAGGACATGACCACGAAGGAAGCTGTCATTGCCAACAAGACCGACGTGATGATGGGCAATGTGGCCGGGGATCCCGCCGCCATCGGCTATATTTCGTTGGGTTCCCTGAACGACACGGTGAAGGCCCTGACCATTGACGGCGCGGAGGCCAGTGCCGAAAACGTCAAAAACGGAACATATGCCATTGCAAGACCCTTCAACATTGCCACCAACGGGGAAGCGACCGGGCTTGCCAAGGATTTTATTGACTTCATCCTCTCCGCGGAGGGCCAGCAGGTGGTTTCCGGCAGCTATATCGCCGTGGACGAGAACGCACCCGCCTACGCCGGGACAAAGCCCTCCGGCAAGATCAGCGTGGCCGGTTCCTCCTCCGTCACACCGGTGATGGAAAAGCTGAAGGAAGCCTATCTCGCCATCAATTCGGGCGCGGAGATTGAGATTCAGATGACAGACTCCACTGCCGGAATGACCGCCGCCATGGAGGGTGTGTGCGACATCGGCATGGCCAGCCGTGAGCTGAAGCCCGCCGAGGCGGAGAAGCTTACCGCCATTCCCATCGCACTGGACGGTATTGCGGTGGTTGTGAACAGTGAAAATCCCCTGAGCAACATGACCAGCGCACAGGTGCAGAGCATCTTCACCGGAGAAACCACCTCTTGGGATAACGTAAAATGAAAGGGCAGCGTTTGAGGGAAAGCCTCATGCGGGCAGTATTCATGGTGTCGGCCCTGACCAGCATTCTGGCCGTGGCGCTGATCTGCCTGTTCCTGTTCGCCAACGGAATACCGGCCATTGGAAAAATCGGCCTGCCGGAGTTTATACTGGGGAGGGAGTGGTCGCCTGGCGACACTCCCCCCGTCTTCGGCATTCTCCCCATGATTTTGGGAAGCATTTACGTAACGGCGGGAGCCGTCGCCATCGGCGTGCCTGTTGGCATTTTCACCGCCGTGTTCATGGCCAGAATTTGCCCCCGCCCCCTATACAAAGTTTTAAAGCCCGCAGTGGATCTGCTGGCGGGAATCCCGTCGGTGATTTACGGCTTTTTTGGACTTGTGACCATTGTCCCGCTGGTGCGGGAGCTGTTCGGCGGGAACGGCAGCAGCATTCTGGCGGCCTCTGTGCTGCTGGGACTGATGATTCTGCCCACCGTCATCGGCATTACGGAGAGCGCCATCCGCGCTGTGCCGGAGGAGCTGTATGACGGGGCGGTGGCTCTGGGCGCCAACCACCAGAGAGCGGTGTTCCGCGTGATGCTGCCCGCCGCAAAGTCCGGCGTGCTTGCGGGGGTGGTGCTGGGCATCGGCCGTGCCATCGGCGAGACCATGGCAGTTATCATGGTGGCGGGCAATCAGGCCCGGATGCCTGCGGGTATTTTGAAGGGCATCCGCACTCTGACCGCCAACATCGTGATTGAAATGGGCTATGCCGAGGGACTGCACAGGGAAGCGCTGATTGCCACCGGCGTCGTTCTGTTTGTCTTTATACTTCTGATCAATCTTTCGTTCTCGGCGCTGCGCAGGAGGGGCGAAAAATGAAATATACGCTCATCAACCTCTTTTTCAGGGTTGGCTCCGTTCTTCGCTGGGGCGTGCGCCGCATAGCGGTCTTTTTCCGCAGACTCCCCCGCAGGATTGAGGACGCTGTTTTGCGCTTCTTTCCATGGCTGGCGGCCATCTTTACCTTTGGCGCGCTGCTGTTTCTCATCGGGCACATTCTGGTCAACGGGATTCCGTATATCCGGCCGTCCCTGTTCGCGCTGGAGTATAACACGGAAAACGTCTCCCTTCTGCCCGCGCTGGTCACAACGGTGTTTATGGTGATTCTCTCTCTGCTGATTGCCGCGCCGCTGGGACTGTTCACGGCAATTTATCTGGTGGAATACGCAAAGCGGGGCAGCCGACTGGTGCGGCTGGTGCGGGTGACGGCGGAGACGCTTTCGGGCATTCCCTCAATCGTATACGGCTTGTTCGGCTCGTTGTTTTTCGTGTCGTGGCTCGGCTGGGGGTATTCTCTGCTGGCAGGCACCTTAACCCTCTCTATCATGATTCTGCCCCTGATTATGCGCACGGCGGAGGAGAGCCTGAAGGCCGTCCCGGACACATTCCGGGAGGGCTCGTTCGGCCTTGGGGCCGGGCGGCTGCGCACGGTGTTTAGAATCGTGCTGCCTGCCGCCGCGCCGGGAATTTTTGCAGGGATTATTCTTGCCATGGGGCGCATCGTGGGCGAAACCGCCGCGCTCATCTACACGGCGGGAACGGTTGCCCAGATTCCCACCAGTCTGCTGGCCTCCGGGCGGACGCTGGCAATCCATATGTACGCGCTTTCCAGCGAGGGACTGTATACCGGGCAGGCCTATGCCACGGCGGTGGTTCTGCTGGTGCTGGTGGTGGGTATCAACGCACTGTCGGCCGCGCTGGCAAAAAGAATCGCAAAGGGATGAGAAACATGTTAAAATTTCAACTGGAAGACGTGCAGTTATGGTATAATGATTTCAAAGCGCTCCACGGCATCAACATGGACATTGAGGAGAAGGAGATCACCGCCTTTATCGGGCCCTCCGGCTGCGGAAAATCCACGCTGCTTAAATGCCTCAACCGCATGAACGATCTGGTAGAGGGCTGCCATATCACGGGCAAGCTTCTTCTGGACGGCGACGATATCAATGCGACGCAGGACGTGAACCGCCTGCGTCGGCGGGTGGGCATGGTATTTCAAAAGCCCAACCCCTTTCCCATGAGTATTTACGACAACATTGCCTTCGGTCCCCGGACCCACGGCGTGACCTCCCGGCTGAAGCTGGACGGCATCGTGGAAAAGGCCCTGCGGGACGCAGCCATCTGGGAGGAGACGAAGGACCGGCTGAAAAAAAGCGCTCTGTCCCTCTCTGGCGGGCAGCAGCAGCGGCTGTGCATTGCCCGGGCCCTGGCGGTGGAGCCGGAGGTGCTGCTGATGGACGAGCCCACCTCTGCGCTGGACCCCATCTCCACCTCGAAAATCGAGGAGCTGATGGCGGACCTGAAAAAGAAATATACCGTGGTGATTGTCACCCACAACATGCAGCAGGCCACCCGCATCTCTGACAAGACGGCCTTTTTCCTGCTGGGCGAGCTGATTGAATACGGCGAAACCGAGCAGGTGTTCTCCATGCCCAAAGATCAGAGGTGCGAAGACTACATTACGGGGAGGTTTGGATAATGCGCAGCAGATTTGACCGGCAGTTGGAAACTCTCAACACTATGCTTATTGAGATGGGTATGCAGGTGGAAACCGCCATTGCCGCCTCCATCGAGGCGCTGAGGAAACAGGACACGGTCCTTGCGAAAAAGGCGATTGCGGCTGATACGGAGATTGACCAACAGGAAAAAGACATTGAGGCCATGTGCCTCAAGCTGCTGCTTCAGCAGCAGCCGGTGGCGAAGGACCTGCGGCTGATTTCGGCGGCGCTCAAAATGATTACGGACATGGAGCGTATCGGTGATCAGGCAGCGGACATCGCCGAAATCTCCATTTTCCTTACGCAGGCTCCCCACGTCAAAACGCCGGAGCACATACCCCAGATGGCGACGGCCACCGCTAAAATGGTCACTGAGAGCATCGACGCCTTTGTAAAGAAGGATTTAGAACTTGCAAATCGGGTCATTGCCGATGACGACGTGGTAGACCGGCTGTTCGACGCGGTGAAGAGCGACTTGATCAAGCTCATGAGCGCCGACAGCTCCAACGGCAGTCAGGCAATTGATTTGCTGATGATTGCGAAATATCTGGAACGGATCGGCGACCATGCTACAAATATCGCGGAATGGGTGGTGTTTTCCATCACGGGAAAACACGAGGACGCCGCGGGATCGGAAGGTTGAACCATGCAAACGGTCTTTCTTGTGGAGGATGATGAAGATATCCGCGAGCTGACGACTTATGCGCTGGAAAATGCGGGCTTTGCCTGCACCGGCTTTGAGGACGGAGACAGCTTTTGGGAGGCGCTTTTAGCAGGTGCCTCCCTTCCGGACATGATTTTGCTGGATATCATGCTTCCCGGGGAGGACGGGCTTTCCATTTTGAAAAAGCTCCGGGACCACTCCCGGTTTGAACGCATCCCCGCTATTATGCTTACGGCAAAGAGCGGCGAGGCAGATAAGGTGCGTGGCCTGAATTTCGGCGCGGACGACTATATCGCAAAGCCCTTTGGTGTCACCGAGCTGATTGCCCGCATTCACGCGGTTTTGCGTCGGGCCGCGTCCGCGGAACGGGAAAAAGGCCTGCTGACCTACGAAAATCTTGCGCTGGATAACGAGCGGCATACCGTTACGGCCGACGGAGAGGGCGTGGCTCTGACTTTTTTGGAATTTGAGTTGCTACGCTACCTGCTTTTAAACGCGGGACTGGTTCTGAGCCGAGACAGACTAATGGACGCTGTGTGGGGCTACGATTACAAGGGCGAGAGCCGGACGGTGGACGTGCACGTCAAATCCCTGCGGCAAAAGCTGGGTCCTGCAGGGGAGCACATCAAGACGGTGCGCAACGTGGGCTATAAACTCGGGGAGTGAGGGTATGAACAAACGGATATTCCGCTATATGGGCCTGCTCATCATTCTGACGGTGGTGGTGTTTGCCGCCCTCTGGGGGACGATTCTCACCGGCCAGTTCGGCGCCCAGATTAAGGAGGGGCTGCAAACCCTTCGCGTCTCCGTCATCGACCCAAGCGGGACTGTGCTGTTTGACAACATGGCTGACCCGAAAACCATGGAATCCCACTTAAACCGCCCGGAGGTGGCCGAGGCACTTTTAACGGGCAGGGGAGAGGACGAGCGGCTTTCGGACACGCTGGACGAGAAAACCTATTACTACGCCATGCGGCTGGAGGGCGGAAATATCCTGCGTCTGGCCCTGACCACCGACAGTTTGGCTGTGCTGCTCTTCCGGTTTATTCCGGTCGTCTTGCTGTGTCTGATCCTGGCCGCGTGCCTTTCCTTTGTGGTGGCAAGAAGACTGACCAGAAGACTGGTGGCCCCCATCAACAATCTTGATCTGGACGCGCCAGACCTTTCCGGCTATGACGAGCTGCTGCCCCTTCTGGAAAAAATCGAGACCCAGAAGCAAGAGCTGTCACTCCAGCTTGCGGAAATTGAAAGCCGCGCAGCCACCATCACGGCCATCACCGGAAACATGCGGGAGGGGTTGCTGCTGCTGAACGGGGAGGGGCGTGTGCTGCTAGCAAACGACAGTGCCCTGCGCATTCTCGGCGCGCGGGATGCGGATCGCAAACGTTTGATTGAGCTTTGTCGGGATCCGGCCTTTCTGGAGCGGGCAAGCGCCTGTCTGGCGGGAGAAAAGGGGGAAACCTCCCTGCGGCTGGACGGCAGGTTTTACAACGTGTTTTTTAACCCCGTTCTGGATGGAGAGGCCCTTGACGGCGCGGTGGTGCTGTTTATCGACGTGACCGAGCGATATGCCTCGGAGCGCCAACGTAAGGAGTTTTCCGCCAACGTGTCCCACGAGCTGAAAACGCCCCTCACTGCCATCGCCGCCCTGTCCGAACTGATCGCGGACGGCACGGCGAAGGACGCAGACGTGCGGCCTTTTGCCGGGAAGATTCAGAAACAGGCGCGGCGATTGATCGACATGATTGAGGATATCATCCGCCTGTCCGAGTTTGACGAGGAGGACGCTCCACGAGAATTTACTCGATTTAACCTTTACTCCGCAGCAGAGGCGGTGATCGACAGTCTGGAGGAAAAAGCCGCGGAGCGGAGCATCGCAGTGGAGCTGCGGGGGGACCCTCATATGTCTGTCACCGCAAATCTCCGCATGACGGACGAGCTTTTGTACAATCTGGTGGACAACGCCATCAAATATAATCGGGAGGGCGGCAGCGTGACCGTGGAGCTGACCGAGGATGCGCAAGCTGTGCGCATCTGCGTCCGGGACACGGGCATCGGAATTTCTCGGGAGCATCTGGGCCGGATTTTCGAGCGCTTTTACCGGGTGGATAAGTCCCGCTCCAAAAAGACCGGCGGCACGGGACTGGGCCTTTCCATTGTCAAGCATGTGACTGAGCTTCACGGGGGCCATGTGGAGGTGGAGAGCAACGAGGGCAAGGGAACCTCCTTTACCTGCATATTTAAAAAACCTTGAAAAAAGAGCGGACAGCCAAAGCTGTCCGCCAATAAAGCTGGTTTTATTTTGAGTTTTGCCGCAGGATTTGTAAGTCCCGCGGCAAAGCTCTTTATCTTATGCTTTTCTCGGGCGGGGAAAATGAAGCATCCGTCTGCCGGGGAGAGGTTTCCTTTTACCATGTTTAAAACGCCTATGTACATCTGACTTTTCGATAAACTTTTTCGCAATTTTCGCGGTATGGGAAAGTCCCCGTAAATGCGCCCCGGAGCGCATTTTTTCAGTTCGGGTTTCTACTATTCTGCTTATCAGCCGCCAAAGAGCTCTCGGAGTATATCAGCGCTTGAGATAAACCGGCCTCGGGCGCTCTGATCTTCCGTGCGTTTCTCCTGCTGCTTTATTTTTCGCAAAGAAAGCGCAGCGCATCCACATAGCCCCGCAGGCCCCGGCCCTTGATGGTTTTGACGCAGGCGGAGCGAATGTAAGAGGTGGCGCGAAATGGTTCCCGGGTGTCCGGGTCGGAAATGTGAACCTCCACCGTGGAAAGGCCAACGGCCTTTACAGCGTCCAGCAGCGCTACGCTGGTGTGGGTATAGGCGGCGGGGTTGATGACAATGCCGTCCATTACGCCATGGGCCCGCTGGATGGCGTCCACCAGTGCCCCCTCGTGGTTGGACTGGTAAAATTCCAGCGAAACGCCCAATGCGTCCGCTTCCTTTTGCAGCATGGAGCAAAGGTCATCATAGGTTTCATGGCCGTAAATCTCGGGCTCCCGCACGCCCAGCATGTTCAGGTTAGGTCCGTTGAGAATCAGAATCCGCACAAAAATCCCTCCAGATGGCGGCGGCGGCATCCGCCGCGCTGCCGTTATTGTTAATGCGTACGTCCCGGAACCGGCGATACAGCGGCGCGCGCTCTGCCGCCATGGCGGCAAGGTCCGCGCCCTGAGACAGAGGACGGCCTGCCGAAGGCAGCATTTCAATGGCCCGGTCAAGCTGATAAATGCGGCCGTTCTGGCGGAGAAGTCTGTAATTTTCCGCATCTTTCACAATTCCGCCGCCGCAGATGATAATTTTCCCGCTTTCGGCGCCAAAGCGCGCCGCCGCTTTTTGTTCCAGCGTCCGAAAGACCAGCTCCCCGTCCTCGGCAAAGATGGCGGGGATGGATTTTCCGGCGGCCTTTACAATTTCTGCGTCCAAATCTACCGCTTCTCGGCCAGCCAGATCTGCAAGCGCCGCGCCTGCGGTGGATTTGCCGCAGCCGGGCATCCCGATAAGGACAATGTTTTCCATCTTCTCCCGCAGCAGTGCCAGAATCCGCCGGGTTTCGGCGGGGTCAATCCTCCGGTTAAAGAAAAGCTCCTCCGCCGCGATGGCCTGCGCCACCAGCATGGGAAGCCCCCCGGAGCAGGGAAGGCCCAGCGCTTCGGCCTGAAGCAGCAGCGCGGTCCTGCGGGGGTTGTACACTACGTCCAGCACGCCCCGGCAGGCAGGAAAATGAGCAAGGTCCACTGCTGCCGCCCCGGTGTTGGGATACATGCCGACAGGCGTAGTGTTCACCACGATTTCCCCGTCGGCGTGGCAGGTGAGGTTTCCGTAGTTGTCGGGGCCATTGCGGGTGATGGCCGCAATCTCCCGGGCACCTGCGGCTCGGGCGGCGGCCTGCGCGGTGAGGGAGGTGCCTCCACCGCCAAGAATGACCACCTTGCGGCCTTTCAATTCCACACCCGCGAGGTCGGCCATGTATAAAAAGCCGGTGATATCCGTGTTCCAGGCGTGCAGCTTCCCGTCCCGGCGAACGATGGTGTTCACGCTGCCGATGTCCTGGGCGGCGGGGTCGATCACGTCGCACAAAGGCATCACGTCCCGCTTGTAGGGAATGGTGATGTTCAGCCCGCCGATGTCGGGCCGGGAGAGAAAACCGGGCAGCTCGTGGGGTTCCAGCTCAATGAGCCGGTAGGCTCCGTTACCCGCCGCCGCATGGATGGGGACAGACCAGCTATGGCCCAGCGTCCGGCCAAGTAAGCCGTAAATCCTCTCGGACATGGCTTATACTTCGGAATAGTTGCCAAGGAAGTGGAAGCTCTGGCTGCTCCGCTCAATCTCCTCCAGCATGGGGAGCACCGCCGGGTCCTTGACCGAAGCCTCCAGCTCGATGAAAAAGATGAACTCAAAGTTCCGTCCCGTCACGGGGCAGCTTTCCAGCTTCGTCATGTTGACGCCAAGGGCGGCGGGCTTGGAGAGAATGTCGTACAGCGCGCCGGCCTTATTCTCGCAGGCGATAATCAGGCTGATGCGGTCAGCCCCGGCGTAAATGGCGGGTTCCTTGGTAATGCAGATGAAGCGGGTGTAGTTGTTGTCGCTGTCCTGCACGTCTTCATTCAAAACGCTCAGACCATACAGCTCTGCACAGGCGTGGGAGGACAGCGCCGCCACATGAGGGTCCTTCCGCTCCGCCACCAGTTTGGCGGCGGTGGCCGTGTTGTCGCAGGGAATTACCCGCACGCCGGACAGGCTCTCCAGGAAATGGCTACACTGGCCGATGGCCTGGGGGTGGGAATGAATTTCCGTCAGCTCGTCGGCCTTTGCGCTGGGAAGGCCCAGCAGCTCGTGGTGGATGCACAGGCGGGTGCTGCGCACGATGGACAGGCGACGGCGCTGAAGCAAATCATACACCGCCCGGACGGAGCCGTTAGAGCTGTTTTCGATGGGCAGCACGCCAAACCGGCACAGGCCGGACTCCACCGCGGAAACCACCGCATCAAAGCTCTTTACATAGACGATGGTGCCCCGGGGCAGCAGACGGTCGCAGGCGGCCTGAGAGTTGGCGCCCTCCATGCCCTGACAGGCCACAAGGCCCGTCTGGGGGAAGACCTCCGCCCCCGCCGCAAGAGACGCCCTTATCTGTGCCCCCACCTGCGTCGGCGCGCTGAGCAGCTCCGCCTGCCGGGCGCAGGAGAGGTGGAACAGCGTGGTAAACAGTTGATGGGCGTAGCGCTCCTTGTCTCCGGCCTCCGCCGTCACTCGTGCAAGGATTTCCCGCTCTCTCCCGCGGTTGGAAATGAGAAGGCCCTGCTCGTTTTTAACGGCGGCTACGTGTTCGGAAAGCTCCATGCGCCGGAGAAAGAGCTTCAGCAGCTCTTGATCCACCGAGTCGATTTGTCCGCGAATTTCTGAAAGTTCCATAGGAAAGGCCTCCTTATCAATTTTGCTCTAAAAGAATGTCCAGCAGCACCGTGGCCACGGCGGCCTCCACCACCGGGACGGCCCGGTGGGCCACGCAGGGGTCGTGCCGCCCTGATATTACCAGTTCCGTCTCCTCAATGCAGCCAAGATTCACTGTTTGCTGCGGCTTTGAAATGGAGGGGGTGGGCTTAAACGCCGCCCGCAGTGTCAAAGGCATCCCGTTGGTGATGCCGCCAAGAATACCGCCAGCGCGGTTGCGGGTGGTTTCCACCCGCCCGTCATGGATGCAGAAGGGGTCGTTATTCACGCTGCCCCGAAGAGCCGCCGCTTCAAATCCTGCGCCGAATTCCACGCCCTTCACGGCGGGAATGCCAAACAGCACCGCCGCAAGGCGGCTTTCCATTCCGTCAAACATAGGCTCGCCCAGCCCTGCGGGAAGACCCACGGCGGCGCATTCCACCACGCCGCCAACCGAGTCCCCTTCCTGCGCGGCGGCCATAATGGCCCCTTGCATCCGCTGACCCCGTGCGTCGTCCAGAACGGGAAAAGGCTTGGCGGCAATTTCTTCAAACAGGGCCGGAGCGGGCAGAAGCGGGAAGGAAATGTCCGTTTCCCCCTCTACGGAAAAAAGGTGCGCCCCAACATAGATGCCCCGCCGGGCCAAAATCTGTTTTGCAATGCCGCCCACGATGCACAAAGGTGCGGTAAGACGGCCCGAAAAGTGGCCCCCGCCCCGCATATCCGCCTGACCGCCCCATTTGACCCACGCGGTATAGTCCGCGTGGCCGGGGCGGGGCGTATCCGCAAGAGTGGCATAGTCCGAGGAGTGCTGGTCCCGATTCTGAATCACCGCGCAAAGAGGAGAACCGCAGGTCAAACCGTCCTGAAGGCCCGAGAGAAATTCGGGCGCATCCGTCTCCTGCCGGGAGGTGGAAAGGGCGTTTTGCCCGGGACGTCTCCGGGCCAGAAAGCGGGCAAGCTCCTCCAGGTCCACCCGCTCTCCGGCGGGAAGACCGTCTGCCACCACGCCAATGGCTTTTCCATGGGACTGGCCGAAGATACTCACATGCAGGCGGTTTCCAAATTCAGACGACATGTGCGCCACCTCCCAAAGCCAAATAATCCTTGAAAAATGAAGGGTAGGATTTGTTTACTGCCTCGGCCCCCAGAATCGTGACAGGACCGGCGCAGCGTGTGGCGGCGATGGCCGCCGCCATGACGATGCGATGATCGCCCGCTCCGTCCACCGTGCCGCCGGAAAGTTGGGAAACGCCGTGAACCGTGAGACTGTCCGCCCCTTCCTCGGCGCTGCCCCCAAGGGCGCGGAGCATGGCGGCGGTGGTTTTCAGACGGTCGCTCTCCTTCAGGCGGAGCCGGGCGGCGTTGGTAAACCGGCAGGTTCCCTGCCGCACCGCCGCCATCACCGCCAGCGGCGGCACCAGATCGGGACAGCCGGACACGTCGATCTCCACGTCGCCGGGCTGGGAAAGCTGAGCGGCGTATTCCGCTGTGACCCGGTCACCCTGAGAGGATTTTGGGTCCAGCCCCTCAAGCCGAAGAGTGCTGCCCAAGACGTTTGCGGCATACCAGAAGGCGGCCTGAGACCAGTCGGCCTCCACCGTGGCGTCAAATGAGTGAAACCGTCCAGAGGAGACCGTCCAGCGCCGCTGGGCGGGCTGGCTGAGTACGCGGATTCCGGCGGCGCGCAGGGCCTCCACGGTCATGGCAATGTAATCGACGGATTCCGGCTCTGTGGAGGAAATAATCACGCTGTCCTCCCCCAGAAGAGGGAGGGCAAACAGCAGCCCTGTAAAAAACTGGCTGGACACGTCGCCCGGAAGGCGGTATTCCCCGCTTTTCAGAGTTCCCCGCACCGTCAGCACGCCATTTTCCATAGAGTGTGCGATGCCTTTTTCGTCAAATAGGTCAAAATACGGCGCTTGGGGCCGTTCCATCAGCCGCCCTCTGCCGGTAAACGCGCCGCTCCCGGCTATGGCAAGCGCAAGAGGTATGAAAAAGCGGAGGGTGGAACCGGATTCTCCGCAGTCAAATCGGGGCATTTCATCGGTGGGGACAATTGGGCCGCAGCCGTGAATACGGAGAGAGGAAGGCCCCGCCTGTTCCCATGAGCAGCCCAAAGCTTCCACGCAGCGGAGGGTGGCCTCGATATCCTGCGACAGCGCCACGTTGCGAATGATGCTGGTGCCCTCCGCCAAAGCGGCTGAAATCAGCAGACGGTGAGCCATAGATTTGCTGGGCGGCGGCGTAACCGCGCCGCGAAGAAGGGTGGGATTGATTTGCATATCCATCTCAGCGATCCTCCCATCCGGCCGCGAAAACGGACTCCAGCTCCTCCACGGGAATGGACTTCATTTCGCACTTTCCAATTTTCTTAGGAATCACCAAGGAAATCTGCCCGCCTCGGCGCTTTTTGTCGGCGAGAGCCGCACGTGCCAGCGCGGCGGGGGAATAGTCCGTCTCGGTGGGTAGATCGTTTCGCCGCAGCGCGGCGCAAATGCGTGCCGCACAAGGTTCCTCCACCCAGCCAAGGGCTTCGGAGGCCCGGGCGATGATGGCAAGACCCGCCGCCACGGCGTGACCGTGGCGAATGCCGTATGTGCTGCACGCTTCAATGGCGTGCCCGGCGGTGTGACCCAGATTCAGCGTCCGGCGCACACCGTTGTCCAGCTCGTCTTGCTCCACCACGGTGGCCTTAAAGGCCACGCAGCGGGTAATAATTTCCTTCAAATTGCCGGAAAGATCGTCCGTGTCCGTCAGGGCGAACAGTACTTCGCCGGAGAGCACGCCGGTTTTAATTGCCTCGGCTGCCCCGTCCGCCATCTCCATGGGGGAGAGGGTTTGCAGGCAATCGGTGTCGCACACCACGGCGGAGGGCTGAAGAAACAGCCCTGCCAGATTTTTCCCGTGGCGCAGGTCCACGGCGGTTTTGCCCCCCACGGAGGAATCCACCGCCGAAAGCAGTGTGGTGGGGAGCTGAACAAATTTCACGCCCCGGAGATAGCACCCGGCGGCGAAGCCTGCCATGTCGCCGCACACGCCGCCACCGAGAGCCACCACGCAGTCGCTGCGGGTGAGCTGCTCCCCCGCCAGAAATTCAAGAATTTCGGAGAGGGTGGAGAGGTTTTTGTGCTCCTCCCCGGCGGGGAAAATGTGAGTGCAGACGGAAAAACCTGCCGCCCGTAAGCTTTCCTCCACCCGGGCAAGGTAGAGCTTCGCCACGGTGCTGTCTGTGACAATGGCGGCGCGGCAGGGGGACAGCGCCCCCGCGGCCAGCTCGCCGCATTGGGTCAGAAGTCCCGGGCCGATAGACACGGTGTATTTTGGCTTGGTGTTTACCAAAATGGTTTGAATTGTGGATTCCATAACATCCTCCCGTGGTTTGGGCGGTTCCTAACAAGAAGGGGCGGAGCCGCGCCGTCAAATTTTTCGGCGAGCCGAAGCGGGACCGGATAGGCTCAGCTTCCGCCGGCGGTGGCCTTCAGGTCCCGGCCCTCCCTGAGCAGGTGCAGAAGTTGATCCGCGTTCCGGCTTTTCAGCGCGTCCAGATATTCATTCAGATGTCCGATGAGAATATCCAGCTCTTCGGTGAGATAGTCGGCATTATCCATGAACAGCTCGGTCCACATGGCTTCATCCAGCCGGGCCACGCGGGTCATATCCCGAAAGCTGCCCGCGGAAAAACCACGGCGCTTCTGAGCCTCGGGAGACTTGACATAGGCGCTGGAGGCGACATGGGCAAGCTGGGAGGTATAGGCGATGATGCGGTCGTGCTCGTCGGGGTCGGAAAAGGTGAGGCTGGCAAAGCCCACGTCCAAAAAAAAGGCTTTCAGCGTCTCCAAAAGCTGCATATCGGTCCGCTTGTCGGGGGTGAGAATCATGGAGGCCCCATCGTACAGCCGGTCGGAGGAATTTACAAAGCCGCCCCGCTCCAGCCCCGCCATGGGGTGGCCCCCGATATAGGCAAAGCCGCATTTTTCCGCAAGGGGGGCGATTTTACTCACCACTGCCCGCTTCACGCCGCAAAGGTCCACCAGAATGGCGGATTTGGAGATGCGTTCTGCATGAGTTTCCACCCACCCAACCGCCGCAGCCGGGCAGACGGCGGCCAGAAGCAAATCGCATTGGGGGATATTGTCCTCGGTCAGCGCCCCGTCAATTGCGCCGCACAGACGGGCGAGGGTCATTGTCTCCGCGTCCGTGTCAACGCCCCAGACAGTGTGGGCCGTGCGGGCCTTGATACTTTTGGCCATGGAGCCGCCCATCAGTCCCAGTCCGATAATTCCGACGTTCATAAGGCTCAGCCCTCCAGCTCTGCGCAGAAGGCGTGCATTTTGTGCAGCTTCCGGGCCAGCACGTCGAAGGTGTCCGGCTTGAGGGACTGGGCCCCGTCGCACAGGGCGTGGGCGGGGTCGTTGTGAACCTCAATCAAAAGGCCGTCCGTCCCGGTGGCCACCGCGCCCACGGCAAGAGTGGGCACCAGCCAGCTTTTGCCGGTGGCGTGGCTGGGGTCGATGATGATGGGCAGGTGAGAAAGCTTGCGCAGCACGGGAATACAGGCCAAATCCAGCGTGTTGCGGGTGTATGTTTCAAAGGTGCGCACGCCCCGCTCGCAGAGAATCACGTTCTGGTTGCCGCTGGCCATGACATATTCGGCGCTCATCAGCCATTCCTCATAGGTGGCGGACATGCCGCGCTTGATCATAATGGGTTTGTCCAGCTTTCCAACCTCCTTGAGCAGGTTGAAATTCTGCATGTTCCGTGCGCCGATCTGGATTACGTCCACATCCTCGAACAAAGGGATCTGGGAAATGTCCATCAGCTCGGAGACGATGGGTAGGCCCGTTTCCTGCCGGGCGACCTTTAAAATTTCAAGACCGTCTGCGCCAAGGCCCTGAAAGGAGTAGGGAGAGGTGCGGGGCTTGAACGCACCGCCCCGAAGCATAGTGGCCCCGCTGGCTTTCACGGCCCGGGCGATGGCGATGACCTGCTCCTCGCTCTCCACAGAGCAGGGACCGGCCATAATGGTCAAAGTGCCGCCGCCGATTTGAGTATTGCCCACCTTTACCACGGTGTCCTCGGGATGGAACTTGCGGTTGGCATTTTTGTAAGGCTCCTGCACTCGCTTTACATCCTCCACAATATCCAGCGCGGAGAGAAGATCAATGTCCAGCCCGGAGGTGTCGCCCACCAGGCCCAGAATGGTGTGGGACTCGCCAAGGCTGGTGTGGATGGTGATGCCTTTATCCTGAAGCCAGCTAATGAGATTCTCTAGCTGCTCGCGGTTGGGATTACTTTTCAGAATGACGATCATGATGGGTTCCTCCTTAAAATTGGTACAAAAAAGACCCGCAGCCGATTAGGCTGCGGGTCGTTTATGTACTGATATGGGTCCGACAATATCAGTCACACACACACTCGTTTTCAGCCCAACCAAAATAAGCCTTACCATAAAAGTAGGTAAAGCTAAAGTAGCGGTATTCGGCTGTGAGTGCACGTATAGACATTCATTGTCTCCTTATTGTCATACTTTAAATTACTGAAAGCATACCACGCCCTTTAAAAAAAGAACAGAGGCAAAATGCCCAAATAATCAAAGAACATCCGATGGTATTTGGGCAATCAATCAAATTCGGGCCGGAACAGGCTGGGGCAGGGCGCGCATATCCGGAATAAGCTGGGGCGGAACGCTACTCATCAAAAGCGCCGTGGCCTGCGTGATATAGCGCACGTCCCGGTTCAGGTCCGACTGCGCGTCCATATACTGCCGATGAAGCTCTTGCAGGCAGTCGTTCAGCTCGTGTCCGGCAGAGAAAGAGGCGTCAAGGCCCTCTTCGCTCAGATAGGCGCACAGATATTCCCGCAGCGCGTCTTCATACCGGTGGTGCTCAAGAAGAGAGTCGGGATAATGCTCGTTGTGGGGATAGGTAAATGCGTCCGCCAGATAATGGGTCAGCTTTCCCAGCGTGTAATACTGCCAGCAGGTCCAACTTTTTTCGCGGCGCTGGAGCCGGACGATCCGGCGCGCAATATACTGGTCGGAATTCGTATAATTATGTCCGCGCAGCTTGTGGCTGCGGATGGAGCCCTTAATATAGGAGAGGGGGTTGCAGTCCGGCTGAAAGGAGCCGAACAGAAAAGCAAGCTCAAAGCGCTTGCGCTGAAATCCGCTGCGTGATTCCAAAAGAGTGGAGGCCAAAAGCTTGTGGCTGCGTTTTTGCAAAGAGCACCTCCGATCGGGGGTCTGCGGTAGTGGGCCGCACCCTCTGAAAAGTGTCTTTACTATATCACGGCAATTGCGGAAATTGCAAGTGTAAAATTATGAAAAACGTGTAAACAACAGGTGCACCGCAGCCTGAACTGTGTCAAAAGATACGAAGCGTCGGCCTGTGGCGGCGGCTGGCTGTGCCGTTTGCCGAAAATGCAGCGGGGGGCAGGGTTTTGTTTGACTTTTTTGCGGGCACGGCTGTATGATAAATTCATTGCGATAAAGAACAGAGAGGACGAGACTATGAAGATTTTAAAGCAGGTGGGCATATTGTTCGGCCTGTGCTGGGCGGGCGCGCTGATCGAGAAGCTGCTTCCCATCACCTTTCCCGCCAGCGTGATCGCGCTGATACTGCTGCTGGCGCTGCTGCTGGTGGGGGTGGTGCGGGTGGACCATGTGCAGGAAAAGTCCGATTTTCTGCTGGGAAACCTGCCCTTCTTTTTTATTCCCGTGGCCACGGGCATCATGCAGTATACAGATGTGATTCTTGCAAACGGAGTGGCCTTTGTGGTGATCTGCGTGGTGAGCCTGGTTGCCACCTTTGCCGCCACTGTCTGGGCAGTGACGCTGACCATGAAGCTGATTGACAGGAGGAACGGGCAATGATGGAGTTGACCGCGTCTCCGTTTTTTGGCGTGACACTGAGCATTCTTGCCTACTGGGTGGGCATGTCCATTCAGAAAAAGGTGAACAAGGCCTACTGCAACGGAATGTTGATTGCCGTGGCGCTGGTGATTCTCACGCTGACGGTGTTTCACATACCTTATGAAAATTACTATGCGGGAGGCAGCCTGATCAATCTGTTTCTGGGGCCTGCCACGGCCTGTCTGGCGGTTTCCATTTACACGAAAAAGGAACTTTTGAAAAAATACTGGCTGCCGGTTCTGGCGGGGTGTGCTGCGGGAGCAGTGACCTCGATTGTCTGCATCTACGGACTTTCCCATCTGTTTGGGCTGAATCGGGAAATGATGATGTCCCTGCTGCCCAAGTCCGTCACCATGCCCATTGCCGCTGCGGTGGCGGAGGGGAACGGGGGCCTTGTCCCCGTGGCTGCTGCTGCGGTGGTGTTCACCGGGATTTTGGGAAATCTGGTGGCGCCGTTGCTGATTCGCATGTTCCGCGTGCGCAATCCCATGGCGGCGGGGTTGGGCATCGGCGCGTGCAGCCATGCCGTTGGCACTGCCAAGGCGCTGGAAATCGGCGAGACAGAGGGGGCGATGAGCGGCCTTGCCATTGGCCTTTGCGGGCTGATTACATCTCTACTGTCGCTGCTGTTTGGCCTGCTGCCCTGAAGCGGCGCGTCTAAGCGAACTATTGCCCGCCGTAAAGCGGCGGATTTGAAGGGAAAGCGAGGAATGCTTCATGCCGCAGCGCACCGCAGGCATTCTGCTGCCGGTTTTTTCCCTGCCCTCGCCCTACGGAGTGGGCGCTCTGGGCGAAAGTGCCCGGGAATTTGTGCGGTTTCTCCACCGCGCGGGCCAGACTTGGTGGCAAATTTTGCCTGTGGGGCCGGCAGGGAGCGGAGACTCTCCTTATCAAAGCGGCTCGACTCACGCGGGAAACCCCACGTTTATTGATCTGGATTTATTGGCGGCGGAGGGACTGCTGACGGCAGAGGAATTGGCCTCCGCCGCTCCGGGCGACGGGAAGGAAGTGGATTATCCCGTTGTGAATGCAGACCGCCGCCGTCTGCTGCGTTTGGCCTTCGCCCGGGACGGAGATAGGCGGGAACGCTTGGCAGAGTTTGCTGCCGGTCAGCCATGGCTCAAGGACTATGCGGTGTATCAGTCTGTGAAGGACGCGCTGGGGGGCCTTCCATGGTACGAGTGGCCGGAGGAGGACCTGAGCCGCCACGAAGGGTTGGCCATCGCCCGCTGGCGGGAGGCCCACCGAGAGAACTGTGACTATCAAATCTGGGTCCAGCGGGTGTTTTCGGAGCAGTGGAGTGCCCTGAAATCCTTTGCAAATGGGCTGGGAGTGAAAATTCTTGGTGACCTTCCCATTTACGTGTCACTGGACTCCGCCGACGTGTGGGCCGAGCGGGAGCAGTTTTTGCTGGACGAAGAGGGCCGCCCCGCCGCCGTGGCGGGGGTCCCGCCGGATTATTTTTCCGCCGAAGGCCAGCTTTGGGGCAACCCGCTGTACGACTGGGGCCGCATGCGCGCCGACGGCTTTGGCTGGTGGATTCGCCGGGTGGAGCGGGCGGGCGAGTTGTTTGACGCCATCCGCATCGACCACTTCCGAGCGCTGGCAAGCTATTGGGTTGTTCCCGCCGGGGCTGTTTCCGCCAAGGAAGGGCATTGGGAGCCGGGGCCGGGAATGGCGCTGGTGGGCGTTCTTACAAGCTGGTTTCCCAACCTTCGGTTTGTGGCGGAGGATTTGGGGCTTTTGACACCGGATGTGGAAAGTCTGTTGGCGGAATCTGGCCTACCGGGAATGCGGGTGCTGGAATTTGCCTTTTCCGGGCCGGATAACCGCTATCTGCCCCACAACTGCGTTCCCGGCTGCGTACTCTATACCGGAACTCACGACAACGCGCCCCTCGCCGCGTGGGAGCCTGCGAAAGAAGAGCTGGATTACGCTAGGCGGTATCTGGGCGCGGGGAATCGGGAGGACCTGCGCCGCAGGCTTTTACTGGCGGGACAGATCAGCGTGGCGGACACGTTTATCGCCCAGATGCAGGACTATCTGGGGGACCCGGGCCGGGTCAACATCCCCGGAACGGGGACGGGAAACTGGCGCTGGCGGCTTGCCTCCGGGGCCACCTCCGACGACCTTGCGGACGAGATTCGCCAAATGGCTGAGGACGCGGGTCGATTCCCGTCCCACTCCGGTTGACGGGAGAGTAAAAGCGTGATATGCTGAGGCCGTGAACGGAAAGATACGCTCTGACCGTCCACCGGATAGAATCATCTGTTCATCTGAGCGGCAAGGATGCGTTCCGAGCCGGAAGACGGAGGAAAACGCGCGCGGATTTCCGCGCGCCGTCGTCGTGCGTTCTCCCCTCCGTCTTTGGCGGAGGGGATTTTTTGTCTGTATCACCGGTGGGAGTCCCGCGCTTGCCGGGATGACTGGGATCGGGGCTATACCGGAGACGCAATTTGACACCAAAGGCCGAGATTGAGGGGCCTGCGGAGGCGGTGAATTTTCTGGACGGGAAATACTATTTGTCAGGAAAAAATTCTTGCATCTTGCCGTGTGCCGCCCAATGGCGGTACGCATATTGGAAAGGAGCTGGTTTTTTGGACAGCCGCGTGGCGGTAATTGCCATTTTGGTCCGGGACCCGGACTCCGTGGAGGCGCTGAACGGTCTGCTCCACGAATTCGGGGGGTATGTAGTGGGGCGCATGGGCGTACCCTATGCCAAACGGGGAGTAAACATCATCTCCGTGGCGGTGGATGCGCCACAAGCGGTCACGTCCGCCCTGACGGGGAAAATCGGGAGATTGAAAGGCGTTTCCGTCAAAACCGTATACGCACCGGCGGAGGAGCCGGGAAATATTGAATAAAGGAGCAAAACCGATGAAACAAACAAAGCTTTTTGCACTCTTGATGTCTGCCGTACTGCTGGTGGGGCTGACGGCCTGCGGAGAAAAGGGTGGAAACTCTGCCGGGTCCTCGGGTGCGGCATCTTCTCAGACGGCGGAACCTGCCGCTTATTCCATTGCCGCGCTGAAAGGTCCCACTGCCATGGGCCTTGTGAAGCTGATGCACGACGCCGAGGGCGGTGAGGACCTTGCCAATGACTATACCTTTTCTCTGGCTGCGTCTCCCGACGAGGTGACCCCGAAGCTGATTCAGGGGGAGCTGGACATGGCCTGCGTCCCGGCAAATCTGGCGGCCGTGCTGTATCAAAAGACCAAGGGAGAGATTGTGACCTTGGCGGTGAACACGCTGGGCGTGCTCTATATTGTGGAAAAAGGCAACGCGGTGCAGTCCCTCGGCGACCTTGCGGGCATGACCATCGTATCGGCAGGGAAGGGTGCAAGCCCGGAGCAGGCCCTGCGGTATCTGCTGGATAAAAACGGCGACAGCCTTGGCGGAAACGTGACTGTGGACTGGAAGTCCGAGCACAGCGAAAGCGTGGCGGCGCTGGTTTCCGGCGCGGCGACGGTGGCGCTGCTTCCTCAGCCCTTTGTCACCGTGGCCCAGACCAAGGTGGAAGGCTTGCGGGTGGCGCTGGACCTGAATAAGGAGTGGGACAAACTGGCGGATGACGGCAGCAGCCTTGTCACCGGCGTGATTGTTGCCCGTAAGGACGTGGTGGAGGAAAATCCGGGCGCGGTGGAGGCGTTTTTAAAGGAATACGCCGCGTCTGTTGACTGGGTGAACGGAAATGTTCCCGAGGCGGCGGAGCTGATCGGGTCCTACGGCATCGTGGATGCGGCGGTGGCAGAAAAGGCGCTGCCTGGCTGCAACATCGTGTGCATCACGGGGGACGAAATGAAGGAGAAACTCTCCGGTTATCTTTCCGTGCTGTTTGAGCAGGACCCCCAGTCTGTGGGAGGAGCCTTGCCGGAAGATGTGTTCTACTTCGGCGCGTAAGCGCGGCGTGAGGACCGTCAGCCCTCTCCGGGGGCGTGGAGAAAAGCCCGACCGCCCTTTTTCGAGGGGTGGCCGGGTTTGGGCCGTGGCTTTTTGGCTGGCCGTGTGGCAGGCGGGGGCCATGGCACTGGGCCAGCGGCTGCTGCTGCCCACCCCGGCGGAGGTGCTGGTCTGCCTTGCGAGACTGATGGTCACGGCGGATTTTTGGCGCTCTGTGGGTTGGTCCGCCACCCGGATTATGGGGGGATTTGCTCTGGCCTGCGGGCTGGGAACGCTTTTGGCGGGCTTGTCCGCCCGGTTTGGATTTGTCCGGGCGTTGCTGTGGCCCGCAGTGGCGGCGGTGAAGGCGGTTCCGGTGGTGTCCTTTATTATTCTGGCACTGGTGTGGCTTCCCTCCCGGCAGCTATCGCTTTTGATTTCCGCGCTGATGGTGTTTCCCACGGTATACTTAAATGTGCTGGAGGGCGTGGACCGCACGGACACGGCGCTTCTTGAGATAGCGTGGATATTTCGGGTCCCCGCATTTCGGAGACTGCGGGATATCTACTTACCGCAGGTTTTGCCGTGGTTTCGCTCCGCCTGCGCGCTGGGACTGGGACTTTGCTGGAAGTCCGGCGTGGCGGCGGAGGTGATCGGCCTTGCCTCCGGGTCGGTGGGGGAACGGTTGTACAACGCAAAGGTCTATTTTGAAACGCCGGAGCTGTTTGCATGGACCACCGTCATCGTGGCACTTTCCATGCTGTTTGAACGGCTGGTCCTCCGGCTTTTAGACAGGCTTGGCGCAAGGGAGGCGAAGGGATGACGGTGGAAATCCGGGATGTTTCCAAGCTTTATGGCGGGGTGAAGGTTCTTAAAAACGTGAACCTGACACTCATGCCCGGCGTCACCTGCCTGTCGGCGCCCTCCGGCGCGGGGAAGACCACGCTGGTGCGGATTCTTCTTGGATTGGAGCAACCCGACGGCGGCTTTGTCACAGGGCTTGAGACGGCACGCCTTGCCGCTGTGTTTCAGGAGGACCGGCTGCTTGACCGGCTGGACGCAGCGGGAAATCTTCGCTTTGTTCTAGGCAAGGACTATGACGAAAAGCAGGCGGCGGCGCTGCTAGGCGAACTGGGGCTGGAGGATGCGGGCGGCAAGGCCGCCGGGGAGTATTCCGGCGGCATGAAGCGCCGGCTGGCGCTGGCCCGGGCGCTGAGCGTCCCCTTTGACTTTATGGCGCTGGACGAACCCTTTACCGGACTTGACGCCGAAAACCGTAAACGCGCCATCGCCTGTATCCGCCGCCGGACAGAGGGGAAGTCGGTGCTGGTGACGCCCCAAAACCCGTCGGATGCGGCAGGGCTGGACGCGAGAATCGTGGGTCTGGAGTAATCCCGCGGGAATTTCCAAAGCGGAATCCTCTGCCATAGGAGAGACGCGCACCTGCGGGGAGGAAAAGGACTCTCCCCGGGAATGCGGTTCCGCATAAAAAGCCGCCCCGCCGCAAAATGCGGCGAGGCGGCTTTTATCAATTGTGCTTATTTCATCAGGAGGTACATAACCGCCTTGATCGTGTGGAGACGGTTTTCTGCCTCGTCGAAGACGATGGACTGAGGGGATTCAAACACCTCGTCGGTGACCTCCATGTCGTCTCTACCGAACTTTTCACCGATTTCTTTGCCGATTTTGGTCTTGTGGTCGTGATAGGCGGGCAGGCAGTGCATGAATTTGCACTGAGGGCCTGCATTGTCCATCAGGGCCTGATTGACCTGATAGTTTTCCAGCTCCGAAATGCGCTGGGCCCACTTGGCCTCCGGTTCGCCCATAGACACCCACACGTCGGTGTAAATCACATCCGCGCCCTTGGTGGCCTTCATGGGGTCGGCCTCCACCTCAATTATCGCGCCGGTTTCGGCGGCGATTTCCTTGGCCTTATCCAGAAGCCACGCTTCGGGCAGATAGTCGTCCCGGGCGCAGAGCACCAGATGCATTCCCATTTTCGCGCAGCCGATCAGCATGGAATTGCCCATGTTATAACCCGCGTCGCCGATGTACACCAGTTTCACCTTTTTCAGGTCGCCAAAATGTTCCTGAACTGTCAGAAAGTCTGCCAGAATCTGGGTGGGATGGGCTTCGTTGGTCAAGCCATTAAACACGGGGACCCCGGCGTACTTTGCCAGCTCCTCTACCAGCTCTTGCCCAAAGCCGCGGTACTCGATGCCGTCGTACATCCGGCCCAGAACCCGGGCGGTGTCGGCAATGGATTCCTTGGCTCCGATCTGGGACCCCGAGGGGTCCAGATAGGTGGTGCCCATTCCCAGGTCCCGGGCCGCCACTTCAAAGGCACAGCGGGTCCGGGTGGAGGTCTTCTCAAAAATCAGGGCGACGCTTTTTCCCTCCAGATAGCGGTGGGGGACGCCGGCCTTTTTCTTGGCCTTCAAATCGGCGGCAGTGTCCAAAAACTCCTGAATCTCAGCGGGCGTAAAGTCCAGCAGCTTTAAAAAATGAGTGTGTCCTTTCACGGTTCTTCTTCCTTTCTATCATTGCGGCGCGGCGAGTATAACGGCGTTGGCCTTTACAAAAGCCTCCACCGCCTGTATCTGCCGGGTGGTTTCCTCCGGGGCAGGTCCGCCGTAGCAGGACCGCCGGGACATGCAGTTTTCCAAATTCAGTGCGTCGTACACGTCCTCCCCGAAGAGGGAGGAAACGGCCTTTAGCTCCTCTAGTGTCAGCTCCTCCAGCGTGATGCCTTTCTCGGTGCACTGGGACACGAGTTTGCCCGTGACGGTGTACGCGTCCCGGAAGGGCATTCCCTGTTTGGTGAGATAATCGGCGCAGTCTGTGGCGTTGATGAAGCCCCGGCCCGCCGCCGCCCGCATATTTTCCGGGCGAACGGTCATGGTGTCCAGCATGGCGGCGAATACCGGCAGGCACAGCTCCACCGTGTCGACGGCGTCAAACACCGGTTCCTTATCCTCCTGCATATCCTTGTTATAGGCTAGAGGCAGACCCTTCATGACGGTGAGCAGGCTCATCAGATCACCGTATACCCGCCCGGTTTTTCCCCGAACCAGCTCCGCCACGTCGGGGTTTTTCTTCTGGGGCATGATGCTGGAGCCGGTGGAATACGCGTCGTCCAGCTCGATGAACTTAAACTCCCAGCTACACCAGAGAATGACTTCCTCGGAAAAGCGGGAGAGGTGCATCATCAGGATAGACAGGGCAGAGAGAAGCTCCAGCGCGTAGTCCCTGTCCGAAACGCCGTCCAGAGAGTTGCCCATGGGCGCATCAAAGTCCAGCGCTTTGGCGGTTTGCCAGCGGTCGATGGGATAGGTGGTTCCTGCCAGCGCACCGGAGCCGAGGGGACACTCGTTCAGGCGCTTGTTGCAGTCCTCCAGCCGTGTCACGTCACGGGAGAGCATGGCCGCGTAGGCCAGCAGATGGTGGGCAAAGCTGATGGGCTGCGCCCGCTGCAAATGAGTGTATCCGGGCATCACCGTGGTTTGGTGCTTTTTGGCCTGCCGCGCCAGCACCGACTGCAAATTGAGAAGCTCAGTGATGATGACCGGAATCTCGCGCCGGACGTACATCCGAAAGTCCAGCGCCACCTGATCGTTGCGGCTGCGGGCGGTGTGGAGCCGCTTTCCCGCGTCGCCGATGCGGGCGGTGAGCAGCGCTTCCACATTCATGTGGATGTCCTCGTTGTCGGGCGTGAATGTCACTGTCCCGGCCTCGACGTCCGCAAGGATGCTCTTCAGGCCCTCCGTGATGGCGGCTGCGTCCTCGGAAGAGATTACGCCGCAGCTTGCCAGCATTTCCGCATGGGCAAGACTTCCGGCGATGTCCTCGCGGTAGAGCCGTTGATCGAAGTGGATGGAGGCGTTGAAGTCGTTGACCAGCGTATTCGTTTCCTTTCCGAACCGTCCGGACCAGAGTTTCATAAAGGTTTCTCCTTAATAGAAATCGGGGGGAGAAAGTCTCCCACCCGATTTCCGTGATGTAAGAGGGGTCCGCCGGGCCGGGGGACCGTCCCGGTTGGTCCCGGCGGATATTATCTTTGCCGGGGCCGGCAAAAATAAACAAAGAATTGATCAGCGGGACGCGCAGCTTACAGCTTGTTCCGCTCCCGCAGCGCCTGCACGGTGTCCGGCAGGCCCCAGAGGTTGATAAAGCCCGTGGCGTCGTTCTGGTTATAGTCGCTCTCCTCAAAGGTTACCAGATTCTCAGAATACAGGCTGTGGGGAGAAGTGATTCCGGCGTTGATGATGTTGCCCTTGTAAAGCTTCAGCTTCACCTCGCCGGTGACATATTCCTGCGTCTTGTCGGCAAAAGCGCTGAGGGCTTCCCGCAGGGGGCTGAACCACTTACCGTTATACACAAGGTCCGCGAAATCCACCGCCAGCTTCGTCTTCATGTGGGCGGTGTCCTTATCCACGGTGATGGTTTCCAGCGCCGCGTGGGCATGGTAGAGAATTGCGCCGCCGGGAGTTTCGTACACGCCGCGGTCCTTCATGCCCACCAGTCGGTTTTCCACGATATCCAAAAGGCCGATGCCATTTTTGCCGCCCAGTTCGTTGCATTTGCGCACAATGTCGCTGCCCTTCATCTTCGCGCCGTCCACGGAGACGGGTATACCCTTTTCAAACCCGATGGTCAGATAGGTAGGTGCGTCGGGGGCTGCTATGGGGCTGACGCTCATCTCCAAAAAGCCCGGCTCGTCGTACTTCGGCTCGCTGGCGGGGTCCTCAAGGTCCAGACCTTCGTGGCTCAGGTGCCAAAGGTTTTTATCCTTGGAATAGTTGGTTTTCCGGCTGATTTTCAGGGGGACGTTGTGGGCCTCGGCATAGTCGATTTCCTCGTCGCGGCCCTTGATGTCCCACTCACGCCAAGGAGCGATGATGGGCATCTCCGGCGCAAAGCGCTTGATGGCCAGCTCAAAGCGGACCTGATCGTTGCCCTTGCCGGTGCAGCCGTGGCAGATCGCGTCCGCCTGTTCCTTTTCCGCAATCTCCACCAACCGCTTTGCGATGATGGGGCGGGCAAAGGCGGTGCCCAGCAGATACTGCTCGTAATTGGCCCCCATTTTCATGGACGGGAAAATCACTTCGTCCACCATCACGTCGGTCAAATCCTCGATGTACAGCTTGGAAGCGCCGGTCTTTTTCGCCTTTTCCTCCAGCCCGTCCAGCTCGCTGCCCTGCCCCACGTCGGCGGAGACGGCGATGACCTCGGCCCCGTTGTAGTTTTCCTTCAGCCAGGGAATGATGATGGATGTGTCCAGGCCGCCGGAATAGGCCAGCACAATTTTTTTGATGCTCTGTTTATCTTTCATGACGGAAATCCCTCCATGCATAATGTTAATCGCTTGATGGATTTATTATACGCTATGTTAGAATATTTATTCAATTGGTACTCTGCACAAAAAATGCGTGCAATTTGCAGCTAAAACTAATAATTTTTCAAAAAATTAAAATTATTATGCATATTAAATAATAATATTCATGATATAGTAAATTTTTATTATAATAAATCAAAATAAAAATGCGCACGGTCATGAAATATCCATGACCGTGCGCATATAAAATCAAAAACCGTCGTTTCTCAGTCCAGAGAACGCCACGCCGTTTCCAGCGCAATCTCCATCATCTCGTGGAAGGAGTCCTGCCGCTCCTGCGCGGACAGAGCTTCACCGGTGAAGATGTGGTCCGAGATGGTGAGAATGGACAACGCCTGCTTTCCCGCCCGCTGGGCAGTCCAGTACAGGCCGGCGGTTTCCATCTCCACCGCCAGAATGCCGAATTTGCGGTATGCTTCTCCGGCGGCGGCGTTGTCGTTGTAAAACTGGTCGGCGGTGAACACCTGCCCCACGTCTGCCCGGACGCCCAGCCGCTCTGCTTCCGCCACCGCGTCCTTCAAAAGAGAGAAGCTGGCGGTGGGGGCCAACTGGCCGGGAAAGCCGTACTGATCGGCAAAGTGGGAGTTGGTGGACGCGCCCAGAGCAATCACCACGTCCCGTACATGGACATTTTCCCCGATGCCCCCGGCGGAGCCGATGCGGATGATGGAGTTCACGTCATGCATATTGTACAGCTCATAGGTATAAAGCCCGATGGAGGGCACGCCCATGCCGTGTCCCATCACGGAAAGGCGCTTGCCCTTGTACTCGCCGGTATAGCCCAGCATTCCCCGGACCTCGTTAAAGCACACGGGGTTTTTAAGATAGTGTTCCGCTACGAATTTGGCCCGCAGCGGGTCCCCGGGCATGAGGACTGCCTTTGCAATTTCACCGGGCCTTGCCTCGTTACAGGCGGATGGAGTGGCCATAATGGATTCCTCCTTGTATTTAAATTGTACAATAATCCGATTTGTTGTCAAAAATCACCGAATACAGGGGATTCTTACGCTTTCTGGCGGAAGAGCGCCGCCAGCGACTTTGTGTATGGCGGGCGGCAAATGCCCTGTTCTGTGACGATGGCGGTAATCAATTCGTGGTCTGTCACGTCGAAGGCGGGATTGTAGCACTTCACGTCGGACGGGGCCATGGGTTTTTCGTACCACAGAGAGCGGATTTCTTCCCCATCCCGTTCCTCAATGGGGATATGCGCTCCGTCGGGGCAGTCCATGTCCACGGTGGAGGTGGGGCCCAGAACGTAGAAGGGAATCCCGTAATGCTTCGCCAGAGTTGCCACGCCGGAGGTGCCGATTTTATTGGCGGTATCGCCGTTGGCAGCTACCCGGTCGCAACCCACAAGGCAGGCGTTCACCCAGCCGTTTTTCATAACGATGGAGGCCATACTGTCGCAGATCAGAGTCACATCCACGCCGGAGCGCTGCAATTCATAGCTGGTGAGCCGCGCCCCCTGCAAAAGCGGGCGGGTTTCATCGGAGAAAACTCGGAAGCGCATACCTTGCTCCGTCCCCAGCAGAATGGGGCCTAATCCCGTTCCGTACCGGGAGGTGGCAAGGGGACCGGCATTACAGTGGGTCAGAAGACCGTCGCCGTCATTAAGCAGGCTCAGGCCAAATTCCGAGATGGCTTTGCACTTGGCAATGTCGTCATTATGAATTTCCACGGCCTTTTCGTACAGCGCATCCAGAAGCTGCCCGCGAGGGCTGTCCGCATGTTCCAAAGCAACGCGGAGCATCTGACGGATGGCCCAGTTGAGATTTACCGCTGTGGGGCGGGAGGCGTTCAGATACGCGCCATAGTCGCTGAGTTTTTTCAAAAATAACTGCCGGTCCTCACTCCGGATGGACTTGGCAAGCACATACATGCAATAGCCCGCGCACACGCCGATGGCGGGCGCACCCCGGACCTTCAGAGTTCGGATGGCGTCGTACATCTCCTCCGGAGTTTGAAGGCAAAGCTCTCGTTCTTCGCCGGGGAGCAGGGTCTGATCAAGAATGTAAAGGGCTTCCGCTTCTCGATCGTAGCGGATATTTGCGGGGATTTCCGCGACCTGAAACACCGTCTTCTCCATAAATTAAATAGTTCCTTCCCTTAAGGCGTTCCGGAATAAGCTGGTTTTCATAAAACGCCGAAATGCATGCCCGGCATGTGTAGGATGCTGTTCGCACTGCCCCATGACCGTGTGGCTCTACTTATGAGAATAGCAAAAACAAATACAAATGTAAATATAGAAGTGGGCTCTTGTTCATGTGGGGGGATGAAACTGGCGCATTTAAACCGGGAAGACGCAGACTTCAATCTGCGTCTTCCCGGTTTTTGCATCCGTGGGCTGGTTATTTCATATTGCCGCCCTTCATGGGGGACTGGGCATGCTCGGAAAAAAGCCGGAGCACGCCGCTTAAATAGCGAGGGGGCATAGGAGTCCATGCCTTTTTGCGGCGCTCCAGAATTTGCTCGATTTCCTCAGCCGTTTTTTTCTCTCCGGCCACGCCCACGATGTCCAGCTTCCGCGCCGTCACGTCGATGTGAATCAGGTCCCCATCCTCCACCAGCGCGATGGGGCCGCCTTCGGCGGCCTCCGGCGAGATATGGCCGATGGCAGGACCTCTGGAAGCGCCGGAAAACCGCCCATCGGTCAAAAGAGCGATGGAGGAGGAAAGCGCGGGGTCGGAGGAGATGGCCTCTGTGGTATAAAACATCTCCGGCATCCCGCTGCCCCGGGGACCCTCATACCGGATGATAACCGCGTCTCCGGGCTGGATCTTGTGGGACAAAATGGCGGCGATGGCGTCTTCCTCACAGTTGAAAGGCCGTGCGGTGAGGACGGTGTCAAACATTTCTGGGGGTGCGGCGGTGTGCTTGATGACCGCGCCGTCGGGGCAGAGACTGCCCCGGAGGATGGCGATGCTCCCGTCGCGCCCAAGAGGACGGTCATAGGGGCGGAGAATCTCCTCGCGTTTCACGCCTGTTTTTTCAAGCAGCGCGGCGCAGCGCTCGTAATAACCGTTTGCGCGGCACTCCTCCAGATTTTCGCCCAGCGTCTTGCCTGTGACGGTCATGACATCCAGATGGAGCAGCGATTTAATCTCCTCCATGATGGCGGGCACGCCGCCTGCATAGTAGACGTATTGTGCCGGCCACCGGCCGGTGGGCCGAATATCCAGCAGAAAGTGCATTCCCCGGTGAAGCCGGTCAAAAGTCTCTCCGTCGATTTCAATGCCAAACTCCTGTGCCACGGCGGGAAGATGCAGCAGCGCGTTGGTGGAGCCGGAGATAGCGGCGTGGACCATCACCGCGTTTTCAAACGACTCCCGCGTGACGATCTGTCGGGCCGTCAGCCCCTGCCGGGCCAGCCAGACGGACTGACGGCCCGCTCTGCGGGCGGCCTCCGGCAGGTCGGGACTGGTGGCGGGCAGCAGCGCGGTGCCGGGCAGCATCAGCCCCAGAGCCTCTGCCATGATCTGCATGGTGGAGGCGGTGCCCATGAAGGAACAGGCGCCGCAGGAGGGGCAGGCGTGTTGTTTATAATAGGTGAATTTCTCCTCGGAGATCTCACCCCGCTCGAACATGGCGCTGTAAGTGCCGATTTGCTCCAGCGTCAAAAGGTCGGGACCGGCCTCCATCACGCCGCCCGTCACCACGATAGAGGGCAGGTTTATCCGCCCAATGCCCATCAGGTGCGCGGGCAGACCCTTGTCGCAGCTTGCGATAAACACCCCGCCGTCAAACGGCGTGGCGTTGGCGTGAATCTCGATCATGTTGGCAATCATATCCCGGGAGACAAGGGAGTAGTTGATTCCGTCATGTCCCTGCGACTCGCCGTCGCAGATGTCCGTGGTAAAATAGCGGGCGCCAAACCCACCCGCTTCGGCAATTCCCTCTCTGGCGGCTTCCACCAGCCCCATTAGGTGGGCGCTGCCCGGGTGGCTGTCGCCGAAGGTGCTTTCAATAATGACTTGCGGCTTGGAAAGGTCCTCGGGCTTCCAGCCCGCGCCCAGACGGAGCGGGTCCAGCTCCGGTGCGATCTTTCGCAGCCGCTGGCTTGTCAGTTCGCTCATGAATAACCTCCTGCATAGAATTGCGCCCTGTGCGCAAGCGGTCCGGCGAAGCGTTCCGCCGAGCCGCCTGACACAGGGCGACGAACGTATTAGGCGAGACGATGCTCCGCCGTGGGAAGTCCGCGCCGTGCGGCGGCGGCGTCCAGAGCGGCCAGAAGCGCGCGGCCCGTCTCCTGAAAATCCGCGGAGGAAAGCGTCACTGTGGGGATGGAGTCCGTAAACGGGCTACCCCACTGAAGCCCGTCCCGAATTTTGGGGACCAGATGCACATGGAAATGGCTCACGTTGTCACCATAAATGGCGTAGTTGATTTTATCGGCCCCGGTGTAGCCGGAGACGGCCTCGGCCACTGCCGCGACCTCGGCGAAAAAGCCGTCCCGCTGGGCATCGGAGAGCTGAAAGATTTCGTCGTGGTGCTCCCGGAGAGCCACGATGCAGCGGCCCCGGTGCTTTTGGTCGTTGAACAGATACACGTCCGACCAGGTCATTCCGGCCAGAGGGGTCATTAGCGCCAGCAGACGTTCGTCTTTTTCACAGTAAAAGCAGCTCACGGCCTTACCTCTGCACCCGTCCGGTGCCGTCGCCGCCCATCAGCTTCTCCACATCGGACACACCCGCACGGTTGAAGTCCCCCAGGATGCTGTGCTTGAGGCAGGAGGCCGCCACGGCGAACTCCAAAGCCTGCTGCCGGTCCTCATAGTGATTCAAACCGTAGAGCAAGCCGCCGGCAAAGCTGTCGCCGCCGCCGACCCGGTCCACAATGCTGCGGATTTCATACTTTTTGGAGACGTAGAAGTTCTTGCCGTCGTTCAGGCAGGCGGCCCAGTCATTCCAGTCGGCGCTGTGGCTCTCCCGCAGGGTAATGGCGATCATCTTCATGTTGGGATATGCGGCCAGAACCTTGTCGCCCAGCGCACGGTACTTGTCCCGGTCCAGTGCGCCGGACTCCACCACCACGTCGGTGGTGATTTCCAGCGACTTTTGCACGTCCTCTTCGTTGGCAACAGCCACGTCCACGTAGTTTGCCAGCTCCCGCATAATCTCGGCGGCACGCTTGCCGTATTTCCAAAGATTTTTGCGGTAGTTCAGATCGCAGGAGACGGTGATGCCGCGTGCACGGGCGGCCTTTACGCTCTCCAGAGACAACTCCATGGCGCTCTCAGAGATGGCGGGGGTGATGCCGGTGATGTGATACCAGTCCACGCCGTCAAACGCGTGATCCCAGTCGATGTCGCCGGGCTTTGCCAGAGCGGCGGAGGACGCGGCGCGGTCATACACCACCTTGGAAGGGAGCTGATTTGCGCCGCTCTCCAGATAATAGATGCCCATGCGGCCGGGGCCGCGCTGAATGCGCCCGGTATCCACGCCGAAGCGGCGCAGCTCCGCCGTGCAGGCGTCGCCAATGGGGCCTTCGGGCAGGACCGTCAAAAAGGCGGCATCCATGCCAAAGTTGGCAAGGGACACAGCCACGTTTGCCTCGCCGCCGCCGAAGGTGGCCTCCAGTGCCGGGGACTGGAAAAACCGCTCCTGTCCGGGGGCCTTCAGGCGCAGCATAATTTCACCGAATGTCAGAAATTTCATAAACGTTTCCTCCCTGTGTTACTTTTGCAGCAGATGCACGGCGAAGCCGCCGAATTCCTGCTCCAGATATACGGCGACCATTGTTTCGCCCTTGTATTTTGCAGTGCTCTCGTTCAGACGAAAGCCCCGCTTTGAAAGCTCTGCCGCCGCGCGGGGAATGCTGTTGGTGCGTACGGCGATATGACCGTTTTTCCCCAGATACATGGACTTCATCACTTCTACGGCAGAACCGGCGAAGTTGGAGCTGCCGCCTTCTTTCACAGCGAAGCCAAAGGCACCCTCAAACTGCTGGCAGACCTCAAGAGAGGTGCTGGGGTCCTCGGTATTGACGCCTACATGGGCAAGCTCGAAGCCCAGCGCGCCGCGCCGGGCCTCCGTGCACAGCGCGGTGATGCGGTCAAAGCGCTCGGCGGCAATATCCGCCTTGTCGCACAGCCAGCTTCCGCCCACGGCGTGAATGAAGGGAGCCGCCAGAAACTCGCCCAGATTCTTCGCGTTTACGCCGCCGGTGGGAATAAACCGAATACCTCCGAAGGGGCCGGAAAGAGACTTCATGGCGGGCAGTCCGCCGTACACGCTGGCCGGGAAGAACTTAACGACCTTCAGTCCATGGGCCATGGCGGCCATGATCTCGGTGGGGGTGACGCAGCCCGGGGTGATTGCCACTCCGTTTTCCACACACCATGCCACGACTTCCTCGCAATAGCCGGGGGAGACGATGAACTTTGCTCCCGCTTCCACGGCGGTTTTGCACTGCTCCAGCGTGATCACCGTGCCTGCGCCCACCAGCATATCCGGGCACTCCTTCGCCACAGCGGCGATGGAGTCCCGCGCGGCGGCGGTGCGGAAGGTGATCTCCATGACATCAATGCCTCCGGCCAGCATTGCTTTCGCGGTGGGAACGGCGTGAGATGCGTCCTCAAGCACCACCACCGGAACGACACCGGCTTGATGCAATCTTTCCAAAATTTCCATAATATCGCGTTCCTTTCTTTCTGGGGCCTGTCCTGACGGACGCGGCCTTACAGAGTGTTGACGGGGTATCGGGGGGCTTTCCCGGCGAGAACGTCGATGACGTTTTGCGCGGCCTTTGTCTTGAGCTCCTCCACGCCTTCCATGGTGCTGTAAGCGGTGTGGTCGGTCAAAACCACATTGGACAGGCGGCAGAAAGGAGAGTCGGCCCCCAGAGGCTCATGGTTGTGGGTATCCAGACCGGCAGAGAGAATCGTCCCGCGCTCCAGCGCGTCCAGCAGGTCCGCATCGTTTACCAGTGGGCCGCGGCTGACATTGATGAGGATGGCGGTAGGTTTCATTTTTCCAAGCGTCTGGGCGTTAATGATGCCCGCGGTTTCCTTGTTGGCGTGGAGATGGAGGGAGATCATATCGGACTGAGAGAGAACCTCGTCCAGCTCTGCCTTCCGCACGCCCAGCGACGCAAGCTCTTCCGCGCTGACATAGGGGTCATAGGCCAAAACCTCACTAAGGCCGAAGCCGGACACCTTTTGGATCAGCGCCCGGGCAATGCGCCCCGCGCCGATGACGCCCAGCGTCTTGCCCTTCAGGCGGAAGCTGGTGCCCTGAAGATTCCAGGCACCCTCTCTTATCCGGCGGTCCCGCATGGGGATGTGGCGCAGGCAGGAGAGCATCAGCGCCAGCGCATGGTCGGATACGTCCTCCATGCAATAGTCGGGGACATAGGTAACCTGAATTCCGTGGGCTGTGGCCGCGTCTAAATCCACATTTTCAAAGCCCACGCCGTAACGGCTGATCACCTTACAGCGCTTGAGGCCCGCCACGGCCTTGGCGGTCATGGGCGCCAAATCCAGCAATATGGCGTCGGCGTCGGCGCACTGGGAGATTAAATCCTCTTCGGTTTCGCAGTGGCAGAGTCGAAGCTCCGCACCGGCGGATTCGAGCATCTTCCGCTCAATTTCATAGCTTGCGTGCCGCTCATCGCTGACACAGACGGTATACGTTGTCATGTGTTCCTCCAATGCTTATTTCACCAGATATCCGCCGTCCACGGGGATGACCGCGCCGTTGAGGTAGTCTGAGGCGCGGGAGGCCAAAAAGATGGCGGTGCCCTTCATGTCTTGACCGGTGCCCCAGCGGTGGGCGGGAATGCGGTCGGTAATTTCTTTATAGCGGGGGTTTGCGGGATCGGTGAGGGCGATGTTCATCTCCGTGTCCATATAGCCGGGAGCAATGCAGTCGACATTGATGTTCCGGCCTGCCAGCTCGTTGCACATATCCTTGCTGAACTGCGCCACGCCGCCCTTGGCCGCTGCGTAGGCGGGTACGGTGAAGCCGCCGAAGAAGGTCAGCATGGAGGCGATGTTGATAATTTTCCCGGAGGGCTCGGCCTTCTTCAAAAACTCCCGGGCCGCCAACTGGCTGAGATTAAACGGGGCGGTGAGGTTCACCTCGATCACCGCGTTCCAGTCCTCAGCCGGAAACTGCTCGCAGGGGAAGCGGCGCTGAATGCCTGCCGCGTTAAGCAGAATATCCAGTCCGCCAAGAAGTTCCACGGCCTTGTAAAAGCCCTGCTCCCGCTCCTCAGCGTTGGCAAGATCCACCTTCAGCCCGTGGCAGTCGAAGCCCCGGCTGCGAAATTCCGCGGCAACGGACTCCGCCTTGTCGGAGGAGCCGAAAATCACTACAGAGGCGCCCGCCTCCATCAAGCCCTCGGCCATGCCGTGGCCCAGTCCGCGGGTGCCGCCGGTGACGATGGCGCGGCGGCCGGTCAGGTCAAATAAGTTTGTCATTAAAACGATCTCCTTATTAAAAATCGATTTGTGGTGTCTGGAAAGTGTTGTCAGGGAGCCTGAAGCGAGCCGTCTGCGCGCCTTGTGCGCGTCCATGTTGTCACTGCCGCCTCACAGGGGAATTTTTTGGCGGTTTCCTCATCCAGTTCAACACCCAAACCGGGACGGTCATTGGGATAGACGTATCCGTTGTCTTCCGTCAGCGCTCCCGGAAAGACCTCCATCAGCGCATCCTTGGGGCCGCGAAGCTCCTGAATGATAAAGTTGGGGGGCTGTGTGCCGGACCACTCCTGAATCCCGAAGTTCTCGGCGGCCAGATCCAGATGAATGTTCGCCGCGTGGGCCACCGGGGACATGTCGCCCGGCCCGTGCCATGCGGTGCGCACGCCAAACTGTGATGCAAAGATCTGAAGCTTGCGGGCGGGCGTAATGCCGCCCAACTGGCTGATGTGACAGCGGATATAGTCGATGAGCTGTTCCACAATCAGCGGTTTCCATTCGGCGGGATTGTTGAACAGTTCTCCCTGCGCGATGGGCGTGCTGGTCTGCCTGCGAAGCTGGCGCAGCCAATCCGTCTGCTCGGTGGACACCGGGTCCTCCAGATACATGAGATGGGCAGGCTCCAGCAGCTTTGCAAGCCGGATTGCATCAATGGGCTGAATACGGCTGTGGACGTCGTGGACAAACTGCAAGTCGTCCCCCAGACGCTGCCGCAGCGAGGAAAACAGCTCCACGGTGTTTCGAATATACTGCTCCGCGTTCAGATAAACACCGTCGGGTGCGCCGCGGGGCGCGGAAGCGGGTGCGGAGCTGTATTCGCCGCCATATCCGCCGCACTGGCAGCGCAGATGTGTAACGCCCTGCGCGCGGTATTCTTCAATGCGGTCGCACAGCTCCTCCAAATCCCGCCCCTCAGCGTGACGGTAGATGGGAATACCCTCTCGTAGTTTGCCACCGAAAAGCTGGTAAACAGGCATTTTTGCCAGCTTGCCCTTGATATCCCACAGGGCCATGTCCACGCCGGAGATGGCGTTGTTGCTAATGGGACCGTTGCGCCAGTAGGCGTTATAGTGCATCATCTGCCAAAGCTGGTCGATGTTGGACACGTCCTGTCCCACCAGCAGGGGGCGCAGGTATTCCTCCACCACCGCGCCCACCGCCAGATGGCGGTAGGCAAAGGTAGCGCAGCCCAGACCGTAGAGCTCCGGCTCGGAGGTTTCCACCTTGATCACGACCAGATTGATCCCCTCAGGTGCGGTGTAAATTGTGCGGATATTACGAATGGTAATGGACATTTACTTCACCAGATATCCGCCGTCGACGGGGATAACCGCGCCGTTGAGATAGTCGGAGGCGTGGGAGGCCAAGAAAATGGCGGCGCCCTTCATATCTTCGCCGGTGCCCCAGCGGTGTGCGGGAATGCGGTCGGTAATCTCCTTATAACGGGGATTCGCGGGATCGGTGAGGGCGGTGTTCATCTCCGTGTCCATATAGCCGGGAGCGATGCAGTTGACGTTGATGTTCCGCCCTGCCAGCTCGTTGCACATGTCCTTGCTGAACTGCGCCACACCGCCCTTGGCCGCCGCGTAGGCGGGCACGGTGAAGCCGCCGAAAAACGTGGCCATGGAAGCAATGTTGATAATTTTTCCGGCGGGCTCCGTCTTCTTCAAAAACTCCCGTGCCGCCATCTGGCTGAGAACGAAGGGGGCGGTGAGGTTGACCTCGATCACCTCGTCCCAATCGGACTTAGGAAATTGCTCGCAGGGATAGCGGCGCTGAATGCCTGCCGCGTTGATGAGAATGTCCAGTCCGCCAAGAAGCTCCACAGCCTTGTTAAAGCCCTGCTCCCGCTCTTCGGCGTTGGCAAGATCCACCTTCAGCCCGTGGCAGTTGAAGCCACGGCTGCGAAATTCCGCGGCAACAGATTCCGCCTTTTCAGTGGAGCCGAAAATCACCACGGAGGCGCCGGCCTCCATCAAGCCCTCGGCCATGCCGTATCCCAGCCCCCGTGTACCACCGGTGACGATGGCACGATGGCCGGAAATGTCAAACAGATTGGTCATACTTGTATTTCCTCCTGTGTATTGTAAATTGTGCGGCGTTCAGGACTGAAAGCTTTCAAGCGCCGGGTCCAGAACTGCCAGATCATAGCGGCGGCTGGGTTGAGAGAACGCCGCCAGCACCCAGAAATACGCATTCCGCGTGCCGGGGCAGGCCACGGTGGGATGATAGCCTGCCGGGGCCTGCACCATCGTGCCGGAGTGGACAGTGTGGGTCACGATGTCTTCCACGCCGCCGCTTTCGAGATAGCTGATATGCATGCCGAAGTGAGGCAGAGGCATGTCAAAATAGCAGTAAATCTCCTCCAGGTCCCGCTCATGCTGGTGAGGAGGCCAACTTGTCCAGGCGCCCTCGCCGCCCCAGGTGAGTCCGCAGATCAGCTTGGAAGCGGGCTCCTGATGGGACAGGGTAAACATAACTTCCCGGCGGCCCACGCCGCTGCCGTGAATCTGGTGGATATCGCCGATGGGCAGGCTTAGGTCAAACGACCGGAAAAACGGCGCGCCCACGCCCTCGCACTTTGCTGCGGCGATATAGAAAATGCAGTTCTCCAGAGCGGTGATACGGATGGATTCACCGCCGGGAACATAAAACGCGTCGAATTTTTTCATGGTCTGGTTCAAAGATGAATGGTCAGACAACTTTGCGGAGCCTTCGATTAAAACCGGGTTCATCTCCAGTGCCTGCGTTTCCAGCACATAAGAATCTCCGGCGTTCAGATTCAGACGATAAATCTGCGCTTCGCGGCATTCGCAGGTCTCTGGAGTGACAACTGCATGAAAACCCGGCGTCTCAGGGGACTGGACGCTCCAGCGTTCCATCCGCTCCTTGTTGGATTGATTACGCATAATAAAACCTCCGTATAAATTTTACTGCAAAAATCATCAGACAAATTAAAGAGTTTACGTTCAAAAAAACAGCCGGTATACACGCGGCTTACAGAAGAGTATACCCTTTGCGGCTGCCGCCGTGTTTTATCGCGGCGGCAGCCGTAAAGGAATCAGTTTTATGCCAGGCAGGTGCTGAACCAAGGGAAGAACACCGTCAGGAAAAAGACGGCGACATATCCGACGAGAAAAGGCATCTCGGCCTTGGCAATCTGGCCCATGGGCAGCTTGGTAACCGACGTGGCGGAGAAGATGTTGACGGCAACCGGTGGCGTCATGGTGCCGATGACATTGGAGACGCACACGATCATACCAAAGTGAAGCGGATGGATACCCAAGCTCTGGGCAATGGGCCAGAGCACGGGGACCAGCAGCACGCAGATAGCAGTACCCTCCATGAAGGTGCCGAAAATTAGCAGGATAATGGCGACAATCAGGCAGAACAGCGTGCTGCTGAGGTGCATGTTCACCACTGTTTCTACCAGGCTGCTGGAAAGGCCGGAGAAAGTAAACACCCAACTGAAGGCCGTGGAGGCCGAGATGATGAAAAGAATCATGGCCGAGCTCTTGGCGGAATCATACAGGATGTCAATCAAATCAGAGAATTTGAGCTCATGATAGAATAGGGTTCCGGCGATCAGCGCCCAGATGCAGGCCACCACAGAGCTTTCGGTGGGCGTGAGAATGCCGGAGTAGATGCCGCCCAAAATAATGATGGGGGTGAGCAAGGCGGGAATCGCATCAAAAAAGATCTTCAGAACGTCCATGGCGGTATGATGCTCTTCCTGCTTGGGCCAGTTCTCTTTTTTGGCATACCACAGCGCCACGGCAATCAGCACGACGCAGATCAGGATGCCCACCAGCAGACCCTGCTTGAACATACCGCTGACGGACGCACCGGTGAGCGTGCAGTAAATCACCATGATGATGGACGGGGGAATCACGGGGCCCAGGCCGCCGCTGACCACCAGCAATCCCGCGGTGCGGGGACCGGGGTAGCCCGCCTTTACCATGTCGGCATACAGCATGGAGCCGATGGCAATGACGGTGGCGGGGGCAGAGCCGGAGAGAGCGGCAAAGAAGGCGCAGGCCAGAACCAGCGCCACAGCCATGCCGCCCCGGACGCGGCCTACCAGAATACTGGCGAATTTGACGATCCGGCGGGAGATTCCGCCCTTTGTCATCAGATTGCCAGCCAGCACAAAAAACGCGATGGCCATGATGGACACGCTGTCAAGACCAGCATAAAAACGCAGAGGAATGGAGGCGGTGGTGGCCGGGGCCATGATATTCTGGGCGAAGAGAATCATCGCGGTGGCTGAGACGCCCAGAGAAATGGAAATGGGAACGCCGATGAAAAGGCATACGATAAATACGCCAAACAAAAGTACTCCGGTCATGCCTGCTCCTCCTTTTCTCCAAATTGATCGGCAGGCTTTGTAACCATTTTTACCAGCGTGCCCAGTTGCACCAGCGTCATAATAGTAAAGCCGATGACGAGTGCCATATAGGGAATGGCCATAGGCCAATTGAGGCTGGTGGTGGTCACATTGCGGGCGATATTGGTCTGTACGTTGATAATGGCGCCTCGGGTGGCCATCGCAGTAAAGGCAATCAGAACAAGCTGTGCCACAATATCAACCACTTTGCGCAGCCCACCGCTGAATTTGCTGATTACCGCCGTTACGCGAACCTGTGTTCCGTCTCTCAGACCGGCCTCTGCTCCCAAAAGCACCATATACACCATGGAAATGCGGGCCAGCTCGTCAAGCCATGAAACGGTGGCGCGAAAGACGTTTCGTGCCAGCACGCTGCCGAACATGGTGGATACCATGATGACAAAAGCCAACACCATCAGCATCCGTTCAGACCTGTCCAGCCAACCGAGTATTTTCTTGAGTGAATTCATCTACCGTTCTCCTTTTTCTCAAATCTGCGTTGCGATCGAAAACCGCTCCCGATAGCCCCGGATAGCTCGGGCGACCGGAAGCGGTTTCTGATTTATCTTATAAGGGCCTTGAAATCATTAAGCGTTCTTAAACGCAGCTCTATCTGCATCCAGCGCGGCCAGCCAAGTCTTGTCAAAGGAAATGCCGTTGGCGGAGTCACCAACGAAGGCGGTGTAGCGATCCTTCAGAGTCTGGATGTCGCTGTCGGACAGGGTGTAGAAAGTGACGCCCTTTTCGGTCAGCTTGTCCACGGCCTCGTTGTTGTAATCCACCAGATACTGCCACTGGTCGCTGCAGCCCTCGGTGACGCCCTGCATGAACTGATCCATCAGGCCCAGATCGGCAACCTTCTGATAGGCGTAGTCGCTCATGCACAGCATGATGTAGCAGAAGTAGTGGTTGGACCAGGTGACATAGGGAGCGACCTCATAGTAGTTGCCAGCCCAGTTGTTGGAGATGGCGTTTTCCACAGCGCCCACGGTTCCCTGCTGCAAAGCGGTGTACTGCTCAGTAGCGGACATGGGAGTGGCAACTGCTCCGAAGCTGTTCCACATGGCGGTCTGCAGGTTGGAGCTCATGGTGCGGATTTTCATGCCCTGCATATCGGCGGCAGTCTGAATGGGGTCCTTGGAGAAGATGTTGCGGAAGCCGGACTCCATCCAGCCGACCATGTGCATCCCGGCTGCTTCGACGCCCTCGGAAAACAGCTTGCCGGTCTCGCCGGTCATGGCGTAGTTGGCCTCTTCGGCGCTTTCCCAGAGGAAGGGCTGCTCCAGTGCGGCACACTCGGGGAAATAGTTCTCCAGCACGCTGTTGGCGCAGGTGGCAATGTCGCGTTGTCCGTTGGCGCATCTTTCAATCGTCTCCGCCTCGCTGCCCAGAGTGGCACCGGCGTAGACCTGAATCTGAATCTGCCCATCCGTGTACTGATTCACCAGTTCGGCCACCCGCTTGGCGCCAGCGGCGTAGTTGGTGTTTTCACCGTCGGTGAGCGCGTATTTCAGGGTGAGCTTTGCTTCTCCGGAGGAAGCACTGGAACCGGCGGAAGCAGCGGAGCCAGCGGGGGCGGAGCTTCCGCAGCCCGCCAGCATGGTGGCCGTCATTACGCCGGCCAGCAGCATCGAGAGACACTTTTTCATTTTCACAATCTCCTTCTTAATCCAAATTACCATCGATGAACGCAGACTTAATCATCAGATGTATTTTGTGTTAAAACAGTATCATCCAGACAAACCAACGTCAAGTGTTGTCACAAATTTCACAATAATTTCATCCTTTTCACTGTTGTGGCGACATTTTTTTGTGCGCTTTGCCGTTAACACGTCTGATCTTTGTTAAGAAAAAAGATTTATATATGTGCTCCTGAATGGCAATGCGCCGCGCGCGGTTTTTAAAATCCGAAACAGTTATTTTTTTCCCTGATTCGCGTCGAGATGTCTGAGGATGGACTCACGGTTGGTGTTCAGGTGCAAAATCATATCAAACCGCGCACCCATGGGGTCGCACCGGGAAATTGCGTTCACAATCTGCCGATGCTGAATAATGGATTGCCTGCGGTTTTCGTCGTTGGTGGTAGTGATGATGACATTGACGGATGAAGTGATAATGGGAATTAAGTTTCGCAGTACGTCATTTCCGCTGCACTCGGCTAAAAACCGGTGAAATTGGGCGTCCACAGCGGAATAATCCTCTTCTGCGTTCACCAATTCTTCCATTTTTTCACAGTATTCATACATCTGCCGTACCTGCTTTGGCACAGCCTTGCGTGCCACGATCTGCGCGATTTCCGGCTCCAGCATAAGGCGGATATCCAGCAGTTCGATGGCCAGCTTTGGATCATTTCCCATAAAGGTAAGCCCGAGAGGGTCTTCGGGCACGCCGTTTTTGTCGGAGACAAAGGTACCCGAACCTTGACGCACATGGAGAATGTTGCGGGCAACCAGTCGGCGTGTGGCCTCCCGCAAAGTGCTTCGTCCGACTTTCAATTGCTGTGCCAACTCGTATTCGTTGGGGAGTCTGTCTCCTGATTTCATATTATTGCTCAAAATCAACTCAATTATCTCGTTTACTGCCGTATCCACCAGTGTTTTTCCGGCTGTCTCGTTTGTCCCCATCTTGATTCCTCCTTGAATTTCCTTTGGACTGTGCGTCGCGCAATGCGGGATCGGAACGCCGAGGTGTTTGCTGCGGCCTGCCTGTTCCACAAAAAACAGCGGCAGGCGAAAGATGCTGGGCAGACGGCGGCGCCGTCACTGGTTATATCTGTTATCGCAGTTATTATAATATGTCAGACAACTTTTTACAAGCGTATGTAAAAAGACAGAGTTCAATCCGAAGGACAAGAATTTGAAAATAGGTCGGATGTATAGACTGCCCAATGTGCGGCAGGGGGCGGTTCAAAGCGGTGTGTGTTCTCCTTTTGTGGTGGAAAAAGAGACGGGGAGACCCGGCAAGACGTACCGGAACTGCCCCGTCTTTCTTGAAAAAGCGGCGTGGGTTCTAAAGATGGCGTCAGGGTTGCTGCTTGGAAGTGGCTCCGTTCTTTTCGGCGGATCGGGGAGGCTTTTTTACCCGTACTTCGTATTCCCGACGAAATTCCGCCATCTCCTCGTCATCCCGGTCGTCCAGCGCGTGAAGGCCGCCAAGGCCCTCCATGTGATGGGTCAGCTCGTGGGAGAGGGTGGTCCACAGCTCGTCCTCCCAGTCTTTCTCCGTCCAGTCCTCAAGCTTTGCGAGGGCGGCAAAGGAGCCGTAGTAAAGGTCGATATATTTTCCAAGACAGTCGTCGCAGAATTGCCCCATGATATACAGCTTGCCGCCGGGAAACTCTGGGTCCTCCAACGCCTCCTCCAGCAGATTCACACCGCCGTTGAGACCTTGAAACAGCACTTGCGGAAACTGCTCTGCAATGCGGTCCAGCAGGTCCGCAGCTTCGTCGAAGGTTAAAAGTTTCATAAAACATCCTCCCTTGCCGGTTTATCCGCTGCCGGATTATTTTGCCTGCTTCATGGAAAGAGAAATCCGCTTTTTCTTCTCGTCCACTTCCAGTACCACTACCTTTACCACGTCGCCTACGGACACGGCCTCGGAGGGATGGCGGATAAAGCGGTCGCTGACTTGAGACACATGAACCAGTCCGTCCTGATGAACGCCAATGTCCACAAACGCGCCAAAGTCGATGACGTTGCGCACCGTGCCGGTGAGGGTCATGCCGGGGCGCAGGTCTTTAATATCCATCACGTCCGTCCGCAGAACGGGCTTGGGCAGCTCGTCCCGGGGGTCCCGACCCGGCTTTTGCAGCTCGGATGCCACGTCCCGCAGCGTGGGCACGCCCACGCCGCACTCTGCCGCCGCCTTCTCTTCGCCATAGGTTTTCAGGCGATTCGGCAGGTCCCCCAGCGCACCGGCGGAAAGATCCGCCAGTGTATAGCCAGTGATCTTGAGCAGCTTTTCCGCGGCGGCGTAGCTCTCCGGGTGGACGGCGGTGTTGTCCAGCACGTTGGAGCTTTCGGGCACCCGCAAAAAGCCTGCGCACTGCTCAAAGGCCTTGGGTCCCAGCTTTGAAACCTTTAAAATCTGTTTCCGGGCGCTAAACGCGCCGTTCTCTTCCCGGTATTTTACCACATTTTTGGCGGTTGAACCGGTCAATCCCGCCACATAGCCGAGAAGCGACGCAGACGCGGTGTTCACGTCCACGCCCACGGCGTTTACGCAGTCCTCCACCACCGCGCCCAGCGCTTCGTCCAACTGCTTTTGCGGGCAGTCGTGCTGGTATTGGCCCACGCCGATGGCCTTGGGGTCAATTTTCACCAGCTCCGCCAGCGGGTCCTGAAGCCGCCGGGCGATGGACACGGCGGAGCGGAGGTTCACGTCGTACTGGGGAAATTCCTCTGCCGCCAGCTTGGATGCGGAGTACACCGAAGCGCCCGCTTCGGACACGATCATATAGCTGAGACGGCGGCCCATGTCCGAAAGCTTTTGAATCAGCTCCACGGCCATCTGTTCTGTCTCCCGGCTGGCGGTGCCGTTGCCGATGGCGATGTGTTCCACGCCGTGGGTAACCGCCATACCGGAGAGCTTGGCAATTGCTTCGTTTTTCTGGCGTTCTCCAAAGGTGGGGTAGACCACGGCGGTGTCCAGCACCTTTCCGGTACCGTCCACGATTGCCACTTTACAGCCGTTGCGGTATCCGGGGTCCAGTCCCATGGTAACGCGGCCCTTCACTGGTGGCTGCATCAAAAGGGGCTTTAAGTTCAAGGCAAACTGACCGATGGCCCCCTCGGCGGCCCGGTCGGTGAGCTGACCGCGAATTTCACGTTCTAAGGAGGGGTACAGCAGCCGGTCCCACGCATCGTCCGCGGCGGCGCGGACAAAGGCGTTTGCGGCGGAGCCGGGGCGTACCACCTGACGGCGCAGCGTCACCAGCGCGGCTTCCCGGTCCAGCTCTAGCGCGACCTTCAGCATCCCCTCCCGCTCGCCCCGGTTGATGGCCAGAATCTGATGACCTTGCATCCGGGAGAGGGCTTGGGTGAAGTCATAATACAGGCGGTAAACCGTGTCCTCCGCCGTGGCCGCCGCGCTGCGCAGACTGGCCTGCCGTAAAAGAAGGCCTCGCTGGACCTTGCGAACCTCCGCATTGTCGCTGACAAGCTCCGCCACAATGTCCGACGCGCCCGCAATAGCGTCCTCCGCTGTTTCAACGCCCTTTTCCGCATCAATATACGCCTTGGCGGCTTCCTGCGGATTAGGACAGTCCCGCCCCTGCGCGTACAGCAGCAGGGCAAAGGGTTCCAGCCCTTTTTCCTTTGCAATGGTGGCCCGGGTGCGGCGCTTTTGCTTATAGGGTCGGTAGAGGTCTTCCACCTCCGCAAGGGTCTTCGCCCCGTCGATGGCGGCGGAAAGCTCTTCCGTCAGCTTGCCCTGCTCCAAAATGGCGGCTTTCACCGTTTCGCGCCGCTCGGCAAGACCCCGGAGGTAAGTCAGCCGCTCATCCAGCGTGCGAAGCACCGTGTCGTCCATGGCGCCGTGAAGCTCCTTGCGGTAGCGGGCGATGAAGGGGATGGTGTTTCCCTCGTCGATCAGCTTTACCACATTTTCTACATACCGGGGGTCCTGATTCAGTTCCTCCGCCAAAAGTTGAATGATCTCCATAAAGTGTCCCTTCCAAAAACGTTTTTGCATGGGTGTTGTGCGGCCCGTGAAATTGTCCGGCTTGGCATGCCGTCCTTTTCGGGGCGGCATGCGCGGTTCGCCAGCACAGGCGCTTCTCCCTGCGAAGAAGCGCCTGTAAGGATGCGCTTATTTGTGATACAGCTTTCCGCTGCCGAATTTCGGTTCGCAGCTCACCTGAATGCCAAGCCGCCGCAAAAGCTGCTCGTCCACGGGGGAGAGAATTACGGTGAAATGGGCCTCCGCGTCCCGCAGCTTGGGAAGCTGCTGCTGGGCCAGCTCCGCGAGGGGATTGGTCAGGGCGGAAATGGTCAGGGCCAGCAGTACCTCGTCGGTGTGCAGACGGGGATTGCGGTGGGCGAGATACTCCGTTTTCAGGCGGCACACCGGCTCCAATACCTGCGAGGAAATCAGCTCAAACTGGTCGCCAATGCCGCCCAGCGCTTTCAGGGCGTTTAAAAGAAGAGCCGATGCGGCCCCCAGCGTGGCGGAGGTTTTGCCGGTGATAATGCGTCCGTCGCTCAGCTCCATGGCTCCGGCGGGTGCGCCGGTGGCCTCGGCTTTGGCGAGGGCCGCGCCCACGGCGGGGCAAAGCTCCGGCGTTACGTCCGCCTGATTCATCAAAAGCTTTAGCTTGCGCACGGTTTCCGCGTCGCCCCGGCCCCGGGCCTCGTCCGCTTCTGCGGCATAAAACCGCCGAAGAATTTCCCGCCGGGAGGCAAAGCGGCAGGCCTCGTCATCCACAATGCAGTTGCCCGCCTGATTTACGCCCATGTCCGTGGGCGACTGGTAGGGAGAAGAGCCCTGAAGCTTGCGGAACATAGCGTCCAACACGGGGAAAATCTCCACGTCCCGGTTGTAGTTCACCGCTGTGGTTCCGTAGGCCTCCAGATGGAAGGGGTCGATCATATTCACGTCGGACAGGTCCGCCGTGGCGGCTTCGTAAGCTAGATTCACCGGATGCTTTAAGGGCAGGTTCCAGATGGGGAAGGTTTCAAATTTTGCATAGCCCGCCTGCACACCCCGCTGATTCTCATGGTATAGCTGGCTGAGGCAGGTGGCCATTTTCCCGCTGCCCGGGCCGGGAGCCGTCACCACCACCAAAGAGCGGGTGGTTTCTATATAGTCGTTTTCCCCCAGCCCTTCGTCGCTGACAATGCGATCCACATCCGAGGGATAGCCCGGAATAGGGTAGTGCAAAAAGCACCGCACGCCAAGAGTCTCCAGCCGGCGGCGGAAGGCCTGCGCGGCGACCTGTCCCTCCCAGCGGGTGATGACCACGCTGCCCACGTACAGCCCGAGGGAATGGAAGCTGTCGATCAGGCGGAGCACGTCCTCATCATAAGGGATACCCAGATCTCCTCGGATTTTATTCTTCTCGATGTCTCCCGCCGCAATGGCAATGACGATTTCCACGTCCGCTGCCAATTGCTGAAGCATCCGCACCTTGCTGTCCGGTGCAAAGCCCGGCAGCACCCGGGAGGCGTGGTAATCGTCAAACAGCTTTCCCCCAAATTCCAGATACAGCTTTCCGCCAAAATCACCGATTCGGCGGCGAATATGCTCCGACTGGAGCTTTAAATATAGTTCGTTGTCAAATCCAATGTGTACCATACAATGGTCCCACTCCGCTTATCGCCCTAAATTTATATCAATCCGAATTTTACCGCAAACAGAAGTTTGCGGTAAAATATGTCATGCTTTTCGGTGGTCACCGCAGGGGGACGAGAAAAATGACCTAAATCAGATAAGATGTCCGCAACGCGGACATTCTACCACAAACCACGTCGCTTGAAAAGCGCCGATGCCCCTTTTTTCACCGGAAAGCGCGGGGAAACGGTTTACTTTGCTGACCCGGAGGGGTACAATGGGCGTGCGGCTTCGGACCGCCGGGAGGAATCCCGCATTCCGCTGCGCGCCGGGGGCGGGGAGCATACGAATAAGAGGTATATGGAAAATTGATAGTGGCTATTAAAAACGAACCCTTTACTTATGCCCGCGCCTTCTGTATAATTAAAAAGGTTGCGGGTCTTTAGGAAAAGGACCTATCCGATGGTACAAATGAAACTTTTGGGGAGGCTGGCGCTATGGCAAACTGCGCGATTGTAGGCATCAACTGGGGCGACGAGGGGAAGGGGCGGATGGTGGATCTCATCACCGACCGTTACGACGTGGTCATTCGCTACCAGGGCGGCGGCAACGCCGGGCACACCGTGGTGAACGAATTCGGCAAGTTCGCACTGCACCTGCTGCCCTCCGGTATTTTCCGCCCGGGTGTGGTGAATATTTTGGGCAACGGCGTGGCCGTGGACTGCGAAAGTCTGTGGACCGAGATGGAGGACATCCGAAGCAAGGGCGTGTCCATCACCCCGGAAAATTTGAAAATCAGCGACCGGGCGTCTTTGCTGCTGCCGTGGCACCGCCTGCTGGACGGGTTAGAGGAACAGCGCCTTGCCGACAAGAAATACGGCTCCACCAAGCAGGGCATTGCCCCCTTTTATTCTGACAAATTCCAGAAGAAAACCGTGCAGGCGGGGGAGCTGTTGTATCCCGCCCGGCTGAAGGAGCACCTTGCGTCGCTTTTGGAGTGGAAAAACCTGACCATTGAAAAGGTCTACGGGGCGAAGCCCTATACCATGGACGAGCTGATGAGCTGGATCGGGGACTTCGGCGAAAAGCTGAAGCCTTTTATCTGCGACACCGGCGCATTCTTGCGGGGAGCACAGACGCAGGGCAAGAGCTTCCTGTTTGAGGCCCAACTCGGCTCTCTAAGGGACTTGGATTACGGTATTTATCCTTACACCACGTCCTCCAATGCCATCGCGGCCTATGCCCCTGTGGGCTCCGGCGCGCCGTGGGCAAAGATTGACGAGGTGGTGGGCGTGGTAAAAGCCTATTCCTCCTGCGTGGGGGAGGGGCCGTTCACCTGCGAATGGTTCGGCGAGGAGGCCGAACAGCTTCGGGAGGCCGGAAACGAATACGGCGCGAAGACCGGCCGGCCCCGCCGGGTAGGGCCCATTGATCTGGTGGCCACGCGGTATGGCGTGGAGGTGCAGGGCGCGACGAACATCGCCCTGACCAAGCTGGACGTACTGAGCTATTTGGAGAAAATTCCTGTGTGTGCCCACTATGAGCTGGACGGGCAGCAGACCGACGCGTTCCCCTTCCCGGCGATTCTCTCCGAGGCAAAGCCCGTGACGGAGTATGTGGGCGGCTGGAAGTGCGACATTTCCGGCGTGCGCCGGTGGGAGGATTTGCCCAAGGCCGCGCAGGACTATGTGCTGCTGGTGGAAAAGGCCATCGGCTGCCGTATCGGCTATGTCTCCGTGGGGCCGGAGCGGGACTCCATTGTTATCCGGTAAAACCGAAATCTGCGGGGAAACCCGCTGTATTCCCGGGGAGGGAGACGACCTCCGGGCGTCTCTCTCTTTCTGACTTCACTGTGAAAGGCTGACACATTATGAGCAAGGATCGCTATGAATCCCCGCTGGCGTCGCGGTATGCATCAAGCTATATGCTGCGCCTGTTTTCCCCCGACACCCGGTTTCAAACCTGGCGGAAGCTGTGGGTGGAGCTGGCCCGGGCAGAGCGGACCCTTGGCCTGCCCATCACGCAGGAGCAAGTGGAGGAGCTTGCCGCCCATGTGAGCGACATCGACTACGACTGCGCCGCCAAGCGGGAAAAAGAGGTCCGCCACGACGTGATGGCCCATGTGTATGCCTTTGGGCAGGCAGCGCCCTCTGCTGCGGGCATCATTCATCTGGGGGCCACAAGCTGCTATGTCACCGACAACGCGGATTTGATTATTTTTCGGGACGGGCTGAACTACCTTCGGGGAGAGCTTTGCGCGGTGCTGGAGAATCTGGGCGGCTTCGCGGAAAAGTATAAGGCCATGCCCACGCTGGGCTATACCCATTATCAGCCTGCCCAGCTTGTGACGGTGGGCAAGCGGGCCACCCTCTGGATGCAGGACTTGCTGTCGGATTTGGAGGAGTTGGACTTCGTTCTTGCGGGCATGAAGTTTTTGGGGTGCCGGGGGACTACCGGTACGGAGGCAAGCTTTCTGGACCTGTTTGACGGGGACGGCGAAAAGGTTGACGAAATGAACCGGCTGCTCTGCGCCGCCTTCGGCTTTGGCGGGTGCTTTGCCGTCTGCGGGCAGACCTATCCCAGAAAGCTGGACAGTCGGATTTTAAACGCGCTTTCCTCCATCGCCCAGAGCTGCTATCGCTTTGCCAATGATTTGCGGCTGTTGCAGCACGACCGGCAGATTGAGGAGCCCTTTGAAAAGAACCAGATCGGTTCCTCCGCCATGCCCTATAAGCGAAACCCCATGCGGGCGGAGCGAATCTGCTCCCTTTCCCGCTATCTGATGGCGGACGCCATGAACGCCCCCATGACCGCAAGCGTACAATGGCTGGAGCGGACGCTGGACGACTCCGCCAACCGGCGTATCTCTCTTCCTGAGGGCTTTTTGTGCGCCGACGCGATTTTGCGCCTGATGGCCAACGTGACGGACGGTCTGCACGTCAATGGAAAAATCGTGGACAAAGCGGTGCGGGAATATCTGCCCTTTATTTCCACGGAAAATCTGATGATGGAGGCCGTGAAGCGCGGCGGCGACCGCCAGCAGCTCCACGAGGTAATCCGAGAGTGCTCCATGGCCGCCACGGCCCGGATGAAGGAGGGCGAGCCCTGCAATTTGCTGGAGCTTCTGGCAGGGGAGCCGATGTTTGGCATGACGGCGGAGGAAATTGCCGCGGTGCTGGACCCCGCTCTCTACATCGGACGGTGCCCCCGGCAGGTGGAGGCGTTTTTGGAGAAGGTGCGGCCCGCTTTTGCCGGCGCCTCCGGCGGGAGCGTTGAAATCAGTCTGTGACCGGCATCGGGCCGCGCCCTTCGGGGAATTTCCCGAAATGCGGCCCGCCGCCAGCAGATTTTTACCACCGTCAAGGAATTTTCACGGACTGCGGCTGCAAAAAATATTTGGTAAAGCGACAGATGTCCTCCGTATAGCGTACTTTTAAAGAGGTTATGACGCAATGTTTAGAAAAAATGCAGGAGCCTGCCGGAGATATTCGTTTAATTTGACGTTGACAGCGGCGCTTTGGGATGGTAAACTTGCTCCATTAAAACCACAACGGTTTTATGAAAATTGAATAGATCAACAAAGGCGTTGATGGAGAAAAGTACCGCGGAAATTCGGTCAAAGTGAGCAGGCGGCAGTGGGAAGCCTGCACAAGAGTCCGCGCGAAGAACACTCCGGAGCTGCGATCTGAACGCGGGGTCCCCTGCCAGTAGGAAAGACGAGTTGCGACCGTTAAAGCGCACGGGCTTGTTGGAGCCTTGAAGGTGACTGTTTTACAGTAAATTAGGTGGCACCGCGGATAGCAGCTATTCGTCCTAAAATTTTAGGATATAGCTGCGTTTTTATGCGCTCTTTTAAGGAAGAGGTAGAAAATCCGGAGGTGCTTTTTATGTGTTCAATTATGGGTTTTTCAAGCAAAAAGTTGACGGAGGAAGCGATTAAAGTTTACTTTGACCGCTCCGTGGACCGTGGACCGGACATGAGCCGCGTTTCCGAAACGAAGTCCGGTTATCTCTGCTTTCACCGTCTGGCCATTATGGGTCTGAACGAGGCCGGGATGCAGCCCTTTCAGCTTGAGGGGGATCAGGCGGTGTGCAACGGCGAAATCTACGGCTTTCGCCCCATCCGCAAAAAGCTTTCTCAGAGGTATACGTTTAAAAGCGAAAGCGACTGCGAGATTCTTCTCCCCATGTTCCATGAATACGGGCTGTCCATGTTTGCCCGGCTGGATGCGGAGTTTGCCCTGATTATCTACGATTCAGCAACCGACTCTCTGATTGCCGCCCGGGACCCCATCGGCATCCGCCCCCTGTTTTACGGGTACGACGCGGACGGAGCGATTATATTCGCCAGCGAGGCAAGAAATCTGGTGGGCCTGTGCGCCGAGATTTGCCCGTTCCCTCCGGGACACTATTATGCTTACGGCAAGTTTATCCGGTTTGCGGACCTCACGGAAGTGACCTCCCGGGTCCGGGGTGATCTGGACACCGTTTGCCGGGGAATCCGCGACAGGCTGATCGCCGCCGTGGATAAGCGGCTGGACGCGGACGCGCCGTTGGGCTTTCTGCTCTCCGGCGGGCTGGATTCCTCCTTGGTGTGTGCCATCGGCTCCGTGGTTCTGGGGAAAAAGATCCGCACCTTCGCCATCGGCATGGATAAGGATGCCATCGATCTTAAGTACGCACGGGAAGCGGCGGATTTTCTCGGCGCGGACCACACCGAAATTTACATGACCCGGGAGGATGTGCTTGCGGCGCTTCCGGAGGTTGTCTCCCTTCTCGGCACATGGGACATCACCACCATCCGGGCCAGCATGGGCATGTATCTCTGCTGCAAGGCAATTCATGAAAAGACAGATGTTCGCGTGCTGCTGACCGGCGAAATTTCCGACGAGCTGTTTGGCTATAAATACACTGATTTTGCCCCTTCCGCCGCCGCGTTTCAGCAGGAGTCCCAGAAGCGAATTGAAGAGCTTTATATGTACGACGTGCTTCGGGCCGACCGCTGCATCGCGGACAACTCCATCGAGGCCCGCGTTCCCTTTGGCGATCTGGGCTTTGTAAAATACGTCATGGCCATCGACCCCGCCATGAAGCTTAACACCTATGGAATGGGGAAGTATCTCCTGCGCCACGCCTTTGAAAACGACCATCTGCTGCCGGAGAGCATCCTGTGGCGGGAGAAGGCGGCTTTTTCCGACGCGGTGGGCCACTCCATGGTGGACGATTTGAAGGCCTATGCCGAGACGGTTTACACCGATGAGGAGTTTGAGCGGCAACGGCGTAAGTATGATTACTGCACGCCCTTTACAAAGGAAAGCCTGCTGTACCGGGAGCTGTTTGAGAAGGCGTATCCCGGTCAGGCCAAAATGATCAAGGATTTCTGGATGCCAAACAAAGCGTGGGAGGGCTGCGATGTAAGCGACCCCTCCGCACGGGTACTCTCCAACTACGGGCAAAGCGGAACGTAAGCAATTCGGGGCCTCGGTCCCTAATTTCCATAAAATCGGCGTATCACACAGAAAACAGGAGGATGAATGCTATGACTACCACACCGACCGCCCTGCCGGAGCTGTTCGGCAGCCTTGTTTTTAATGAGGAAACCATGCGCCAGCGCCTGTCTCCCGCGTCTTACAGCGCGTGGAAAAGGTGCATTACCGACGGCACCTCTTTGGATATTTCCATTGCCAACGAGATTGCCGAGTCGATGAAACAGTGGGCCGTGGAGCACGGGGCCACCCACTTTACCCATTGGTTCCAGCCCATGACCGGCGTCACTGCGGAAAAGCACGACAGCTTTGTGGCTCCCATCGGTGGGGGAAAGATTGTCATGGAGTTTTCCGGCAAGGAGCTGGTACGGGGCGAGCCGGATGCGTCCTCCTTCCCCTCCGGTGGACTGCGGGCCACTTTTGAGGCCAGAGGCTACACCGCATGGGACCCCACGGTTTTTGCCTTTATTAAGGACGGAAGTCTCTTCATCCCCACGATTTTCTGCTCTTACTCCGGCGAGGCGCTGGACAAGAAGACCCCCCTGCTTCGTTCCATGAACGAGGTCAGCCGTCAGGCAGTGCGCATTCTGCGCCTGTTTGGCGACACGGAAACTCGGCGCGTCACGCCGCAGGTGGGGCCGGAGCAGGAGTATTTCCTTATCGACAAAAAGGGCTATGCCCAGCGGGAAGACCTGCGGTTCTGCGGGCGGACCCTGTTTGGGGCAAAGCCCCCCAAGGGACAAGAGCTGGAGGACCATTACTTCGGTGCCATCCGTCCCCGCGTGGCCGCGTTTATGAAGGAACTGGACGAGGAACTGTGGAAGGTGGGGGTGCTTTCCAAGACCAAGCACAACGAAGTGGCCCCCTGTCAGCATGAGATGGCCCCCATCTTCTCCGATGCAAACACAGCTTGCGACCATAACCAGTTGGCCATGGAGATGATGAAGCGGGTGGCCGACCGCCACGATTTGGTCTGCCTGCTCCATGAAAAGCCCTTCGCGGGCGTCAACGGATCCGGCAAGCACGACAACTGGTCCCTTGGAACCGACACGGGCAAGAATTTGCTCAAGCCCGGTTCCACTCCCAGCCAGAACGCCCAGTTTTTGCTGTTCCTCGCGGCCTTTATCAAGGGCGTGGACGAATATCAGGATGTGCTGCGCTCCACCGTGGCCTTTGCGGGAAATGACCACCGTCTGGGCGCGCAGGAGGCGCCTCCCGCCGTGGTGTCCGTCTTCCTGGGCGACGAGCTGAACGCCGTGGTGGAATCCATCATCAACGGCACCGCCTATACGGACACCGGAAAGCGGACGCTGGAGGTGGGCGTGGATGTGCTGCCTTCCATCCGGCAAGACAACACAGACCGCAACCGCACCTCTCCCATGGCGTTTACAGGCAACAAGTTTGAATTCCGCATGCTGGGCTCGTCCCAGTCCATTTCCGGGCCCAACATTGCGTTGAACACCATTATGGCGGAGGAGCTGGAACAGTTTGCTGACCAGCTTGAGAAGGCAAAGGACTGCACGGTTGAGTTGCAGGCGCTGATCCGCAAGACCTTTACCGAGCATCAGCGCATTATTTTCAACGGCAACGGCTATGACGACTCATGGATTCAGGAAGCCGGACGGCGGTGCCTTGCCAATCTGGCATCTTCTCCTGACGCGCTGAAAACCTACACCGCGCAGAAGAACATGGATTTGTACATCAAGCACGGCATCTACACCAAGAACGAAATTGAGGCACGGGCTGAGATTCACATTGAGAATTACGCTACCACCATTTCCATTGAGGGAAAAATCATGGCGGACATGATTCGGCGGCAGATTCTCCCCGCTGTCTCGGCCTATGCAGGGGAGTTGTGCCGCCGTGCGGCCGACAAGAGTTCCATAGGCGCGGCCCACAGGTATGAAACGGATATTGCGGCAAAGATCGGTACGCTTGCCGACGGTCTGTTGGATGCAACAGAGCGGCTGGAGGCGGATCTGGGCAAGCCTCATGGTGATTCCAGAGCGGCGATGGATTACGCCCACGACGCGATCCTTTCCGACATGACCGCCGCGAGGAAGATTGCCGACGAGCTGGAGACGCTGACCGCCCGGGA
>NZ_DALZCH010000008.1:0-54151 GCF_031978065.1 Oscillibacter sp.
CCCGCCCGCCATTTATCCCGCCTATAACAGCCGCCATAGTCAAGGGCCAGACATCCGTATTCCCTTTCATAGTTGGCGCACATGAAAGTGACCAGCTTTCGGTTAGCCGCTCGTTCCCCACGGGTCAGCTCTCGGCTATCCATGACTTTGCCCTCCCTCCAACTTCGCGCCAAGTTGGCCCGAAGTTCTGGAAAGGGTCAACTCCCGGTAGCATATCCCCAAGCAGGGAATCCCCCTCCAGTAAGAACAGCCATAGCAGGGGGAACCGGGCGGCGGCTTTTTCGGTGGGGCTGGGCGCATAGGCCGGGGTTTCTGTTTCATCATTCGTTCAAAGGGGTTATCGGTGAAATTCATGCGTCACCGTCCTCGCTGTCGACCCCGGCTTCGTTCTCGTCCCACGGTACGCTGTCGTCCTCCTGTTCTGCATAGGGGTCATCTTCATATTCGCTGTAATCGTCCTCGGCATTATCGGCCCGTTCCTGCTTCGGGCGGTAAACCTTGAAGTAATACCCGGCCCCACCTCCAGCCAGCAACACCAGGACAACGACAATCATCATGCCGTTACCGCCTTTTTCCGGTTCGGGGGCGGGTTCCGGTGTCGGCTCCGGTGTAACAGAGGTTGCAGGTGTTGCAGGCTCGGCGGGTTCTTCCGTTTCCCCGGATTTTTCCGCAAGGGCCAGCAGATCTTTTTCTGTTACAGCATTGAGGAAATAGACATTTTCCTGCTCCCGCTGCTTGTCGATAATCAGGTAGAACACGTTTTCACTTGGAGTCATTATGGTGTAAAACTCTTTCCCGTCCTCGTCCGTGGCGTTGTCAATGACGGTTCCGGTCCCGGCAGGGGTGAAGGGGTTGGGCGCTGCTACCGGCTCTTGTTTCTGTTCCGGGGCCGGGATTTCCGTCACTTCCTCCGGAATTTCCTCACCGCCACCAGCATAGGCGGTCAAAGGAAAAGCCGCCATGCAGAGCATAGCGGCGGCAAGCAAGGTTAATATACGTTTTTTGGGTTTCATCTTCATTCTTCGATTTCCTCCGTTTCTGTGTTGGTGGGCGGTTCCGACTTCGGGCCAACTTGGCCCGAAGTGGTGCCTCCTGATTTTGCCGCTTTCAACAGGGTTGCAAGGTCGGTCAGAGAAATGTCCATGCCCCGCACGGCGTCCACGATTTCCATGTTTTCAAGCTCGGTTTTCTGCTTTTCCAGTTCCCGCAGCTTTGTTTGAAACTCATTGATTTTGTCCTTTGTTTTTTGTATGTCCTTGCTTACACGCTCAATTTTTGGGTTCAAGATACCACCTCCAAATATCAGGGCAAACGCCCGAAAGAATAATAGTGAGATTGCCAGTAGTTGGTTTCGATAGAGGTATAGCTGATGGGATTTCCGCAATGCAACATCATTCCCCCGCCTACATAAATGCCCACATGCGATACGCCGGGGGTGTCATAGGTTCCTACAAAGAAAATCAGATCTCCCGGCCTTGCATTGGCAGAGGACACAGGCGTACAGATGTTAAACAGCCCTTGCGCTCCAAGCCGCCCCACATTCCAGCCGCTGTGATTGACTACCCACGACACGAAGCCCGAACAGTCAAAGGAAGTGGAGGGAGAGGAACCGCCCCAAACGTAAGGGTAGCCCAAATATTTCTCCGCTTCTGCAATCAGGGCCGCAAAGGCCGGGTCAGCAAGAGCCGCTGGCGGTATGTCGTAATCCGTGTATTCGCCGGGGTGGGTATAGATATTGCCCTCAAAGGGATTCGGACGGTTGCCTTTGGTCTTTTGGGACACATGGTAGCGTTCGGTCTGCTCCGGGTCGAGATTGGCAAGGGCCACAGCCCCAAGCGAGTTGTTTCGTAAGGTCACATTGAGGATATAGTAGTTGTAGGGAACCTCCACCTCATAGGTGTCGGAATGGGTCGTGGTTTCCCCGGTTTCTGGGTCGGTTTCCGTCCATGTGTCCGTGCGGGTTTCAGTGCGGTAGCGTACCTCCACGGTTTCCGTGATGGTAAGAGTATACTGTTGCTGAATAAGATATTGAAGCTCGGCCTCAACCTTTGCAGGGGTGTAATCGTCATATTTGGCGGTCAGGTAAGAAGCAAGCTCAAAGGGGTCATGGCCGATTTCGTCTACCGAATAACGGTACTCGTCATAGGACGGATAATCCCTTTCTATCCGGGCCAGCTTTTCCCGTAGGGCGGTTTCCAATGCGGTATAGTCGGCTTCCACGGCTTCAATATCGCTGTCTGATGAACCATAGGAAGTGCCGCCTACAGCTCCAATTAGGCCGTTGCCAATGGTGGTAAGCGCTCCCATGCAGGATTGCAAGACCACAATCAGCAGGAACAGGCAAGCCGCAAGCAGTATGATTTTGGGATTGCTCCGCACAAACCGCCATGCGGCCCCGGCAATATTTTTCACTGTGATCGCCGTTTTCTTTGCCGCCTTTGCGCCTGTTTAAGCGGCCTCCTTCGCCTGTTTGCGGTACTGCTTTTTTAGCTGTCGCTTTTGCCACAGCCGGGAAAGCGGATTGCTTTTCAGCCCCGGATTTTCCTGCACCAACTGGCGGTAGGCATAATCGGCTTTTGCGCTAAGGGTTTTTCGTTCCCACTTACGAACCTGCCGGGCCGGGCGGGTACGGATACGCTTTTTGATAAAGCGAGTACCGCCCCGGATAAGATGTTCCCCGGCAAGCTCGGTTTTGTGAGCCGCTTCAATCCCTACGTTTTCACGTTCTACCTGATGAATTTTGCCATGCACATACCGCCAAGTCTGATGTGTTGCGGCCCGGCCCACGGTTTTGATGGGGCCGGGCTTCTTCTGTGGCTTCTGCGCCGCCAATTTCTCACGGGCGGTATTCAGCTTTTCGTCGCTCTTTTCCATGCGGAGCTTGGATTTCTCCATGCGCTTACCGTTTTCTGCCTCCTTTTTATTAGCAGGGCCAGTATGGGGAGCGGCCCCGTCCCCGGCGGATTCACCACCGGGCGGCGGTTCTCCATCACGCCACAGGCGTTCAGAGGGGCGGGGTGCTTCGCTGTCTTGGCGGAGCTTTCCCGACTTCGGGCCAAGTTGTCCCGAAGTTGCCTCCCGTTCCTCATGCTCAAACGGCAAACGGCCTAATGACCCCTTGCGGCCTTTATCCTCCATTTTTGCCCTCCCTTGCTATGTCCTCCGGGCGAGTGGTTAGTAGATTGTATATCTCACCACGGGGAAAACGGTCTACAAAAGGAATGGTGGTACTGCCGAAGAACAAAAGTCCTTCACCGGGGTTGCTGTGGGCGATATAGGAAAGCTGGTGTTCGGAGATACCAAGCTGTTTGGCGAGGATTGCCCGGTCTGCCTGTGCCTGCGCCAGCAGTATCATAAAATCGCTGTTGTCAAAGATATTTTCTACCTCACGGCTTGCAAGCAAATCCTTCACGTTCTGCGTGAGCGCACTTGGCACACAGCCCTTTTTACGGAGCATTTTCCAGACACGCACAAAATAGCTTGCGGAAAGTGCGTCCTGCAACAAAATATGAAATTCATCATAATAGCACCAAGTCGCAAGGCCAGCCGAAAAGTTTTCGTCAACCGCCTGTGTCACAAGCTCGTTGGTAATGTGCATAGCGATTTTGCGGAGGTTTTCGCCCATGCTTTTCAGCACGATACAGATAATCCGCTTGTCGGTCTGTACGTTGGTGGCGAAGTTGAACATATTGAGGGAACCTGTGCAGTAAAGCTCCAGAGCGGTTGCAATTCGTTTTGCTTCCGGTTCCGGTTGCTGGCACAGGGTTTCATACAGGTCTTGCAACAAGGGCATTTTCCCGTCCCCGATACCAAGGGCAAGCTCCCGGTACACAAGGCGCACACAGCGGTCAATCACCGTTTTTTCAATGGGCTGTAAGCCCTCTTTGCCGCCGATTATCAGTTCACAAAGGGACAATAAAAAATCCGCTTTCATGGAAAGCGGGCTGTCCTCTGCGGTCATATTGAGCTTTAAGTCCATTGGATTGATGTGGTGGGGGCTGTCGGGGGAAATGTCGATTACCTCACCGCCAAGCCGTTTTACCAATGGGGCGTATTCGCCCATTGGGTCTATAATGATAATGCGGTCTTGGGTGGCAAGAAACACATTGATTAGTTCACGCTTTGCGGAAAAGCTCTTGCCCGAACCTGTACTGCCAAGATACAGGCCGTTGGCGGATTTCAGCTTTTTGCGGTTCGCCATGATAACATTGTGGGAAAGAGCGTTCATGCCATAGTACAACGCCTGTCCGTCCATTCGGAGTTCTTGGGTCATAAACGGCACAAAGATTGCGGTACTGCTCGTTGTCATGCCCCGCTGTATCTCAATACCGTTGTACCCAAGAGGGAGCGAGGACATAAAGCCCTGCTCCTGCTGAAAGTCCAGCCGTTTCAAAAAGCAGTTGTATTTCTGTGTAATGCCCGACACGGTGAAAATGTCGTTTTCCAACTGCTGGCGGGTGGGGGCCGTGTTCACCACAAGGAACGTAAGCAGGAACATTCGCTCATTGCGGCTTTGTAAATCTGCCAAAAGAGCGGCGGCATCCTTACTGTATGTCAGCAAATCAGGGGGTAAAATGTCAATGTCATACCCGGCCCTTGCCGCTTTTTTCTGCTCGTCCATCTTCATTTTCCCTATGTCGGAAAGTTTGGCCTTGACGGTTTTCACCGCCTTTGTCTGGTCTACCGTTTGAATGTGCATGGTAATGGTCATTTCGGCGTCCATTTCCAGAAGCTCCGCTAACAGCTTGTCGGAAAGCTCCGAAGCCATAATCTGCATATAGGCCGCCGCTCCCCATGTCGTACCGACACGGAACAGGCGGCTTTGGCGAAAGTCAAAGGAAGTGGGAGCGATAAAGTCCTTTGTTCCCATTCCTGTTTTGGGTATCATATCCCACGAAAAGCGGAACGGCTCCCGCCCTCCGGGGTGGAGCTGGCTGTGCAGAACTTCTAAGCGTTCCCGCCCTGAAAGGGAAGAAGATTGTACGCCCAGCTTCTTGAAATTGCCCATAATATCCGCTTCGATACGCTCCAACCGGGGCCGGGCTATATTGATTCCGTCCGCTTGAATCCCAAATGTGATGTACTTGGAGCGAACAATACCGTTGTTGCTTCTGGCAATCTGGCCTTTCAGCATATCGGTAAACTCATGCCGAATCTCGTTACAATCATCATTCTGCGGGGGTATGTTCACGCTGTAACGATTTTCGGGCCGGGAGCGGTGGTTGATGAACGACATTTGAAAGGGCAAGGCACTGTCAAAGTAATTGAGAAAGGAACAGTACCCGTCAAAAATGGTGCTTTGGTCGTCCGTTGAAGCCACGGCGTAATTTATATCTTCATAAGAAAGGGTCTTTGTGTAATAGCCCTCCCGCACCTTGCAGATACCGTCTTTCAGCATTTCCTTATAGGGAATGGTCTGCTGTGCGGTCTGCGGCCCACGCTTTTTAGGCTTTGCGCTTCTTTTGGGAATGGGCGGGTGTGTTTTTGTTTGTGCCAATCTGCTGTACCTCCTTTCCGGGGCTGCTTAAATAGGCATAGATGTTTTGGGTTCGGTATGGCCTTGTAGTGGGCCACAGGAATTTGGAGCGTACAATATTCCGTACCACCTTTTCAAAGGGAAGTCCGTCACGCTCATACATGGCGAAGAAAAAACAAGGGAGCATAAAGGCAATCATCAGGAACATAGCCCCGGTATTGCCAATGGCGGTACGGGTGAACAGGTAGGCGGGTACGCCGATTACCGCCGCCGCTCCAAAGCAGATTAACTGGCGTTTGGTAAGGTTAAACGCCAGTTTTGTTTTTATTTTCGATAAATCGTTTGGTACACTTACATATGCCAATGGGTAAAATCCTCCTTTCCAACTTCGGGCCAACTTGGCCCGAAGTGTCAGCGTTCGGTGCTATGGACAGAAACAGTCTGCCGGGCAGGGGCCTTTTCAAGCCCGGCCTGCCGTATACGCCAATAGTCCGGGTTGTACTCCCGGATAGATTTATTGATGTTTTCCTCAAAAGCGGCCTTATCCTTAATGCGGTCAGGAACAGCCCACAGCTTTTTATCCAAAAGCTCCCGGAAAGCAACATCTTCCTGCGAATCTTCCTCAAAGCAGAGAAAGCCGCCGTGACGAAAGCCGCATTTCCGGGCGGCGGGAGAGAGAACCGCCGCCATATCCTTAGAAAACATTGTGCCGCCGTGACTGGGGGTGCTTACAAGAAACACGCCGGGGCAGAGGGTTTCGCAATGCTGAACCTTGCCCCACGGCGATTGTTCGGGCTGTTGGTACATAAAAATCTCCTTTCCACTTCGGGCCAACTTGGCCCGAAGTCACAATACTATCTTTCTGCACTTTTCGCCTTGCTGGCCTTTGCGGGAGCAGGGCGGGCGGCTTCATTTTTCGCCGCCTGTTTCGCTCCCTCGGCAAGCTGTTCCGGGATAGATTTCTTTTCCGGGGCGGTAACGGCAGCGGCACGGGTTTGTAATCTTTCCACCTCCGCATGATAGGCGGCAACCACGGCCCCGGTCAGCTCCTTGCGGAACTCGGCGGTAATGGGCTTTGCCGTATCCCGGTAGCCGGTCTTGCTGGTCTTATCCGGTTTGCTCGGCATACCCACAAAAATGCCCTTGTCGCTCTGCAAAATCTTGAAATCCTCCACGACAAAAGCACCATTGAATTTGATACTGGCAAAGCCCACAAGGTTTCCTTTTGGCTCAATGGGCCGGGCGGTAACGTCCAGTTTCAGCGGCATTGCCGCCTGTTCGGGTTGCTGTTCCGCTTCCTGCGGAACGGTGTTCTTTTCATTACTCACGTTAATGCAACTCCTTTCCACTTCGGGCCAAGTTGGCCCGAAGTTATCCTGTGGGGTTAATGCGCACCAAAAATGGATTTGGCAACGCCCCCGGTCTTGAACATGGTGAAGCACAGCAGGACAGTATAGCCAATCAGTGTCCATATGGCCCCGATAGGGTCGCCGCTGATGGCGATACTCTGCACCAGCTTTGCGTAAATCCCCACGCACACCAAAATCAAAAGGCCCTGCATACCAACGGCGCACAGGGATTTCAAATAGTTCTGGCCCATATGTCCGATTTCCCGGTTGACCATCGTTGCCATCGGCACAGGGGCCAAGCTGGTGAGCAGATATATTTCAATCATTCTGCCGTAGACAATCACGAAAACCACGATATTGATAGCTACAACCACCAGCTTTATTAGGAAGGATTGAAGCCACAGGCCAAGCAGGGGGCCAATGTCCATTGCCATAAGTTCATCACGAAAAGCGTCCAGCATATCGGGGCTTACCGCCGTACTGCCTTGAATCAGCCCCCCGGCGTTGCTTATGACGCTTTGGGAAACATCAAATATTGCCATAACAATATTGAATGTATTGGACAGTATCAGCACCGCCGCCGCTGTTTTGAAAATCCACTTGAAGAAAATCCAAGTATCTATGTCATGCAGATTGTTGCGGTCAATGATAAGCTGGATAAGCTCATAGGTGGCTACAAAGGTCAGAACAAGCCCGGCAATGGGTAAAACAACCGTTTCAGATAGGCTGCGGATAAGGGAGAACACTCCGGGATTCCAAGCCCCCGGAGTGGTTCCCACCTGTGTCGCAATCTCCCCGATCTGGTTGTTTACGTTCTCAAAAAGCCCGCCTAAGTTGTCCATGATACCATCAACCAACAGGCTCTTTATCCACTCATTTATCCAGTCGGTGAGAAAATCCATAGGCTAACCTCTTAAAACAGGCCGGACAGCAGAGGAACAAGCGTCGTACCTAAAAGGATAATTCCACCGCCCGCCATAAGCTGCTTCATGCCCTGCGATTTTGCGCCGGGATTGTCGGACCCGTAACCTTCCAAAAGGTTGATAACTCCCCATACGGCAAGGCCCGCACCAAGCGCAACAACAAGGGTCTGCAAGGTACTAACTGCACTCGTAAAAAATCCCATAATCTAATTACCTCCATTTTTTCGTTTTGTTTTTGGGTACAAAAAAACCGCCATTTCTGGCGGCTCCACTTCGGGCCAAGTTGGCCCGAAGTCAGGCAAACGCTTCCGGGTCGTCCACATCATCATAGTTGAGAATGTCCTCGTCCTCGTCTATGGCGGCGGCTTCCGCTTCGGCGCTTACTTCATAAAGGGTATACTGCTCATTGGGGTTGAGCTTTTTCATGCGGCGGTTTATCAGCTTTGAAGCGTCAAAAGTGTTGCGCTTGTCGGCTTCGGCTGTACGCCCGTAATTGGGGTGCTTCTTCAAATCATATTTTGGGGAAAGGAAAGGCCGCAATCCTCGTAATTGCAGAATACACTTGTTTCCCGGCATGGTGGTAAGTTCGTCCATTGTCATAAGCTCTTTGCCAAGCCGCTGCATATTCTGTCCGTAGCTTTCCGACTGGCCCCGTGTTCGGCTTTCCGTCTGCATGGAAATGGTTTCTTTCCCCAAAACCTCCGATAGCTCCTTGATGGTGGAATGTTCTCGCCCACCAAGAAAAATCACGCTGTCCATATTGCCCATAATTGTTTCCGCGTGGTCTTTGTATAAGGCTTTAAGTTGGCTCTGCGCCTGTAAAAACAGGCACAGGGAGATTTCACGGGAGCGGATAACGGCAACCAGTTTTTCCAGTTGCGGAACCTGTCCCGTGTTAGCGGCTTCGTCCCATAATACCCGCACATGATGGGGAAGTCTGCCGCCATGTACTGTGTCGGCCCGTTCGCAAAGCAAATTGAACATCTGCGAAAAGGCAAGGGCAACTATGAAGTTATACGTTGTGTCGGTGTCGCTGATGATGAAGAAAGTAGCGGTTTTTCTGTCACCCATGCGGTCTAATTCCATTTCATCATAGCTTGTAATCTCCCGAAGCTCTCCAATATCAAAGGGGGCCAAACGTGCGCCACAGCTAATCAAAATGGATTTTGTGGTCTTGCCGCTTGCTAATTTGAACTTCTTATACTGCCTTACGGCGAAATGATGGGGGTTGCGCTTCTCCAAGCCCATAAACATATAGTCCACGGCGTTCTTGAAATTTTCATCATCTTCCCTTGTTTCCATGCTGTTAATCATATCCACAAGGGTATTGATATTGCGTTCTTCCTCCGGCCCCTCAAAGACGATATATCCGATTAAAGCGCAATACAAAAGAGTTTCGCTTTTCGTCCAGAACGGGTCGCCCTCCTTGCAGTCCCCCTTGGTATTTTCAATCAGAGCATTTACAAACTTCAAAATATCGCTCTCTGTTCGGATATATGACAAGGGGTTATAGTGCATGGATTTTGAAAAATCCACACTATTGAACACCTTTATTTTATACCCCTGCGCCTTTGCTGAAAGAAAAGTGCCCACCTGCCCCAAAATACCGCCCTTCGGGTCCACCACTACATAAGACGAATGGGCTTGAAGCAGATTCGGGGTCAGCCAGAAGCGGGTTTTACCGCTTCCGCTAGAACCTATCACGCAACAATTCAGGTTCCGGGCGTTGGCGGGATTGGCGGGGCGGGTGTTCATAGTAAGAAACTCTGTGCCTGTGAGTATCACGTTGTTGCTGAATTTGGGGTCGATAAAAGGCTTTATGTCCTTTTGCGTTCCCCACCGGGCCGAGCCATATTCCACATCCCTCCGAAACTTTTTTGCGTTTTTTACCTTATACCACACTACCAGCCTAAGAATCACAGCCCCGGCAAGGCCAATCAGCCAATCGGATAGAACAAGGCCCGGCGCTATGGTTTCCAACGCCGGGCCTATGGTTTTCACTATGCCAATCAGCTTATTGCCGAAGTCTGCGCCGGGGGCCATTCGGTAGGCTGTGCCAAGCTTCAGGAAAAACCAAAGTGCAAACAAGTACGGAATGTTCGGCAATACATATTTTCGGATTTTATCGTTCATTCCGCACCGCCTCCCGTTTTCGTTCACGCTGGCGGGGCTTGGTGCGCTCCCGGTCTGCAAAGGTTTTAAGCTGTTCCAGAATAGAGGGGCGGCGGTTCTTGCCCCGATTCAGTACCAGCTTGCTGTATTCGCCAAAACAGGCGGTAATAGCGTCTGCCTGTCCTGCCTTAAAAAACAGCAGGTACTTATTCGGCCCGGTCTTATGGAAAGCATAGTCCACATTGTATTTCCGGGCTACACGGTCAAAGAGCTTTGTATCCCCGGAGAGGTCAAGGCTTTTCGTGGAAGCGCCGTGGTTCATCAGCTTTTTTACGCTCTGCTTTCCTTGTGGGGTCTGTCCCTTTTGGTAGTCCTTTTGGATCTTCCGCACCGCCGCCCCTAAAATCTTCGCCAACGCCCGGCCCGTCAGCTTTGTGGCATTGACGGATAGGGCAACCGTTCGGCGTTCTATATCTTCCTGCATGAAATTCCTCCTTTCCTGCCAGATAGGGCAATATCACAGGCGGGAGGACTTCGGGCCAACTTGGCCCGAAGTGGTTTACCGCTCCGCATTGGCGGGGCGGGGACGCTCTGCGGGGGGAGCGTCCTTTTTCGCCTGTGCAATTTTTTCATTGTGGGTTTCAAGAACTTCCCGGATTGACGGTTTTTTCTCTGCCGCCCGTTCCTCCAGCCGTGACATTGCGCCAATAGTTTTATCAACATTCCGTTTTATGGCGGCAAAGCAGGAACGCTCGGCCCTGAATGGGGCGGATATGACCGCCGCCAGCTTACCGGGCTGTTTGGCTTCCTGTAAGGCTTCTCTGCCAAGCATGGCCCGGCCCATGTTTTTCAAATGCCGCCCGGCCTGATGGTATTCGGTGCTGATGGCTTCAATTTTGGCAATAGCCTTATCGTCATACTGAATATCCTTTGTAAGAGTGTCCCGCATGGTTTCCAGAATGGGACGTACCTTGAAGAACCGGGCTACGTTATCCAGAGCGGAAATGCCTGTTTCCTTAAAAGCGGCAACGGCGTTTTTACAACCGTCTATGATATTCTGCTTTAGCTGTGTAAGCCGTTCCCGCAGGTCAAGCACCTGTCCCTGTGCAACAATGACCGCCTTTTGCAAAGCGGTCTTAACCGGGTGGTTCTGCTCCTGCGCTGTTTTTAATTCCTGCCGCATGGCGGCAAGCTCCTTTACAGCGGCTTCAAGCTGTTTTTCCATAGCGCCCACCTGATTCAACACCGCCAGAAAATCCTTTGTGGACGGGGAATTGTGTTCCCGCAATACCGCCAGAAGCTCTTTCACATGCTCATTGTCCATAATCGGCTCGGCTGTGGTTTTGCCTTTTGCCATAGGCTTTTACCTCCTTTCGCACTTCGGGCCAACTTGGCCCGAAGTTGGCTTAATCAAGCGGTTTCGCCCGACCCTGTGTTTTCACAGTCAAAATTCCGTCCAGCGTGGTTGCTGTGATATTTAGCCGCCCGGCTATGGCAATGTCGTTTTTCATATCCTCGTCAACCTCATTGCCGCACACTACCAGTACATGAGAGCGGCGCAAGAGGTCACGGCCCATGTCAATGCCGCTTTTGTGTTCCTCCGGGATAGCGGTATTTAGGAATAAGGGCAGATAGAGCAGGGGGCAAATCGGGGAAAAACCCGCTTCATAGACCGCCCTGCAATACTGCGCCGCCTGTTTGGTGTCCGTATCGTGATCGCCGCACCATGCGGCGGTAATATATGCTAATGGTCGTTTCATTAATATAAGCACCTCCGTTCTTGTTGCGCTGAATGTGTCAACCTATCCCCCGCCCTTTCCATGCTTTGGAAAGGGAGCGGCTCAAAGGAATATATATCCCCGTCGCTTGACTGGCTTAAAGCATATCCGGGAGAAATCCGTCAAGAGTGCGAAGCACCGCCTACGGCGGCAGGCTCTTGACGGATTTTCCCGGATATGCTACCTGATATATGGCGACGGGGAATATATTATATCCTTAGAGCTTTGGGGTGCGGGGCAACGCCCCGCAAAAGAAAACTTCGGGTCAACTTGGCCCGAAGTGGGTTATTTCTCCTGCTCGGCTTTCTTTTCCGGGGCCGAAATGTCTTTCAGCTTATCCTTGTTTTCCTCAAGCAGCTTCATAATGGTGTCTTTCATTTCCCTTGGTGTCTTTTCTTTCCCGAAATACTGTCCGAGTTCTTGGCTGGATAAAATCACTTTGTCTACCTCCTTTTTTTCTTCGAGCATAATACCGTCAATAACATCCGGGTTTAACAGCTTTTTACCGTCAAGCTCGTGCATACGCTGTGCCTGTGACAGTGAGGGGGCCGACTGCTGGCCCTCAATGGCAACGGCGATATACCGCTGATTTTTGGGTGCAATGAACGCAAGCTCCACGGCGGGGGTGAACGCTATTTTCTTTTCGTCCACCATTTTTATTAGGTCGGGTACAAGCTCATTGAGCTTGATATACCGCTGAACCTGCTTCACCGTCATTTTGTTGCGTTCGGCCACAACCTCATTGGAACGCTGTCCGTTACCGGTTCGTGCGCCCTGCTTCTTAATGGCTTCCAACTGCATTTGCAGGGCTTTAGCCCGTTCACTGGGCAAAATGGCTTCACGTTGGGTGGTATTGTCCTCCACCATCTGCGTAATGGCCTGTTCGTCTGTCAGGTTGCGGACAATGCAGGGCATATTGGTAAACCCGGCGAGTTCGCTTGCCATCTGGCGGCGGTGGCCCGATACGATTTCATAGCCGCCATCTTCACGGGGGCGGACAATAGCGGCTTGCGTTACGCCTTTGTCCTTGACGCTTTCCACCATTGCCGCCATTTCCTCGTCTTTGCGGACTTGGAAAGGGTGGCCTTTGAATGGGTGAAGTTCGGAAAGACTGATATATACAATCTGTTCCTTTTCATCGGAGCGGGGGGCCTCCCTCGGTTCGGGCGGTTGAACAGAGGCCGGGGGCGGCGTTTCCTGCTTGGGCTGTTCTGTGGATTTTCCTGAAACAGAACCGCCGCCGATTCCCACCGATTGCTTTTGCTTGGCGGATTTTTCAGATTTCTGCGGTTTTTCCTGTTTGGCAGGACGGGAAGGCTTCTTGTCTGCTTTTTCGGTGGCTTTCGGCTGGTGGGATTTGGGCTTGCTGTCAGCCGTTTTCGGCTCGTTTTCCTTTCCCTTATCCGGGCCGGGCTTCTCTTGCTCTGCTTTTTTATCGGCGGAACCTGATTTTTCCGCTCCCTGTTTTGCGGGGGTGGCCTGTTCCGCTTCCTTTACTGCCGCTTGTTTCCCCGAAACAATCTCATTGATTTTGTCAAAGGAAACCACCACATCACCGGGGGCGGGAATGTCAAAAGGCGTGGGCGGCTCCAAACCATCGTCACTGATTTCATGCAGGGCCGCTTTATCCTCATGGACGGTTGACTCCGCTTTTTCGGCAGTCTTTTCCGGGGTAGGAGCTTCGCCGCCAATCTCCGACATGGGTGCGGGAGTGCTTTTTTCTTCTGCCGTAGTTTCCTGTGCCGGGGTGGTTTTTACGTCGTTCGGCTTATTTGGCTCATTTTTTGCCATTCGTTTTTCCTCCTTGTCTGTTTTATGGCATGAAAAAAGGGCCTGATTTTTAATCAAGCCCCACGGGATATTTGCAATCCCTCCTTTCCACTTCGGGCCAAGTTGACCCGAAGTTCCGCTATCCAGACACAGAAATACCGCCTATCTTGTCCAATTAGGCGGTATTCTGTGTAATGTGATAGCTCATATTTTATTTTGGTATCTCCTTATCCTGTATAGAATAAGGGCTTTTGCAGTTTTCCTTAATTAACTGGTTCAGTAGGGCCCGCTGGCCCGACCGGCGCAGATGGCGAAGAAGGGCCCACTGGCCCCGCTGGTGCATCTTCTTTTGGTGGCTTATACAACGATACAGATGCGACGCTAACCCTTAATCCATCGGTAGCCACAACAATGCCACTATCCGTAAATATGCCGAGTAATAATGTGTCTTTGGGTGCGAACGGTATTACCATTGCGGAAGATGGAGTTTATTCGATAAGTTGCTACTTCTTAGCGCGCGCTTCTACCGGCTCCTTTGATTTTTCATTGCATGTAACAAGAAATGGAACGGCGTTGCCCTCCCTTATAACCGGTGTACCACTAGGTAGTGAGTATATTGCTTTTTCCCTCAGCTCTTTGGCATCACTAGCGGCTGGTGATATTATTTCAGTGGTTGTTGTCAGTATCGCGGGAGGTACGGTTCAATTTGGTAATGGTGTTGCAGCAAATCTAAGCGTTGTGAGTGTACAGTAGCCTCTTTTTAAATAGATGCTGCTGCAAAATTGAATTAGCCGCAGATGTCAGAATTAATTGGCATCTGCGGCTTTATTGTTCATACACATAAAGCAGTTTGACACAGACTGTCTTATCCGTGATACATACGCAGATAGCGGTCATGGCTGGCGGTGAATATGTACAGCACGTCCGTAAAATGTGCGCCACATATCGCAGGCGTCACGATGTGTTTGTGCAGGAATGTGCAGAACAGTTCGGCAGTCAGGTTGTGCTTCATGGACAAGGAGCCAGATTGCATTTCATTCTGGAATTTTCGGGTGGCACGAATATCGAACGACTCATGAACAAGGCAGAAGAAGCGGGGGTTCGGGTATATTCCGTAGAACCATTTTGGAATCATCCAGAGGACTGCCCGTCCAATCTGATTTTTATGGGATACAGTCTTTTGGATAAAGTAAAAATACGCGAAGGTATTCAAATTTTGCGGGGTGTTTGGTTTGATGAAATCAAACAACCTTAGAATACTTAAATTCATAAAAATTGAATGGTGCAAAATCGGAAGACAAAGATAAGAATATGGGGTATATTAAAGCCACCAAAAGGAGGCGAAACCCTATGAAATATACAGCCTATATGCAGACCTCATTGGGGCTGATTGGAATAACCGAAACAGATGGGGCTATTACAGAGCTGCTTTTTGAAACGGACACACAAAAGAGCGACTGCGGAGAAAAGACACCTTTGCTTGAAAAGGCGGAAAAGCAGCTTGCAGAGTACCTGTCAGGCAATCGTGCGGACTTTGACCTTCCGCTTGCCGCAAAAGGGACAGTCTTTCAGAAAACAATCTGGGATGCCTTGCGCCGGATTCCCTATGGACAAACACGCAGCTATAAACAGGTTGCGGAAATGATCGGAAAGCCAAGTGCTTCCCGTGCCGTGGGGATGGTAAACAATAAGAATCCTATCTTGATTATGACGCCCTGCCACAGAGTTGTGGGAGCGGATGGAAGGCTGGTAGGTTATGCAGCCGGTCTGGACATCAAGGAAAAGCTGCTGAAAATGGAACGGACACATGCTGACGGTTGAAACAAAGCTCTTTGACTGTGGCAAAGAGGAAATGGAAAACCTCTCCGCTGTTTCAGCAGATGACATTCAGCGCTTCGGGATGACCATGAAAAAGGCAGTGGTAATTTCCGAACTTTCGGAAGGGATACTGCAAGGCAGAATTTCTCTGGAGAACCTGCGGGAACTGCCCGATGAGGAAGTCATTCTCCAATTGACTGCTTTGAAGGAGATTGGTCGTTGGACAGCGGAAATGCTTCTGATCAATTGCATGGAATGCCCGAATGTTGTTAGCTGGGGGGATATTGCCATACGAAGAAGGATGGAAAAGTTATATGGCTTTCCGAAGCTGACAAAGCGCCAATTCGACGTGTGTAAAAGTCGATACTCGCCTTATGGCTCAGTAGCTTCCATTTATCTGTGGAAGCTTTCCTTTTTATAGGGGAACTGAAACGGCCGCACTTTTGCTGGGGAAAAGCGTTTCAAATAACATAGAAAATTCTATGAATTGTTTGTAAGATGTAAAAGCATAAATAAGACGGAGGAAATGAATGCAGGAAAAAATCAGACAGCAGATAGAAGTACTGGCAGAAGAAGAATACCGTGTTTTTTCTTCCGGATTACTTCCCGGTACCAGGTATGTTCTGGGTGTGCGTCTTCCCCTCCTTCGGAAGCTGTCAAAACAGCTTGCGCAGTCGGATTGGAGAGAGTATCTGCAAACGGCGCGGGAGGATTCCTTTGAGGAAATCATGTTGCAGGGCATGGTAATCGGCTGTGTAAATTGTTCGGTGGAAGAACGACTTTTACATATGCAGAATTTTGTCCCCAAAATTGACAATTGGTCGGTGTGCGACAGTTTTTGTGCAGGGCTCAAATTCACAAAAGAAGCACAGGAACAGATATGGGGTTTTATAAATCCATACCTAAAGTCAGAGCAGGAGTTTCACATTCGCTTTGCTGTCGTCATGCTGCTTTTTTATTATATCTATGAAACACACATCGATAAGGTTTTAGACAGCATGGACAAGGTACGTCATGACGGTTATTATGTAAAAATGGCAGTTGCATGGGCAATCTCTATTTGCTATGTTCGGTTCCCCGAGCGTACCTTGGGATATCTGAATCAAAATAGCTTAGATGACTTTACCTACAACAAGGCGTTGCAGAAAATCACAGAGTCCTTAAAGGTGGACAAGGAAACAAAGAAGAAAATCCGTGCGATGAAACGGAAGCCGTGAAGGGAGTGGAAGCAGATGACGGAAGAGGAAAAATGGAAGGCGGCACTGTCCTGCGATGCCGCTTACGACGGACAATTTTTCTATGGCGTAAAAACAACAGGGGTTTTCTGCCGCCCATCCTGTAAATCGAAAAGTCCCAAGCGGGAACATGTTATTTTCTTTGATACGGCAGAACAGGCGCGCAAGTATGGCCTGCGTCCCTGCAAGCGGTGCCGCCCTGATTTATTGGAATTTCATCCACAGAAGGAAGCGGCAGAAGAAATTAAATTGACTTATCAGCAGTTCTTTTCAGATCATATTCACTTAAAAGAGGAATTGAAGAAACTTGGCCTTAGCAGAAACAGAATTACCCAGATATTTCAGATGCAATATGGGAAGACTCCGACAGAATATTTAAACGAGCTGCGTATATCCCGTGCTAAAGAGTTGCTCATGGATACAAAGGACAATATATTGCAGATTGCACTGCAAAGCGGGTTTGAAAGCCTTTCCGCTTTTTATACGCAGTTTGGAAAAGTAGCCGGTGTTTCGCCGAACGAATACAGGGAAGCCGCAGCCGACAAGGAACAAACCCCATGATTATCAGCGCAAGCCGCGGCACGGATATTCCTGCCTTCTATTCTGAATGGCTGCTGAATCGTCTTGAGGAAGGCTATGCGCTGATTCCTAATCCGTGAAATCCGCTCTGTTTCAGTTGGGTAAGCCTGAATCCGCAAACGGCTCATGCAAAGGCCGTCGGGCTTGCCTTCAGTACAAGACCATTGGCATTGCAGGCAGTCTGCGTTGATTTAAAATAGAAGACAGGGATTCAAACCAAAGTCACTGACGTTTGAGCTGTCCGGTGGGCAGTTCCCGGATGAGGTCCTTGGACTTACCCGCCCGCAGCAAATAACTATCAGTGCTGTGCGCCAAAATTTCCACAAGATGGCGGCTGACTTCCATGGCAGCGTCCAAATTTACGCCAGTGGTAACGCCCATCTCGTCACACATATGAAGGACGTCCTCGGTAGACACGTTTCCGGCTGCACCGGGTACAAATGGACAGCCGCCAACGCCTGCAAAGGCGGTGTCAAACCGAGTGAAGCCAGCTTGCATCCCTGCCAAGATGTTGGCAATTCCCAGCCCCCGTGTGTTGTGAAAATGCAGCCACCATGTCACATGAGGATATGCCCGTCTCATCTCTGCGCAGATATCGTATACTTGCGTGGGGTACGCTTGGCCGGAGGCATCCGACAGAGAGATTTCCGTGATTCCAACAGCCAGATAAGCGTCCACGATTTCCTGCACGTCCTTTAAAGAGATCTCCCGATCCCACGGAGAGCCGAACGCCATGGAGATTGAGCCGGAGATGGCAATTTGGGCGTCACGGGCAGCGTCCACACAGGCACGGAAACCAGCCACCGACTCCGCCGGTGTCCGGTTTAAGTTTGCCAAATTATGGGCCTTGCTGGCAGAAACGTTGAGCTTTACTTTTTTGCATCCGCAGGCAACCGCCCGTTCGACTCCTTTCAGATTGGCAATCAGGGCGCGGTACTCCACGCCATCCTTTCGCCGCAGCTTCCGGAATACCTCGTCTGTGTCGGCCATCTGAGGGACTGCCTTTGGGCTGACAAAAGAGCCGACCTCAATGACCGGAAGACCGGCATCTGTCGATCCCTCAATCAGCGCCAGCTTTTCCTCGGCGGTCAACAGTTTCTTTTCATTTTGCAGGCCGTCTCTGGGGCCAACTTCACATAGGGTAATTGCCTTGACAAGATCCATAGACATAAAAAGCCTCCTGAAAATAATTGACCGGGGCGGCCCAATGCGGGCCGCCCACAGTAATGTAGACGTTATTTTTTACGGAAAAAGATAAACCCGATGACCAAGGGAACCACCATGAAGGCGAAACCCAGCCAGATTGGGACAAACATTCCGATGGTCACTGCGAACAGCGGCAGCAAAGCGGGCATTGAGCCGTAGACGGGAGCCCACAGAGAGTTGCCGATGGCCAGAGTGTCGGCCGCGTCGGTTTTGCCATCGGGGTCCACGCAGCGGATCAGAGCCAGACCGGTAGGCACCGAGCCAGTGGCAGCGCCGAAGGAGCCGCAGCACTTCTCAAACCAGTTGGTTCGATGCCACATTTTGCACAACACCAGACAGAACACGGCAGTCAGCGCGATGATGATGGCGCTGAGCAGCAGGATGGGGACAATCAGCACAGAAATCAGCTTCAGATCCATGGTGGCCACAGCTGATACAATGGTGATTTCCAGACCCAGTCCGGAGATGGAGTTAATGGTCTTGCGGTCCACAAACCCCTTTAGTTTGGTACGCTTGACCACGTTCCACACCAGCATACCAGCCAAGATGCCGTTGATCAGGGAGGGGAGCTGAGACAGCGCGCTGAGATAGGGGACATTGGCGATGGCGGTTTTGAACAGGCCCATGAACCAGTTGCCGAAGGCCATGCAGGACAGGACGATGGCAAGCTGGAAAGAAAAGTTGTCGATTCCGGTACTGGGGACTCTCGCAACTCCGATGGGGGTCCGCTTGTCCTCGGACAGCAGGCCACCGAAGAAGCTGGGGTTGCTTTTGAAGTCGTTGGACGCCTGTGTGGCCCATCCTTTGCGGACTCCCACATTGATCATGATCATGCCGAACACGAAGCAGGAAATCACGCCCAGAGTGGACATAATCATACCAACCGAGGTGTTGCCAAGAACGCTGTATTCCTCCCAGGCCGCGCCGGCGCTGGCGGCGGTACCGTGGCCACCCCAGAAGGAAAATACCGCCTCAGAACCCCAGCCGAAGGGCAGGGCAGGCCAGGCTTTTTCCATAAAAGCCCCGATGCCGCAGCCTAGAAACATTTGCATACCGTAGACGGATACCATGATGCACAGGTGGGTGAAGTATGCGCTTGCCTTGGATTTGTCCATGTCCACGCCGATCACCGAACAAGTCAGCACCAGCATGATCATCACAGAGGCCATGGAGCCGAAGGAGGCGGGAATTTCCACCAGGTTCAGCACCTGAGGGCCGACGATCAGTGCCACAACTCCGCCGATGATGGATGCCGGAATGTAAAGCTTCTGGAGCGGTTTAACGATCTCACGAATGACAAACCCGATCAAAAGAAACGCGAACAGCGTAATCAGATCGTTGAACAGGCTACTAAAGGTCATAGAATATTCTCCTACCATTTTTTTATTTTCTGGTGGGGATCCGGGACTCCCAACACGTTTGTATTCCCGGTGCGAGGATGAATCGCGCACAATCAGTGCTTTTTCTTTAGCAAGCTATTGGTATAAATCTGTAAAACTTCCGCCTTACCCGCAGGTTCAGGATGACGGACAAAGCGGTGCTTCTGCCCGGCAAATTCCTCCGCATAGGCCTCAATTTCTTCGGGAGTCGGGGTGATATTTGCGTCCAACAGAAGCATACTGTCCATAAATTCCGAAAAATCGTTCAGATCTTGGAAGCCGCACAGATGAATCGCGCGATCAACACAGGCGATGTTTTCCGGCTGTTTAAAGATTTTCAGATATTCCGCGATCAGCAGTCCACAGGCCAGCCCGTGAGGGATATGCTTGTGGTGGGTCAAGGCGTAGCTCATTCCGTGGGGCAGGCAGGTGCCGGTCTGGGTGTTGGCAATGCCTCCGATTAAGGATACCATCATGTGCTTTTCGCGGATTTCATAGGTGTATGGTGTTTTGCTCTGCGCGCAGGCAGAATCGTTCAAAACGGTTCGCATGGGTTCCACACAGTGAGAGAAATAAGTAAAGCCGATTTCGCAAATGGCTCTGGAAAGCTCGCTTCCGGCGGTGGAGATGTAGGATTCCAAACAGTGACACAGCGCGTCGATGGAGGTGGAGCAGCTCAGACGCAGAGGCATTTCCATGAGATACGTTGCGTCCAGCAGAGCATATCGGGGGAAAATGCGCGGTGCGATGGCCTGCTTGGTATCCTTGTCGCTGCGGGTGAGGACAGAGAAGTGCGTCACTTCCGCACCTGTTCCTGCGGTGGTGGGAATGGCAATGATGGGCAGGGATTCCAGCGTTGAATCACTGTATAGATCAAGTCCGGAGTTATTTGGGTTTTTTAAAAGAACACCAATGGCCTTAGAGGCGTCGATGGGGGAACCGCCGCCGATGGCAATGAGAAAATCGGGGGCAAACTCACGCACGGAAGCGGCCACCCGTTCTGCTGTCTCGGTGGAGGGATTTTCTTCAATGCCGGTCTCTATTTGATAGAGAATCCGGCTTTCATCCAGAACCGCCGTCACATCCTCCAAGGCGTAGTGCCGTCCGGGAAGTGTGTAAGTAATAATATAGGCCCGCTTACCCAGACTGAGGAACAGATCTTTCTTCTCTTTGACAATGCCCTGACCGAAGAAGACCTCAGTGGGCATAAAGTAGCGAAATTCGTTCATTGCGCATTAGCCTACCTTTTTTTAAAATACCCGAAAAATGCAGCCTTCTGCCCGCTAGAGCTTCAGGCGGTGCAAATGCCGGTTGGAGTCGGCATTGGTGAAATTACTCCTGATCCATCCCGTCCTTATAGAAGGGCCCGAACAGCTCTTGAAGAGAAGGCATGTCTTCGGGGATGGGATGGGCAACCCAGGTGGTATTCATGTAATGCTTCAGGGCAATATTTTCGGAGACAATGTTTCCGCCCCAAGTGCCGCAGCCCATAGAGGACGTGGGAGGCATACCGTTGGTTGCAGAGCCCGCATTGCCCTTGTTGTTGGGCTGACGAACCATAATGCGAGAGACAGGCGCAGCCAGACCGAGACGATGGATGTGCTCATCGTTCCAAGAATAGATGCCGCAGGAGTGGCCCTTGCCGCCAACCTCAAAGAGTGCACGCATCATATCCAGTGCGTTTTCAAACTCGCCGTCATACTTGAACAGGGCCAGCAGAGTGGTCAGCTTTTCAGAGGAGAAGAAGTGCTTCTTGCCCACCTGCGCCATGCTGCCGCCGGTGACCATGATGAACTTGGTGCTGTCGGGAATTTCAATGCCTGCGGCCTGCGCCAAAGCCTGAGGGCTGATGGCCACAGTGTCGGGCAGACGATGCCCTGCGTCATCCCACATGACGTTTTTCAGACGTTCGGCCTGCTCTTCATTGGCAAGATAACCGCCTTCGGCCTTCAAAGCCTCTATCATCTCATCGTAGATCGAGGCGTGGATCACCAGATTTCCGTCGCAGGAGCAACCGGAACCAAAGTCGGAGGTTTTGGAAATACGAGTGTTCTCCGCCGCTTCTTTGCGCCGCTCTGCGGTATTGGCCGTGTCGTCAATAATCACAGTGGCGTTGCCTGCGCCGGAGCCGTAGGCGGGAGTGCCGGAACTGTAAGCGGATTTAACCATGGGCCGGCCGCCGGTAGCGATGACCAGATTGCAGCGTTTCATCAGCTCCTGCGTCAGCGCAATGGAAGGCTCCTGAATGCCTTGGATGATATCGGCAGGCGCACCCTCCCGCACCAGTGCTTCCCGAATAATGTTGACGCACTTGTTGGTTACGATCTTGGCCCGGGGATGGGGGCTGCAAATCATGACGTCTCTCGCCTTGATGGCGTAAATCGCCTGCCCGGCAGGCGTCAGGCAGGGATTCGTGGTGGGAACCAGAGAGGCGATCACACCCACGGGCTTTGCATACTTGACAAGACCCTTTTCTGGAATCTCCTCAATGATGCCGACGCTCCTGCTCCGCAGACAGTCCCGCAGGATCAGCTTGAGCTTATTGCGCTTATTACGCTTGGTTACCTTATCGCCCAGTTGTGTTTCATCCACTGCTTCGTCGCACAGGGGCGCCCAGACTTTTGCATCATACAGCGCCGCTGTGACTGCGCGGCAAAGAGAATCCACGCGCTCTTGGTCATAGGTCTCGATGATTGCCGCTGCCTTCTGGGCACGGGAAATCAACTCTTCAATCATCTGAATCTGCTCTTCCGTTACTTCTTTCGGCATAAAAACACTCCTCATCTTTCTGCATTTGACATATTGACTGAATGCAGTTCAACTTTCTGAAAGTATTGTATGTTTTGTCCAATTGTTTGTCTAATACTTCATTTGAATCAAATGGATAGAGAAAACTCTATTATTTGTATCTGAAGAAATGGAGGGTCCTTATTGAAAATGAATAAACTTGACGACGGCCCGGTAATGGACTATTTTAATATAACAATAGACAAAACAAAGTGGTTGTGGAGGTGTGCTATGACGCTTTTGCAGCTACAATATTTTCGGAATCTGGCTCACACGCTACACGAACTGAAAGAGAATCAATCCGGACGTGATATGCCTGTGGAGAGGCATTGTTGTTGCCGGAAAACACGCTGGGGGAGAGGCGGCCAAATTTTTAATTTTTTCCACGAGGATTGGTTTGAGAATTGGGCCTGAACCCAAAGCGTACCAGTTTAGCTTTGCTTGCAGCCTGCGGAAAACGGCTCGAAAAAACACCGCCGCAGCTTTAGCTGCGGCGGTGGCGAATCAAGCGCCGCTATGGCAGGTTCTTTTCCGTGCATCAATTCGGATGGGCCTAAATAAAACCTTAATATTAAAGGGACTTCTTTCACGGTTGTGCTTACCGCGGGGCAGAACGAATCAAAGAAAATTTCTAATTGTTAAGCCTTAAATATTTATTGCGCGCCTTTTCCTGCCCTCCCTCATCGGGCTGTACCCGGTATAGGGGTAGAGGCTTTCCCGTGAAAGTTCCAGTTCAGGGATTTTTGCTGCATATTCCAAAGCTTTGCATACAAGTCCTCTTGTGAAAGAAGCCTCTGGTGCGTGCCTTCTTCCTTCAACTGCCCATCCTCCAGCACGAGGATTTGATCCGCGTTTTGCACTGTTTTCAGTCGATGGGCAATCATAATCACCGTGGTATCTTTTACAAGCTCGCTAATGGCCCGCTGTACAAGGGCTTCGTTTCGGGTGTCCAAACTGGCGGTCGGTTCATCCAAAAGAAGAACGGGGGCTTTTTTGAGGAGCGCCCGTGCAATAGATATCCGCTGTTTTTCCCCGCCTGACAGGGTACTGCCGCCTTCGCCTACCATAGTGTTATACCCGTCGGGAAGCGCCATAATGAAATCGTGGCAGCCTGCTTTTTTAGCGGCTTCTATCATCTCTTCCTCGCGGGCATCCTTTCTGCCGAAAAAGATATTCTCCCGGATGGTTTCGTTGAACAGATAGACTTCCTGCAACACCATGGATGCCGTCTCCTGCAACAGCTCCGGCGACAGGGAGGAAAGGGGCTTTCCGTCAATGAGAATTGCACCTTCGCTCACATCCCAAAACCGCGTAATCAGCCGCAGAATGGTGGATTTTTCGCTGCCCGAAGGCCCTACGATGGCGATTAAGCCGCCGCGGGGAATTGCAAAGGAGACATCCCTCGAAACCCTCTCTGCTCCCTCAGTATAGGAAAAACCCACATGGTCAAAGCGGATTTCAGGATCGTCTCCCGGTTTGCTGTCCCAGACATTTCCAGCGCCTGCATCGTGCTATCCAGTCTTTTGCCGAAACATAGTTATTTCGTAGCATCATCATATTGTTGACCGCTGTAATCACAGTAGTCAATATCTTGGTGCCGATAATAATGATGATGATAAATTCTATGGCTGTGAGGGAACCGCCCATCAGCAGGTAGCCCCCCATACACATCAGGGGCAGACCGAACTGCACGATAGAGGTGCACAGGCGCATTAAACTACCGGAGCCGCTTTCCACTTTGATGTACGTTTCCATCAGGTGATGATATGCGGTTTTCAACTTTCCGAAGCCCTCTCCCGTCTGGTTATAGCTTTTCAGCGTTTTTATACCACCCAAATACTCACCCAGATTGGTTGCCGTCTTATCTCGTGCCAGTGCAATGTGGGTGGCGTTTCAATTCAATGTTTTCATAGACACCGCTATAATGATTGCCGCGACAGGCAGAGAGATATAGAATGCCGCCGCCATCAGAGAGTTAAAAATGAACATGAAAATTGAGGTGAGCACGCAGGAGAGGACTACGCTGAAAAGACCCGAAAGCTTGCCGGTCATGGCCTGCTGGATGCTTAAAAAATCTCCGGCAAAGTTATTGATCAGCTCGCCCTTTTCCTTGTTGGAGAAAAACCCGAGGGGCAGGCGGCGCAGCTTTTTTACAAAGGAAATACGGTTCTCCGCCGTATGTTCTGCTGACGGCAGGAAGCTGTTGCTGTAAGCGAAGTATCCGATCACGAACTGAGCGAGAGTCAGAACCCCTAAAATGCCTGATGTAATCCACAGCATGCGGAAGTTCAGGGAGTTTGGCACCCCAAAGGCGCCCGCAATCATGTTGATGATGACATAAATAATGATCGCGGGAAACAGATTGGAAAAACCCTCAAAGAAAAGCCATACCGCAGGGCGGGCCAAATGCTTTGGATGACCAAAGGTCAACTTTTTTAGAACCTGTTTCATATGGCCTCGCTCCTTTCCCGATTGGTGGTGCCTTTTTTAATACTCCAGAAGTCCACCTCGTTTTGGAGTGTCCAAAGTTCCTGATACAAAGTGTCCCGCCGCATCAGGGTGTCATGTGTGCCGGTTTCCTGAATCTCGCCCCCGCTGAGCACCAGAATTTGATCCGCACCTTAAATGATTGGCAGTCGGTGGGCGATAATGATTACCGTCCGATTCTCAATCAGCTTGTCAATTGCCTGCAGAATCAGGTTTTCGTTCTCTGCGTCGGAATAGGCCAATGCTTCATCGAAAATAACGATGGGCGAATCTTTGAGAATGGATCGTGCAATCGCTAAACGCTGGGCCTCTCCGCCGGACGGCCCTACCAAAGTGGTCATTTGCTTTTGCGGCGCGGTGAAGCTGATGTGGCTTAGTGCCAGCGTATGAGAGGGATCGGTGGTATCCTGATAGGAAAAGGATACGTCATGGAACTGGACTTCGAAAGATTCCGGAACCTTTGGGCTGACCGGTTCGGGCACCGGCTCCATGCGATTGATTTCGTCGATGTTATGCAGCGCAACGGTGATTTCCCCCATGCGGGTGCCATAATTGACAAGCTCCATCAGCGAGCGTCAAGATAAGCCCCATAATGACCGACAGTAAAACCGACGTGTTTCCGGAACTCTGCCAAATGAGAAATGTCCCCACCGGAACCACGACGGCTAGCAGGGAAAGTATCATCGTTTTATAGCCCTTATGAAACGGAGCCACCCGTTTGTAGAGCATCATTTTCCAATTGCCGTATTTCTTTATGGTATCGCCGAGGCCTCTGGTGATGGTGCCCATCAGACCAAACAGCTTTACCTCGGCAATGCCTCGGACATATTCTGAAAACGCTCCTGTCATTTGTCCCGATACTGTTGCAAGGCCGGTCAGAATATCCTGACCACGGCTTCCGCCCCACACCGAAAGCTGTAAGGCGCACGCAAGGATGACAGCGGCAACAACCACCAACGCCAGCCATAAATTCAGACTGCCAAGCCCCAGCAGCAGCACCAAGACAGCGCATGCCGAGCCGATTAAATCGGGCAGCAGATTTGCAATGAATATCTCGATTTTTTCGATGCTGTCATCCATGGTCTTTTGTACGCTTCCGCTGGTATGCTCCGTGAAGAACCCCATTGGCAAGCGCCCCATATGCTCCATTACACGGATGCGAATTCCGTACAGCACACGGAAAGCAACTTTATGTGCGCCAAAGCTTCCGAAAAAGGATAAAACCGTGTTGAGTAATCTACTGATAGCAACCGCAATGCTTCACAGTAAAATTCCGCCGGAGAGATCGCCTTGCCCTGCCGCCGGAAGCAGCAGCCGGGCGATATGATAAACAGATAAGTAGGGGATCATACCGCAGAGCGTGCCAAGGGACATGAAGATACAGCTAAGTAACAGCTTGCCTTTTCCTTTGGCGGCGATATCAAAGAGCCTAAATAAAACAGGCTTTTTTTGTTCATGTAGATGCCTCCTTTTCTTGAGTTAGCAAAATCTAACCAAAAAAGCATAGCATTGAACAAAGTGTGATTCAAGACCTTGAAAGCAGGACTTTATAGATACTGTTGACATCTTATGTTTGCTTATTTATACTGAAAACACAGGGAATTTATTTGTGAGTATATTTATTTAATTGTCCTAAACAGAACTATATATTCCGAAACAGAACCCCGAAAAGGGGTGTGTATATGCAATGCTTTTACAGCGTATCAGACATGCTGCGTCAATATGAAGCGTATGGATGGAAACGAACCGGTATCCGCTATGGGAGTTGCTTTGAGCCGCCGGTCGAAGTTGTGTCCGGGCATATTCAGGCATGGGGAAATCCAGAAGCTTGTTGTTTTATTGATACAGATATTGTTTTTCATGCGAATTTGATGGAGCGGTATTATTATCAGGCAAAGAGCATTCAAATCACGTTTGTTGAGGATATGGCTTTGAGCTATTACCAGAAAAAAACCGAGCGCAATGAGGCCCGGTTCGGAGTTTTCTGCTATGTAAATAATCTTCCGCGACCGTGGTATAAGCGATTTTCTTCCGGTGAAGTGCAAAAAGCATCCACGATTTATATAACAGATCAATTTCTTGAAGGCACCGGAGCAGTATTTTCGGACAATTTCTGGAATCGCACAGCACATGCAGTGAACAACAGGGATGTGTCACTGCCTCTATTGGCTGATATTTGCAGAGAAATTAAGTCCGCTGAGATGAGCGGGGAAGCTTTCTCCTTGTTTTTGCAGGGGAAAGCTCTGGAAGCCGCCGGATTGCTGGTAGATTACACGCTTTCCTTTGGCTTGAAAAGGACGCCAAGTCTAACTACCAAAGCGAGGGATGCGGCGAAGTCGGCATTGCAAATCTTAAACCAATCCTTTGTCCAGCCTCCGGTCATTGAAGATCTGGCAAAGCCAATCGAGATCAATAAACAAACGCTTCAAAGAGCGTTTCAGCAATTGACCGGTCAGTCTATCCATGAATATATTAAGTCAATTTAACTGATACGACAAAAACGATTGATGACATCGCCAAAGAAGTGGGATATCAAAGCAAGGGAAATTTTTATAAGGAGTTTGCGGAAACCTTCTGTTGCACACCAAACGAAATGCGAAAAAATGAGGCGGGTTCAGTGAATTTAAATAGTTAAATAAGGGCCACGAACTGAGACGGAGCTGGGGACTACCACGATACCCATTAAATAAAAGGGGGATATAAGTTGTGGTTATTTTTGATGAATGTGGTATAAAAATTTTTCTGAAAGATGGAAAATACTACATGGAAATCGACGTGGGGCACTTTGCAGAGGAATATGTTGAGATTGAGATTTCGAAAGAGGATGCGGAAAAGGTTATGCAGGATGTGATGTATTCCTCCGACATTGCTTGCAGATGGAGAAATAAAAAACGAGGGCTGCTAAAAAAGCGTCGAAAAAACCTCTTGCTGACTGCCTGTAAGCTATTGATATGACTCGGCTTTTGTAAATCATACAGCTTCCTTACAACAAAAACCGCTGCGACTTCAAGCCGCAGCGGTTTTCTTATTTATAAGCGCTCGAATACAAGGGTGGCCTGAATGCGGTCGCAGTCAAGAAGGCCGCCGCTTTGTCCCGATGCTGTGGAAATGGTGTGCAGACGATATCCCTTTGCTGTTTGGGCGTTAATTACATGTTCCAGCTCAGTCAAATTGCCGGAGCCGATGCCAATAAACTTTTCTTTAAGTATCACCTGAAAAACAACTTAGGGCAGATTACTTCCGGAAGCCACGGAATAGGAGGATTCTTTGCGTGCATTGTCCATAAAACCCATAAAAGAATTTTCTTTCGATTTCATTCCGCTCTAGGGCGATTTTTCACGGCCTATTTGCCTGTGGTTGCGTACATTGTGATCCACCAAACAAGGCCCGTTGCCGCCACGGCAAGCCCCCACCACGTCTTAAAAAGCAACGCGCAGCCGATGAGAAGAATTGCGCCGCCGGATAACAGCATTCCCCAGAAGCGCGTGTCCGACGTGCCATCAAGCCTGACAACATCAGCGCCCGAATATCGTATGGGCCTTGCATCGGGCTTACAGACACAAACGATAAGCCATATCCACCAAAGGAAAAATCCTCCGATTGCATTTCGGATACACGAATCGTTTGAATGACCTTTGTTTTTTACGACTGTCCGACAGGCAAGCCCAAAGATAAGTCCCCCGATAAAGTATCCGCCCAACACAGCAACAATGTGCGTCTGCAAGATACTGAACAGTCCGCTATAAAACGATCCCATAAACAACTCCCTTCCGCGTACTATTGCAAGATTGGGTTACTCTGGCCCGAATTGAGCCTTTCCGGCTGGAACGCTATTTTGAAATCCCACGCTGGCGCTTGCGATAGCGCCTTCCGGGCGAGAGCGGCTATGAATTTTCGTTTTGGATTCGTCGGCTCCGGCGAATCCATCTGAAGTGCAGCCTCCCCGTGAGATTGAGTGCATTCCTTATTTATAATATCTTTAAGCATAATACCACATTTTGGTAAAATCAACCGCAAACAATTGTAAAGAGCCCACTTAAAAAATAATTTTATGAAATGTCCAATAAGTGAATGAGGGCAATGGAAATAAAAAAAGGCGCCTCCGAAGAGGCGCCTGGGTGCAAGGGTTATCTACGGAAACAATCGCTGCAATAGATGGGGCGATCTCCCCGGGGCTCAAAGGGAACTTTGCAGGGCTTTCCGCACTCGGAGCAAACAGCGTCGAACATCTGGCGAGCATTGCCTCCCCGGACGTTCCCCTTGCGGGCGTCACGGCATGATTTGCAGCGCTGGGGTTCATTGGTGAAACCCTTCTCCGCAAAGAACTCCTGCTCTCTGGCGGTAAAAGTAAATTCCTGGCCGCAGTCCTTGCAAGCGATGGTTTTGTCTTGAAACATGAGATACCTCTTTTAAATTAGTTCGCCCTGTTTGGCGACATAATTAGCATACGCCTATATGAGCAATAAGTCAATACAATGTTTTGGATATTGCAGAGAAATAATAGGGGATGAGTAAGTGGAAGTCGCCCTTGACGGGCAAAAAAGGCTGCTGCGCGGGCTTCGGACGTGATGCGGCACCCACCATTTCGGAGGCCGTGCTCACTCAGGTTCAGCCTGAAGAGTATCCAATGGTGCCCATAAGATGAACAGGAGGCCAACATAATGAAGATTTTCAATGAACGCGGGTTAAGTCTTTTTTTGTGAAAAAATGTGTGGTATTATTAAGATATGACCGAAATGCCATCAAACGCACAGAATTGGGGACGTATTTACTATCCCTAAAGAAAAAGAACACAAAGGCAGAGAAGTCGATTTATTTACGCAGGAGGAAAAGTATATGGAAAGAAAAGTTCAGCAGAAGGTGCAGGGATTCCGAACTCAGGACGGAGCCGGAGTGAGTCTCGTTCGCGTCTTGGGACATGGGACTGTTGAGGAATACGACCCGATTTTGATGCTTGACTCCTTTGACAGTATAAACCCGGATGAGTACACCGCCGGTTTCCCCATGCATCCCCACAGAGGAATTGAAACCATCAGCTACGTCTATCGCGGGCAAATGACCCATAGGGACAGTCTTGGGAACTCGGATACCATTGGGGACGGAGAGGTTCAGTGGATGACGGCGGGCTCGGGAATTCTGCACGAGGAAAAGCTGCCCGCGTCCGAAAGGCTGCTGGGTGTGCAGCTCTGGCTGAATCTCCCGGCGAAGGACAAGATGGTGCCTCCGGCCTATCACAGTATCAAAAACGCCGAAATTGAAGAGATTCCACTGGAAAACGGAAAGCTAAGGCTGCTCGCCGGGGAATATGAAGGCAAAAAGGGCTATGCAGGCAACTATCTGCCGCTGGACTATTACGATATTCATTTGAATGCCGGGGCTTCCGTCGTGATCAATACGGAAGATACGCGTTCCGTCATGGTTTTCACGCTGCTGGGCAGCGCGACTGTGGGGGGAGAACTGATTCAGGAAAAAACCGCGGTAAAACTTACAACGGGGAGCCATGTGGAAATTAAGGCGGGCACAGAAAACGCGCAGGTCCTCTTTATCAGCTCCGTGTGGCTGGATGAGGCTGTCGCTTGGGGCGGCCCGATTGTTATGAACACGAAGGCCGAATTGCAGAAGGCGTTTGACGATCTGGACCGGGGGACTTTCCTGCAAAAAGAGATCGCATACTGAGAGATGAAGAGGATATGTCGGACAAAATCCGACAAAAAGATTTTCTTTTCCTCTGGGTTTTTCTGTGCCATCATTACCATACGGTAATGGTACCGAACTAAGAAATGCTGGAAGGAACAACTTTTTGAAAAAGATGAGTAATATGGAGATTGTTGCAAACCGGGAGGTTTGCGACAGATAATCCCGCATTCCTCCCAAAAGGAAGACAATTCACTTTTTGGAGGATATACTTTATGAACCGTGAAAACAAGCGCAGACAATATGAAAAAGGTTATTTTAAAACGCATGCCTGCAACGATGTATTTACCTGCAAGGTCTGCGGAAAGCAGGTTTTTCCGCTGGGTGCCGGGAGCAATCACCGGAATCACTGCCCGAACTGCCTATCCAGTCAGCATGTGGACATTGAGCCGGGGGATCGGGAAGCCGACTGCGGCGGAGTGATGGAGCCTGTGGCTGTCTGGGTGCGCAAGGGCGGCGAATGGGCGGTGATTCACCGATGCCGCGTTTGCGGGGCTCTTTCTTCTAACCGTGTTGCGGCGGATGATAATCCAATGAAGCTTATGAGCATGGCCATGAAGCCTCTGTGTGAGCCGCCGTTTCCGCTGGAACGCATAGAGGAGATGGTGGCCTTAATGGGCGGCGAGGGCGGCTTATTGAAGTGACAAAAAATGGGCAAAGATGCCTGTTGGAAGACGAAATCCCACGGGCGTTGGTGCGGCGTGGAATTATGACTGCACTTATTTTGTATCAATAAAGCAACGGCAGTTCCCCTTGAGAAGTCTCAGGGGGAACTGCCGCTTTTTGTAGGGTGCCACCAGCCTCCAGCATCCGGATAACGCCCGCTGACAGCGGGCGAGTCAAGCCACCCCCGCTGTGGGTGAATGAAGGGCGGTGATTATGAGCTGAACGTAAAATCCTTCACAGAGGCGTCAAAAAAGGCGTTAATCGCTTTGCCTACAGACTTATAGTCGCCCCGCTCAAATTCCAGAGCCACCAGACTCCGTTTTTCAACGGAGCTCTTACGCTCATAGGGGGATTCCAGAATTTTTAGGGCTGCCTCCCGGCGCAGCAGGATAATGGTTTGCATCAGCTTGTAAAACACGTCGTTTCCGCAGTTTTGGGCCACATAAATGTCCAGCCCTTCCAGAAGAGCGTTAAACTTCTCCGGTGTGCAGTCGTCCGCATAGGCCTGCGCCAGCATAGTCACCCGCTTGCGGATATTGATGACGATATCATCCGTTTTCCGATCAAAGCACGAAAGATATACGGCGGTTTCAATCAGACGGCGGGCCTCGTAGACCTCGTGGTAATTGCTGACCTTCTGGCGGAAGAGCCAGACAATCGTCTCTTCCGGCATTTCGTCAATCTGATTGCCCACAAAGGTGCCGCCGCCCGGCTTGATGGTCACAAAGCCGATAAGGGACAGCGCCCGCAGCGCTTCCCGGATGCGGCTTCGTGAAACCTCCAGCATTTGAGAGAGCTCTCTCTCCGGCGGAAGCTTCTCGCCGGGCTTCAGCTCTCCGCTGATAATTTTAGCCGCAAGCTGCTGCATGACCTGTTCGGTTAAAGTAACCTTATTTAAGGATTCAAACTGCACGCTCATACGATTACCCCTATATTTCTGACCTGATTTTCCCAATCAGTATACCATACTGCATATTTTTGTCAAATGGTTCCAAAGGGAGAAAATTGATAATTTGTTTAAAAAATAGGAAGAGTTTTGTCGATGCGCACAAATATTATTTAATATATTGACATGTAATCAATCAAATGATACATTATTTTTGGAACGTGGTACTACCAGAATAACAAAGACCAACTATTTTTGGTATGGAGGAAACAACAGTGCCTATTCATTTGACGGGGATAACGTGGTCCCACAGTCGGGGCTACCCCCCAATGGTTGCAGTTTCACAGCGCTATGAGGAGCTTCATCCCGAGATTCGGATTACATGGGAAAAGCGGTCGCTGGCCAACTTTGAAAGCCAGTCAATTGAGGAGCTGGCCCAGCGGTACGATATGCTGGTGCTGGATCATCCGTGGACGGGGCGGGCGGTGGCGTCCCAAATACTTATTCCGCTGAATGAGTTGCTTCCTCCGGACTTTTTGGAGGATCAAAAGAGGAACAGCATTGGCCCTTCCTATCGCAGCTATACCATGCAGGGGCAGCAAATTGCGCTGGCGATTGACGGGGCGGCTCCGGTGGCGGTTTATCGGCAGGACCTTCTGGAAAAAGCGGGAGGCGGAGTGCCGGAGACTTGGGAGGATGTGCTCTCCCTTGCCAAGGGGCGGGGCGTCATCTTTGCGGGCGGCCCGGTGTATACGATTCTGGATTTCTTCTCCCTGTGCGCGACGATAGCCGGCGGGGATGAAGCCTTGTACGGGGAAGAGGAACTGGTTCCTTATGCCGTTGGAGCGGAAGCGCTGGAGCGCCAACGGGAACTGGCGGCACTGTGCGACCCGGTTCTTTTTGAGATGAATCCGATTCAGGTTTACGAGGAGTTGAGCAGGGCGGACAGCCCTTACCTATATAGTCCTTTCCTTTTCGGCTATGTGAATTATTTCCGTCCGGGCTATGGCGAAAGGGTGCTAAAGGCGGCAAACGTAGTGTCCTATCACGGCACGATGCTGAAAACCACCTTGGGAGGAACGGGTCTGGCGGTTTCCGCCAATGCGAAAAACCGGAAAGAGATTGCGGACTTCTGCCAATACGTGGCTTCAGAGGGGATTCAAAGGACGCTCTTTTTTGACGCGGGCGGACAGCCCGGTTATAAAACCGCATGGGAAGACCGATGGGTGAACGAGCGGTCCAACGGATTCTTTAAAGATACCGCGGACACGCTGGAGCATTGCTCCATTCGGCCGAGATACAACGGATACATGGATTTGCAGAATCAAGGCGGATTCATTGTGCAGGAATATATGAAAACGGGGACCGATGTTAAGGGCGCTTTGGAAAAGCTCAATGCGCTGTATTTGAAGTCCCGGAGAGGAACATGATGAAGCTGCTAGAGGGAGTCATTGTACTTGATTTTTGCCAGTTTTTATCCGGCCCGTCGGCGGCCATGCGGCTGGGAGACTTAGGCGCGAGGGTGATCAAGGTGGAGCGGCCCGGAGTGGGCGACAGCGGACGCCAGCTCACGCTGAATAATCTGACATCCGACGGGGATTCGGTCAATTTCCAGATTATCAACCGGGGCAAGGAGAGCTACGCCGCGGATTTGAAAAATCCGGAGGATATAAAGTCCGTCCGCCGTCTGATTGACCGGGCGGATGTAATGATCTCCAATTTCAGGCCCGGCATTATGGAACGGATGGGACTGGATTACGAAACAGTGCAGAAGACGAATCCCGGAATCGTCTACGGCACGGTGACTGGGTATGGGACGGAGGGCCTTTGGGTGAAAAAGCCCGGACAGGACCTGCTGGCGCAGGTGATATCCGGCGCGGCGTACTTAACGGGGGACCGGGATGACCCGCCTATCGCGCTGGGACTTTCTCTGGCGGACTCCATTACGGGCACCCATCTGGTACAGGGCCTGCTGGCCTGCTTGGTGCGGCGCGGGAAAACCGGAACAGGCGGAAAGGTCGAGGTTTCCCTTCTGGAGTCCATGATGGACCTTCAGTTTGAAAACTTTTCTAATTACCTGAACAGAGATGGGCGGCTTCCCCAGCGCAGCAATCTGGGGAATGCCAACGTGGACCTTGGCGCGCCTTACGGAATCTACAAAACAAAAGACAGCTTTATTGCGGTTTCCATGGGCTCCGTAAAGGCCCTCGGCGCGCTGCTGGACGAGCCGGAGCTGATGGGAGACGACGACCCCATGGAAAAGCGGGACAAGTTGAAGGACATCATTGCCCGGCGGCTTGCAACGGATACCACGGCGCACTGGCTGGATGTGCTGCAAAAAGGAGATTTCTGGTGCGGGGAGATTTACGACTGGGATCGGATGGTGGACTCGGAATTTTTTACGGCACTGGACACGCTGATCGACATTCGCCGCCCTGAGCTGAAGGACTCTATCTGGACCACTAAGTGTCCCATCCGTGTGAACGGAGAACGCGCGGGAAAGGGGACCTTCGCGCCCCGGCTGGGGGCGGATACCGAGAAGCTCAAGCACGAGTTTGGTCTGTGAGGAGGGGATTGAAAGGCATGAAACCACTGGAAGGATTTACGATTTTGGATTTCAGCCAGTTTCTAGCGGGTCCGTTTGCAAGCCTGAGACTGGCAGATATGGGCGCCACCGTCATCAAGGTGGAACGCCCGGGCACCGGGGATTCGTACAGAACCAACTACGGCCCCGCATTGAAATTTAACGGCGATAACGCGAGCTATTATTTTGCAAACCGAAATAAGGAGAGCGTGAGTCTGGACCTGAAAGATCAGGAGCAGCGGGAGAAGCTGATTCCTTTGATACAGTCGGCGGACGCAATGCTCATCAATTTTCGGGCTGATGTGACGGACCGGCTGGGCCTTGACTATGAATCGGTGAAAAAAATCAACCCCTCTATTGTGTATGGAGAAATCACGGGCTATGGACGGGACAATCCGTGGAAGGACCGCCCGGGGCAGGACCTGCTGGTGCAGTGCGCCACGGGGGCCTGTTATCTGAGCGGCAGCGGCCCGGACCCGATTCCCTTCGGCATTTCGGTGGCGGATGAATTCAGCGGAATGTATATGGCGCAGGGTATTCTGGCGGGCCTTTATCGCCGGGGGCGTACAGGGGAGGGCTGCAAAATTGAAACAAGCCTCGCCGAGGCGATGCTGGACATTGAATTTGAAAACTTCGGAGCATACCTGAACAGCGGACGAAAGCTCTCGCCCCGCAGCGAGGTGAACGGCGTGAATCCCTGCCATGGAGCGCCCTATGGAATTTACGCGGCGCAGGGAGGATATCTGGCTCTGGCCATGACCCCGGTGCCGGAACTGGGAAGATTGCTGGGCTGTGAGCCGCTGACCCGGTACACCCAAAAATCGGACTGGTTCGATAAAATGGACGAGATTAAAAGCTTTCTGCGGAACCATCTGGAAACCGGCACGGTGGACCGCTGGCTGCAAATTCTGGAACCTGCCGACATCTGGTGTGCCCGGGTTTATAACTGGGAGGAGCTGCTGGAAACAGAGGGCTTTCAAAGCCTTGAAATGCTTCAGACAGTGGAACGGGAGGACGGCAATTCCTTTGCCACCACCCGCTGCCCTATCCGCATAGACGGCGAAAGGCTGCTGAATGAAAAGTCCGCGCCCGCCATTGGCGCGCAGAACCAAAAGTACGGCGTGGCAAATTGATTAGTTTATCAGAAAAAGGAGAGATATTTATGGACACCATGGCAATCTATTTTGAGGATTTTAATGTCGGAGACACGCACACTACTTATAGCAGAACCATGACGGAGACGGACATTGTGCTCCACGCGGACCTTGGCGACGTATTTCCCCACCACATGGACGTGGAATTTGCGAAAAAGAGTGAGTTCCGCCAGCGCATTGCCCACGGAGCGCTGACCTTCAGTATGGCAGTAGGCATGAAGGCCGCCACCATCAACACCGTGGGCTTTTCTTACGGGTATGACCGCCTGCGCTTTGTAAAACCCGTATTCATCGGAGACACCATCCATGTGGTGGTGACCATCACAGAGAAGCGCGACCATCCCAAACGCCCGGACATGGGGATCGTCGTTGAGCATATGGACGTAATCAACCAGCACGGAGAGGTGGTTTTGATCTGCGACCATCTGACATTGAACGAGCGGCGCACGCCCCTTTCCAAGTAAGCCTGCTGCCGCGGATTTACGCTTCAGTCGTTCCCTCCCGTCCCGCCCCGTCCCCCAGAGCAAGGAACCTATAACCGGCGAAAGCTTCACGCAGCAAGAAAACCTATAAATGAAAGGGAATGGATTATGAAAAGATTTTTGACATTACTGCTTTCTCTGGCAATGACTTTCTCTCTCGCCGCATGCGGGAACAACGGCGCTACATCCACCCCCAATGCGTCCTCCGGCTCCGCGCCCGCCGATGGAGACGGAAAGGTTTACACACTGAAGATGTCCTATACCATTTCTGGAAACGAAACCGTGGCCCAGTGCGCGCAGGCTATGGCCAAAACGGTTACGGAACGGACCAACGGCGGCATTGTTTTTGAAAACTTTCCCGACGGTCAGTTGGCCACGGACACGGACGCGCTGGAACTTTGTGCGCAGGGCGCCAACATCATTTCCTTTGGCACCCCTGACTTTCTGGCGGCATACGTGCCCGACCTCGGCATTCTGGACGGCCCCTTCCTCTTTGCTGCCCCCAGTGAGTTTAAGCTGGTAGACCAGTCCGACTGGATGCAAGATATGCGTGGCAACTTGGAGAGCCAGGGAATCAAAAATCTTGGAATGAGCTGGTATTTTGGCTCCAGAAACCTGATTTATACCGGTGACAAGGGCGTTTCATTGCCTTCGGATTTGAAGGGGATGAAGATTCGCTCCGCCTCTTCTCCCACCCGTGTGGGGATGCTGGAGGCCATGGGCGCTACCGTCACCCAGATGCCTTGGAACGAGGTGTACAGCGCATTGCAGCAGGGCGTGTGCAACGGCTGCGAAGCCCCTCTTTCCACGCTTTACAGTTCCAAAATCTATGAGGTCTGCAAGAATATTACGCTGGACAAGCACATCATGGCCATCTGGAGCGTGAATATGTCCGCCGATTACTTCAACTCCATGCCTGCGGAGTATCAGGCCATTCTTCAGGAGGAAATTAACAATGCGGCACAGGTCACCATTGACAGAGTGACAGTGGACGAGGCGGGGTTCCAGAACATGCTGGAGGACGAGGGCGTTAAGTTCTATGAAGCGGACCACGACGCGTTTGTGGACGCCACAAAGTCCGTCTACGGGAATATCAGCGGCTGGTCCGACGGTCTGTACGACACCGTATCCGCCATCCTGCAATAAGAAGACAGAAAGAACCGGGCGGCGTAGGGCGCGCCGCCGGCAAAGAAACAGAAAAACACGGAAAGCTTCTCATTACATAAATTTGGACCGGGCGGGAATGTCCGCCGGCAGGCCGATTTGCAAGCGGCCTGCCGGCAGGCAAAAAAGGAGTTGGGTGCTATGAAATTATTTAGGTGGATCGGCGATCATATCTTGGAGACGGTTTCCGGAGCCGTGTTTGTCATCATGATCTCAGTGGTTTTTTTCAATGTAATCCTGCGATTTACTACGGGCCGCTCTCTTGTGTGGAGCGAAGAAGTTGCTGCAATCGGCTTTATCTGGACAATTTTTATTGGGGCGGCAGTCTGCTGCAAGGAGCGGGGCGGCCTGATCAGCGTGGATATCTTAATCAATCTGTTTCCTTCCAAAATCAATAAGACGGCTACGCTGATTATTGATATCGCGCAGGTTATGATCTGCGCCATGATGTGCGTGCTGGGTTGGAAATTTGCCATGAGTGCGGCCAACAAGGTGTCGCTGAGCCTTCATGTCCCCTACACGGTTTACGACATTCCCATTGCAATCAGTTTTGCGTTTATGACTTACTATACGGCAAAGCGTGTGGCGGAAGATATCAAGGCATTCAAAACCGCCGCCGCAGAGAATGAGGGGGAAGACGCCGAATGAACTTTATGCCGCTGATTATTTTGTTGGTCCTCTTTTGTCTGAATATTCCCATCGCGTATTCGCTGATGGTGTCCGTGCTTTACTATTTCATGTTTTGCAACACAACGCTGGCGCCCTTTATGATTTTTCAGAAGATGGTGGCACAGGGCGAATCTTTTACCCTGCTGGCAGTCCCGTTTTTTGTCTCCGTAGGTGTTATTATGAATTACTCGGGCATTGCCACGCGCCTGATGAATGTGGCCGACATGCTCACCGGACGCATGGTGGGCGGTCTGGCGCAGTCCAATGTGGTTCTTAGCGCGCTGATGGGCGGCGTTTCCGGATCGGCAAACGCCGACGCGGCCATGCAGTCTAAGATGCTGGTTCCGGAAATGACCAAACGGGGCTACAGCAAGGGCTTTTCTGCCGGTGTCACGGCCGCATCCTCAATCCTCACGCCCATTATCCCGCCGGGCATCTGCCTGATTCTCTATGCCAGCCTTGCCAACGTGTCCGTTGCGAAGATGTTTCTGGCCGGGTACGGTCCGGGTGTCTTCCTGATGATCTGCCTGATGGTCACGGTGCATTTTGTCTCTAAAAAGAAAGGCTATCTGGGAACCAGAACCACAAAGGTGAAGCTGGCGGACGCTTTGCGCACGCTTCGGGATGCGTTTTGGGCACTGCTGATTCCTCTGGGAATCATTATGGGCCTGCGGATGGGTGTATTTACAGCCACAGAGGCGGGGGCAATCTGCGTGTTCTACTGCGTTTTTGTAGGTGTTTTTATCTATAAAGAGCTGAAGATCAGCATGTTTCCCCAAATTATCAAGGAATGTGTTGTCAGCACGGCGGGCGTGATGCTGATTATCAGCGCGGCGGCCTCCTTCGGAAACTACATGAGCTGGGAGCAGATTCCCACCAAGCTCTCCGAGGTTCTGCTGTCCATCACAACCAACAAATATGTGATGCTGTTGCTTGTAAACCTGTTTTTGCTGGTGGTGGGAATGTTTTTGGAGGGGACCGCGTCCCTGATTATTCTCACGCCGCTGCTGGTGCCTACCATGGTTGCGCTGGGCGTGGACCCGATTCTCTTCGGAATCGTCATGTGCGTCAACGTCACGCTGGGCGGTATCACGCCCCCGTTTGGAACGCTGATGTTTTTGACCTGCTCCATTATTAAAATAGGCATAGACAGATTTTTGAAGGAGTCGTGGATGCTGATTCTCGCCATGATTATCGGACTGCTCGCAATTACCTACATTCCACCCATCACACTGCTGCTGCCACGGCTGCTGGGGTAAGGAACGGTGCGGTGATGTTTGACTTAACAGGGAAAAAGGCGATTGTCACCGGGGCTTCGCGTACAACGGGCCTGTGCTTTGCACAGGCTCGTGCCTTGCGGGAGGCCGGGGCAAGCGTCGTCCTGCTGGGCGGTTCGCTCAAAAATCTGGAAGCTCTGCGCGCCGGTTTGAAAGAGCCTGGTTATTTCGTCGTGGACGGCGACCTGACCGACCAAACGTCAAGGGAGTCCGCTTTTCACAGGGCGATTGCGCTGCTGGGCGGCTCACTGGACATTCTGGTCAATGGGGCCGGGACCCAATTCCGCTGCCCCGCGGAGGAATTTCCTCCGGAGCAGTGGGAGCGCCTGCTTGCAATCAATCTGTCCGCCATGTTCTATCTGTCGCAACTGGCGGGGCGGGTAATGCTGGCCCAGGGGTCAGGTAAAATTATTAACATCGCTTCCATGACTTCCTTTTTTGGCGGGCAGAATGTGGCGGCCTATTCTGCCAGTAAGGGCGGAGTTGTTCAGTTGACGAAGGCGCTGTCCAACGAATGGATGCCCCACGGAATCAACGTGAATGCCATCGCGCCGGGGTATATGGAGACGGAGTTAAGCCATGACCTCATGGTCAGCGAGGCCGGTGCGCGGATTACCGGGCGCATTCCCGCAGGGCGCTGGGGCAGGGGAGAGGATATGAAGGGCACAACCGTTTTTTTGGCCTCTGCCGCTTCAGATTATCTCTCGGGGAACGTCATTCAGGTGGACGGCGGATTTCTATGCAGCTAGGAGCAGCCTGCGGAAGCGGGCGTTGATTACATCCGGAGAAAAGCAGAAAGGACAGAGATATAATCTCTGTCCTTTCTGCTTTTTAAAGCGTTCTTCGGCGGCTTGAATCGACTCCAAAGAAAGCTGCTGAACTCAGTATAGCCGCGCGGCAATCAATTCCTCCGTCAGCGTTTCTTTAGTAAAGGAACGCTCTTCGATATAGTGCTCTTTTTCGGGGGTGCCGCCAGCCTCCAGAATCCGGATGACGCCCGCTGTCAGCGGGCCCAGCAGGGGATTGCACTCAACCGCCAGAGAGATTTTCCCGTTCAGGCACTGGGTAAGGCAGTTGCGGGTGGCGTCAAACGAGATGACGGCGATGCCGCCTTCGCCGCAAGTATATCCAGCTTCTTCCAGCGCTTGAATGGCGCCGAACGCCTCGTTGTCATTTTCACAGTAGACCACATCAATCTCCGGAGGAACTTCTTGTTCGGACAGGTATTGTTTCACTTGTTCATAGGTCTTTGCCTGCGTGAAATCCCCGTCCAGCCGGGCTTGCAGCGTCCAGTCAGCGTGGCTTTCCAAGGCCTGCTCCAGCGCCGCCGTGCGGCCAATCTGGGCGGTGGAGCCCATTGTTCCCTGAATATGAATGATATTCAAAGTTTCCTTTCCTCCGGAGCGGGCGTAGTCCTCCAGCCAGGCGACTGCTTTTTCCCCCTCCATGCGGAAATTGGACCCCACATGGGCGATAAAAAGCGTTTCATCCTTCACGTCCACCATCCGATCAGCCACAATCACGGGAATTCCGGCGTCTTTGGCCTCCTGAAGCACGGAATCCCAGCCGGTTTCCCGCAGGGGCAACAGCACGATATAGTCCACCTTTTGCTGAATGAATTTGCGGATAGCGGTGATCTGGTTTTCCTGCTTTTGCTTGGCGTCCTCAAACAGAAGGCGATAGCCGCTGCTCTCGGTGAAAACCGCTTTCATGGATTCGGAGTTGGCCACCCGCCAGTCGGATTCGGCCCCCACCTGAGAAATGCCCACGACAATCAAAGCATCCTCAGGCGCGGGAGAAGGCGTTTGTCCGGCGCAGCCGGACAAAATCACCGCCGAAATCAACGCGGGCAGTATCCATCGTATCTTCATGGCGTGCTTTCCTCCTGCAAAAAGCGTTTCGGAATCCGAACTGTCACGGTGGTGCCGATTCCTTCACGGCTGGTAAGCGTCAGCCCGTAGCCCGGGCCGAAAAACAGCCGGATGCGCTCGTGCACCGTGGAGAGGCCGAATCCAACCCGCTCTCCCCGGGCCATAGCCTGACGCAGTTCCTCCAGCCGCTGGGGCGGAATCCCCACGCCGTCATCCGTCACCTGAAGCACCACGTCGCCGTCCTCCGCCCGGCCCACCACATAGATGTGGCCCAGCCCCCGCTTCATTTTGATCCCGTGATAGAGGGCGTTTTCCACCAGCGGCTGCAGCGTCAGCTTTGGAATCAGAAATTCCCCCAGCTCCGGGGCAATGTTGACGGTGTAATGCAGAATATCCTTATAGCGCACCTGTTGGATTTGGAGGTAGCTGCAAACATGGCGGCCCTCCTCCTGCAAGGAGATGACGTCCCGGCCCTTGCTCAGGGAATGGCGGAAAAAGTCGGAGAGATTGGAAACCATCTCCACCGCCTCCTGCGTCTTGTCCGCTTCGATGAGCCAGATGATGGTATCCATGGTATTGTACAAAAAGTGAGGGTTAATCTGAGATTGAAGCAGCGCCAGCTCCGTTCGCCGCAGCGTGGCCTGCTTTTGTGTGTTCTCCCGGATTTGGGCGTTGAGACGGCTTACCATTTGCTCCACGCCCACGCTGAGGGTCTGAATCTCGTACATTTCGGACTGCACCGGCGTGTGGGCGTTTAAGTCCCCCGTGCTGATGGCCTCCACCCGGTCGCACAGATTTACAATCGGCCCCGTGATGGATTGCCCCAGACGGAAGCTTCGCCGAGTGGAAAGCAGCACCAGAGCGATGATGAGAACCGTCACAAGCACAACCTCCACGAAAATCTGGTGAGAAAATTGCGTTTGCAGGGTATTCAGATAAACTGCTTCATGATAGAGGTAGGTATACATATATTCCTGAATTAGGGCGGTGAGTACATAGATGTTGTTTTCAAGTTGGGCCTGCCGCTCGTCATAGCTTCGGATTGTCTCAATCTGAAAAATCTTTTCCTCCAGATTTTCACACAGGTCCAGTACGCTGGAAATTGCGAGACGGCTTTCCTTCTGCGTGGTGGTGCGTAGAAGGCTTCGGGCCAGAAGCTGGGCGTTCTCCACCTCTCCGATGGGAAGACCTTCGGAATACTGGCTTTCAATGACATAGTAGTACATCTTGAGGTCGATGGTTTCCTTGAAATCCTGATTGAACTCCGAAGCCGTGGTCACGTTGTGCAAAAGACCCTCGTAGTGCCGGTTGTAGGCTGTGAGCAGCCCCAAGATAGCCGCCAGTATCACGATGGCGGGCATGGCGAAGGACACCAGAAGTCGGCGCATGTTGCTCTGGACCGAAAGCGATTGGTCCTCACGGGCAAACAGCTTCATGGCCTGCCCCTCCCGGCGCGATAGTCCCGGGGGGTGCAACCCTGCGCTTTTTTGAAGAGGAAGCTGAAATAGTGGGGGTCCTTGTACCCCACTTCAAACGCGATTTCTCCGGAGCGCTTCGCGGTGGAACGCAGCAGCTCCCGTGCCTTTTCCATCCGCTTTTCCGTCAGGTATTCCGTCAGGGTACAGCCCATCTCCTGACTGAATACGGCGGAGAGATAGTTGGGGCTGATATTGACCTGCTGGGCCACCCGGTTCAGCGAAAGCTCGTTTTCCATATAGTGCTGGTCCAGATAACGGACCGCCTGCTGCAAAAGACCCTGGTACTGGCGGTTGGAGGTTTTGTCCCGCAGGTCCGCCGCGGCGATTAAAACCTCGCGCAGGTATTCTTTCAGTTCCTCCGCTGTGACGTTCCGGCCCACCAGTTCCAGACAGCCGAGACTGTCTAAAAACGTCTCTTGGTTGCAGCCCAGCGTCTGGGCGTACTCTGCGGCGGTGAAGCGGGCGCTCAGCATGAGGTACTGGCAAAAGGGCTTTGATTCAAGGGCCTCCGCTATGCCGCCCAGATACTCGTCCACAAAATTGGGGATTTCCTCCACACCGGCGCTGCGCATTACCCCCAGCAAAATAGAAGGATTGACCTTGGCTGCGTCCAGCCGCGTCAAATTGCCGTCGCCGCCGGTACCGACAAAAAAGTCCACGGTGTCCTTCGTCAGAACGTGCCGCTCCGGTACAATGTGCCGGTACGCCCACAGACGGGACACCTCTTCAAAGCAGGCGGGCAGCGTGCTGAGCCGTTGTGTGGGGGTTCCTACCGCCACATACCAGCTCATTTCGGAAGGGCCTGACTCATATAGGCCCTGAACGGTGCCGATGCACCGCCGTATATAGTCCGGCATCCGGGAGGTGTCCCCCTTGAGCAGCACGGCGTAGGTGGTCAGATTCCAGCGCAGGAGGGTATATTCCGGATATTTCAAAAAATGCTCCAGCAGCGCGTCCCGAATCTGCGTCCCCGGCTCTGAGTACTGTTCTGCTTCCCCCGGCTTTTCCGGCAGGATTGAGAAAAAGGCAATGGTATAGCACTGGGCCCGCAGGTCCAGATCCAGCCGGTCGGCCTGCTCGTAAATCTGCTGGATGGAGAGCTGCCCAGCCACCACTTGCTCAAAAAAGCGGCGGCGGGCGTACTGCTCGTATTCCTGTGCCTCCACATGAAACTGGGTCAGGTAGCCGCCCTGAACCCACTCGCTCTCAATCTTTTCGCGGATATGCTCCAGTACCTCCAAAAGCTTGCTTTTGGTAACGGGCTTGAGCAAAAACTGCTCCACGCCGATGTCGATGGCCTGATGGGCATACTCAAAGTCGTCATAGCCGGAGATAATGATGACCTTTGTTTTCGGCAGCTCGCTGAGCACCAGCTTGCTTAGGGCCAGACCGTCCATAAAGGGCATCCGGATATCGGTAATCAGCACGTCCGGCTTTGTCTGGCGGATCATGGGCAGGGCAAGCTCGCCGTCGCCGGCTTCCCCCGCAAACGTATATCCATACTGCCCCCAAGGCACCGTGTCCCGCAGAGTCTCGCGGATGATGCTCTCGTCCTCCACCAAAAATACGCGCAGCAAAACGGTCCCTCCCCCCAGACGGTCTCCGCCGCCTTTTTTAACAGAATACCATATTCGCCGGAAAACTTCCATCGCGGTTTCAAAATTCAAGATTTGGTCGAGCTTAGCTGCTGGAGCGCTCTATCAGTTCCCAACCCAGCGCATGAGAGGAGCCGCCCAAGCCCTGAAACATATGAATCAACTGCTCGGCGGCGACATGCCCCATCTTGTTGTTCCTGTGGCACAGGGAGGTGATGGGCGTGGAGCCGATCTGGCTGTAATAGCTGTTGTCAAAGCTGACCACTGCCATATCCTGCGGAACTCTGATCTTCATGGAGAGCAGCGCCTGCACCAGCAGGTGGGCGATTTCATCGTTATAGCAGATGACTGCCGTGGAGGCAGAGGCTTGCGGCTCCAAAAGGTGACGGAGCAATTGTGGATCGCGTTGGTCCAGCAGCACTGTCCGGTCGTGGGTATCATACCAGCGAAAGCTGTCGTCACGGATGGGAAGGCCTGCGTCACGCAGGGCGCAGACTACGCCATGGTAGCGCTGAGGACCTTGAATATCGTCGCTTTTAAAGATTCCGGCAATGTTTTTATGCCCTTTTCCGATGAGATAACGGGCCAACTGATAGCCGCCGCCGTAATTGTCGTCGGAGACGCAGGGGACGCCAGCCAATTCGGCATAGGCGCCGTGAAGAAAGACGATAGGGATGTCCGCCTGACGCAGCTTTTCATACAAATCAATGTTGGGGCTGGGCAAGGCTGTTTTCGCGCCCTCCACCAAAATTCCCCGTACCGGCTCTAAAAGCAGCTTGCATAGGATTTCCCGTTCCCGCATGACTTCATTCTCCGTGGAGAACACCAGCGTGGAATAACCCTCCTGCGCAAAAACGGTCTGCGCATCATGGAGCACCGTCGGGAAAATGTAGTCGTCCAGAAAAGATGTAATCACCGCAACCTGACGGAAGACAATATCAACCGGTTTTCCGGTGCCATAGATGCCGCTGCCCTGCCGGGTCGCCACCAGCCCCGCCTCCGCCAGTAGCTGAATCGCGTGCCGGACGGTCGGGCGGCTCATCCGATATCGCCGGGCCAGCTCTGCTTCCGTGGGAAATTTGTAGCCGCCTGAAATGCCCCCGCGGAGCAGCTCCTCTCGCAGGATGCCGGCTAAAATACTGTACTTTGACGCCATTGTATCCACCTCTGTCTCTGTGATCAATAGTTTGATTATACCAGAGTTACCATAATATAGCTAAAAAATTAAGTTAATTTTTTTGGGATTTTCGCAATATGCCCAAAACAAATTTTGAAACTTATCCCATCTTTGTACAAGAAATTGGACATGCAGACCATAAAATAATCCACTTTTCAAAAGGAAGTTCCCGCCATCAGGCATGAAATGGGCAAGTATGTATACCCTCTGCTGCTTGTGAGGACATGGCTGGAATCATAAAATTTTAAACAAATACATAGTTAGACCGTAAAATATTAAACAAAAACCCCGAGAAAAGCAATGCTTTTTTTAAACTTGTACGTAGCTTTTTAATTTTTGTGAAATTTGTTTTGTTTATGCATACAAATATGGTGAAATAGTACAAGCGCATATTGACTTTATGACTAGAATCAGGTTTAATGCAGACAAGAAAGCCTGACGGAGGAAGGAAGTACTTCCGGATGACGGTTCTCGTATCACACCAAACGTGATGAATGAAAGTGAGGATGAAACATGAAAAAGTTGCTTAGTCTTGCATTGTCTCTCTGCATGGTTCTCGCTCTGGCCGCCTGTGGCGGCAACGGCAGCGCTCCCGCCGGGAGTGCCGGTTCCGCCGGAAGCGCCTCCTCCGCCCCCGAGGGCGGCAGCGACCTGATCAAAGTCGGTATCATCAACAACGACCCCAACGAATCCGGCTACCGCACCGCCAATGATAAGGATATGAAGGCCACCTTTACCGAGGCCAACGGCTATGAGGCTTCCTTCGCGTACAGCCTGAAAAATGACGAGCAGATTGCCGCCGCTCAGAAGTTCATTCAGGACGAGGTGGATTATCTGCTGATCTCCGCGGCAGGCACCTCCGGCTGGGATTCCGTCCTGCAGGATGCGCAGACCGCCGGTATTCAGGTCATCCTGTTCGACCGTACCATTGACGCGGATGAGAGCCTGTATGTGGCTTCCATCGTCTCCGACATGGCCAAGGAAGGCCAGACCGCCGTGGATTGGCTGGCTGGCCAGAAGCTGGATACATATAACGTCATCCATATCCAGGGTGTGATGGGCTCCGCTGCTCAGATCGGGCGCACCGGCGCATTGGACGCGATAGTGGCCGCCAACGACAACTGGAACATGATTACCCAGCAGACCGCCGAGTGGAACGCGGAAACCGCACAGCAGATCGTGCAGTCCGTCATCGACTCCGGCAAGTCCTTCAACGTCATCTATGCCGAGAATGACGACATGGCCAAGGGCGCCGTGGCCGCGCTGGACAAGGCCAACATCTCTCACGGTGTGAACGGTGACGTCATCGTCATGGGCTTCGACTGCAACAAGTGGGCTCTTGAAGAGCTGCTGGCCGGGAACTGGAACTATGACGGACAGTGCAATCCGTTCCAGGCTTCCTACATCAACGACATTATCCATGAGATGGAGAAGGGCAACGCCCCCGCCGAGAAGGTTGTCATCATGGACGAGAAGGGCTTTGACGCCTCCACCATCACGCAGGCCGACGTGGATACCTACGGTATCTAAGCTCTGACAGCGTTAAATCTCAAATAAACCCGGGCGCGCGGTACGGCATATTTGGATGCTTGATCCTTGTATCCGCGCCGCGCGCCCCTTTTATTTTCAAGTATCTCATCCTTGACTGGAGGCGAAGAAGCTATGCAAGAGGGCGCCGTATTGGAACTGCGCGGTATCTGCAAGAATTTTCCGGGCGTACGCGCCCTGCAGGATGTGGACTTTACCCTGCGCGAGGGAGAAATCCATGCTCTGATGGGCGAAAACGGTGCGGGAAAATCCACATTGATCAAGGTCCTTACGGGTGTGTATCCGAAAGACGAGGGGACCATTTACATTCGGGGGTACGACGGCCCCGCCGTCATTAAATCCCCGCAGGACGCGCAGGAAATGGGCATCAGCACGGTCTATCAGGAAATTACCCTCTGCCCCAACCTGACCGTGGCGGAGAACATGTACATCGGGCGGACAAAGGGTTCGCTGACAAACTGGAAAAAGATCAACCGGGACGCGGGGGAAATTTTAAACACACTGGGCATCCCGGCAAGTCCCACGCAGCAGCTTGCAAGTTGCTCCATTGCCGTGCAGCAGATGGTGGCCATCGCCCGTGCGGTGGATATGGAGTGCAAGGTGCTGATTCTGGACGAACCAACCTCCTCTCTGGACGAGCAGGAGGTCACCAAGCTCTTTAATCTGATGATAAACTTGAAATCCAAGGGCGTGGGAATTGTCTTCGTCACCCACTTTTTGGATCAGGTATACGAGGTCTGCGACCGGATTACCGTCCTGCGGGACGGACAGTTGGTCGGAGAATATGTCATAGAGGATCTGCCCAGAGTTCTGCTGGTTTCCAAAATGCTGGGCAAGGAACTGAACGATCTGGACGGCGTGAGCAAAGCGGAGACGCAGGTCGCATACGACGCGGACGGCGCCTGTGTGATGGAGGCTGTTCAGCTTGCCAGCACGGCGGGAATCAACCCCTTCGATTTCTCCATTCAAAAGGGCGAGGTCAACGGGTTTACGGGCCTTTTGGGCTCTGGCCGCAGCGAGTGCGTCCGGGCGCTGTTCGGCGCGGACCGGGCGACCGGCGGCACGCTATCCATGAACGGAAAAAAGGTGCGGATTTCAAAGCCCTTGGACGCCATGAAGCACGGTATCGGCTATCTGCCCGAGGACCGCAAACGGGACGGTGTCGTGGGCGATCTGTCCGTCCGGGACAATATTATTCTGGCCCTTCAGGTGATGAAGGGGTTCTTCCACCCCTTTACCCGGGCGCAGGCGGAGGCATTTGCCGATGAGTACATCAAGCTGCTGGACATTAAGACGGCTTCCGCCGATACGCCGGTGAAGTCCCTTTCTGGCGGGAATCAGCAAAAGGTCATTTTGGCCCGCTGGCTGCTGACCAATCCGGTGTTCTTGATTCTTGACGAGCCCACCCGGGGCATTGATATCGGCACCAAGCTGGAAATTCAAAAGCTGGTGCTGAAGCTGGCGGCGCAGGGCAAGAGCGTCACCTTCATCTCCTCGGAAATCGACGAGATGCTGCGCACCTGCTCCCGCCTGATCGTGATGCGTGACCGCAAGGTGGTAGGCGAACTGACCGGGGATGACCTGACACAGAACAAGATCATGACGACCATCGCCGGAGGTGAGAATCCATGACAACATCTACAAAAACACCCGTTCAGGCCCCGCCGCAGCGCGTGAAAACGGGCTCGCTGCTCTCCCGCCTGACTCGGCATCAAATCTTTATCCCCATTGCGGCGCTGCTGATTCTGGTGGTATTCAATTTGATTGCCGACCCGTCCTTTTTCGCCATTTCATTGGACCACAACAGCGCCGGGAATCCGGTTCTGTCGGGATATCTCATCACGATTTTAGACAATGCCTCCGAGCTGGTAATCCTCGCCATCGGCATGACGCTGGTGACGGCCGCCTCCGGCGGACAGGACATCAGCGTGGGTGCGGCCATTGCCATCGGCGGCAGCGTGGTGCTGCGGGTGCTGTGCGGGACGGACTCCCGGCCGGAGGTGCTCCACGCACCCATTATCGTGGCCTTTCTCGTGTGCTGCCTTGTTTCCATGCTTTTCGGCGCGTTCAACGGCGTGCTGGTGGCCTATTTTAAAATTCAGCCCATGGTGGCAACGCTGATTTTGTTTACGGCGGGCCGCTCCATCGCCGCATGGATCAACAACAACGAGCTTCCCATTATCAGCGACGCGACCTTCGGCTATTTTGGAAACTTTATTCCCGGCATTCCAATCCCTACGCCGGTCTTTATCGCCGCTGTCTGTATGCTGATCATTGCAGCCGCATTGAAATTTACGAATCTGGGGCTGTATACCCAGTCAGTGGGCATCAACGCCCATTCCTCCCGGCTCAACGGGATTGACCCCGCCTTCATCAAGTTTATCACCTATGTGATTATGGGGCTTTGCGTGGCGGTGGCGGGCTTTATCAAGGTCAGCCGCTTTTCCACCATCAACTACTCCGTGGTGGCCAAGGATATCGAGATGGACGCGATTTTGGCGGTGGCTTTGGGCGGCAGCGCCCTCAGCGGCGGCAAATTCAACATGACCGCGTCCATTCTGGGCGCGTATGTCATTCAGTTTCTTACCACCACGCTGTTCAAGTTCAACGTGGTGTCCAGCGCGCTGCCGGCGTATAAGGCCGTGGTGGTCATCCTGCTGGTGGTTTTGAGCGCCCCTGTGGTCCGGGAGAGGCTGGGAATTCTCGCCAAGAAATTCTCGCCTGCCAAACCGGCAAAGGAGGTGGGTTAATATGCCGACCGCAAACATTGTGACGGCGGGGAAAACGCCCCGGCTGAAAAGCCGCGGAGGCATTTCCGACACGAACCTGCTTCTAATGATCACCGTCTCCGTATTCATCGCCATGTACATTTGCGCGATTTTGTTTCTGGGCTCCGGCTTTTTGAAGCCCCAGACCTTTTTCAACATCCTCAATGAAAATGCCAGCCTCATTATTCTCTCCTGCGGCATGAGCATCGTCATGATTACCGGGGGAATCGACATCTCCGTGGGTACGCTGACGGCGCTGGTGTGCATGAGCTGCGCCGTCCATCTGGACTATCAGGGCGGCAGCGTGCTCACGTCGCTTCTGCTGGCGCTGGGTATCGGTCTGGCGTTCGGTGTTGGTCAGGGCTTTTTGATTGCCTATCTGGAGATTCAGCCCTTTATCGTCACTCTGGCGGGCATGTTTTTCGCCAAAGGGATGACCACCATCGTCAACGCCACCCAGTTCAATGTGGAAAATGAAGCGTTTCGGGCGCTGAAGGCCACCCGGCTCTATGTGCCGGGCATGGGCTCTGTCAACAAGCTGGGCGCTTACGTGCCCGCTTATGTGGAGATCGGCGTGGTGGTGGCGGTGGTCACGGCAATCCTGCTGTTCTGCCTGCTGCGCTGGACCAGACTGGGCCGCAATTTTTACGCTGTGGGCGGCAACACCCAAAGCGCCAACATGCTGGGCATCAACGTCAAGCGCACCAAGTTTATGGCCTACCTGCTCTGCGGCCTGCTGGCGGGCATCGGCGGCTTTGTGTACTTCCTCCATGTTGGCTCCGGCTCGCCTTCCCACGCCAGCGGCGCGGAAATGAACGCCATTGCTTCCTCCATTATCGGCGGCACCATGCTGACCGGCGGCGTGGGAAACATTGCGGGCACGTTTTTCGGCGTGCTGTCTCTGAGCACCATCAAGAATATCGTCTCCTCTCTGGGGCTGGACGAGGCGTGGTGGACCAACATTACCGTGGCGGCCATGATCTGCCTGTTCCTGGTGATTCAAAGCGTGGTTCTCCTGCGCAAAAACAAGAGCAAGCAGTAAGCGGAAGGAGCTTGTGCGTATGAACACATTTCTTGGCATCGAGCTGGGTTCCACCCGCATTAAGGCGGTGTCTGTGAACACGGCCTGCGTCCCCGTTTTCTCTGGGGATTACACATGGAAAAGTCGCTATGAAAACGGCGTCTGGACATATCCTCTGGAAGAGGTCTGGACAGGGCTGAAGGCGGCGCTGGGCGGCATTCAGGACCGCCGACAGGTGCAGGCCATGGGTGTTTCCGCCATGATGCACGGCTATCTGGCTTTTGACCAGAACTGGAAGCTGCTCACGCCCTTCCGCACATGGCAGAACACCATGACCGCGCAGGCGGCGGAGGAATTGACGGCGCTTTTTGACTTCAACATTCCCCAGCGCTGGAGCATTGCCCACCTGTATCAGGCCGTATTGAACGGGGAGCCCCATGTGGAGCGGATTGCCCATATCACCACGCTGGCCGGGTATGTCCACTTTATGCTCACCGGCGTCAACGCCGTGGGCATTGGCGAGGCCAGCGGAATGTTTCCCATTGACAGCTCTGTTCACAATTACAACGAAGAGATGCTTCAAAAATTTGAGAAGCTCACAGCGGAGCAGCCTTGGAGCATCCGGGACCTGCTGCCTCGCGTGCTGCCCGCCGGAACGCTCGCCGGTGAGCTAACCGAAGAGGGCGCCCGCCTGCTGGACGGATTGCTTTCTCCGGGGATTCCCTTTGCCCCCCCCGAGGGGGACGCGGGAACCGGCATGGCGGCCACCAACGCCGTGGCCCCCCGCACCGGCAATGTTTCCGCCGGTACGTCCATTTTTTCCATGGTAGTTCTGGAAAAGCCGCTTTCCAAGGTTTATCCGGAAATCGATATGGTCACCACCCCCGCGGGCGCGCCTGTGGCCATGGTCCATTGCAACAACTGCACGGGCGATATGAACGCGTGGGCAGGTATACTGGGGGAGACTGCGGAGCTTTTCGGCGCGTCGGTTTCCACCGGAGAGCTTTTTACAAAGCTCTATCAGAAAAGTCTGGAGGGGGACCCGGACTGCGGCGGCGTGCTGACCTACAACTATCTGGCGGGAGAGGGCGTCACCCATCTGGATGCGGGGCGGCCCTTGGTAGTCCGCCGTCCGGACAGCACCTTCACCTTAGCTAACTTTCTCCGCTCTCAGCTTTACGCCACCATGGCCACCCTGAAAATCGGCATGGACATTCTGGCATCTGAGGGCGTGATGATCGACACCTTGACGGGACATGGAGGCCTTTTCAAGACCCCGGTGGTAGGGCAGCGGTATTTGGCTGCCGCCAGCAACGCCCCCGTCACCTGTATGGAAACCGCTGGGGAGGGCGGACCTTACGGGATGGCGCTGCTGGCGGCCTATCTCCATAACGGGCAGGGACGAACGCTGGTGGAATTTTTGGCCCGGGATGTCTTCGAGGGAATCCCCGGCTCCGTTCAGAAGCCCGACGAGAAGGACATAATCGGCTTTCGCAGCTATCTTGAGCGGTTTCGCGTGGGCCTTGCAGTAGAGCGCACCGCGGTGAGCCATTTGTAAAAGGAGAACATAATACGATGAAACAATATGAATTTTGGTTTGTGGTGGGCAGCCAGTCTCTGTACGGGCCCGAGGTTTTGGAAACCGTGGATGCCCGCGCCGCTGAGATGGCGGCGGAGCTGAGCCGGGTGCTACCGTACCCTCTGGTCTATAAGCTTACCGCCAAGACCAACCGGGAGATTGCCGATGTGGTCAAGGAGGCCAATTACGACGACCGCTGCGCCGGTGTCGTCACTTGGTGCCACACCTTCAGCCCCTCTAAAATGTGGATCAACGGCTTTGTGGATCTGCAAAAGCCTTATTGCCATTTTGCCACCCAGTATAACCGGGAGATTCCCAATGAAGAGATCAACATGGACTTTATGAACCTGAATCAGGCCGCCCACGGCGACCGGGAGCACGGCTTCATTGCCGCCCGGCTGCGTATGCCCCGCAAGGTGATTGCGGGCCACTGGCAGGACGAAGCCGTGCGGGAACGGATGGGAAGCTGGATGAAGTCCGCTGTGGGCGTTGCTGTCTCCAAGGGGCTGAAGGTGATGCGCTTTGGGGACAACATGCGGGAGGTAGCTGTCACCGAGGGTGACAAGGTGGAGGTGCAGGCAAAGCTTGGCTGGCAGGTGAATACTTGGGCCGTGGGCGATCTTGTACAGGTGATGAACGCCGTCACCGACAAAGAGATCGACGCGCAGATGGCCGTTTATGAGAGCCGGTACACCATGGCCACCGACGACATGGACCTCGTGCGCTATCAGGCCCGGGAAGAAATCGCCATCCGAAAGATGCTGGATGCGGAGGGCTGCATGGCCTTTTCCAACACATTTCAGGACCTTTACGGCATGGAGCAACTTCCGGGTCTTGCCTCCCAGCACTTGATGGCTCAAGGCTATGGCTACGGCGGCGAGGGCGACTGGAAGGTGGCCGCTATGACCGCCATTTTAAAGGCCATGGGCGAAAACGGAAACGGCGCGTCTTTGTTCATGGAGGATTATACCTATCATCTGGTGGAGGGGCAGGAATATAGTCTGGGCGCGCATATGCTGGAGGTCTGTCCCTGCTGTGCCGCGGAAAAGCCCCGTATTGAAACCCACCATCTTGGCATCGGCATGAATGAGAAGGACCCGGCCCGGCTGGTTTTCGAGGGCAAGGCAGGGGACGCCATCGTGGTCAGCCTTGTGGACATGGGGGGCCGTCTGCGCCTGATTTGTCAGGATATTCACTGCGTCAAGCCGATTCTGCCCATGCCCAATCTGCCGGTTGCCCGGGTTATGTGGCAGGCCGAACCGTCACTTACCACCGGCGTGGAGTGCTGGATTACCGCCGGGGGCGCACACCACACGGTGCTCAGTTACGACGTGACCGCAGGGCAGATGAAGGACTGGTGCGCCATGATGGACATTGAGTTTGTCCATATCGGGAAGGACACCACGGTGGAACGGCTGGAACACGACCTATTCCTCAGCGATCTGGCCTGGAAGTTGAAGTAAGGAGCTGAAAGTATGCTGGAAGCACTGAAACAGCAGGTGCTGGAGGCCAACCTCCTCCTGCCGGAACACCATTTGGTGACCTTCACATGGGGCAATGTCTCCGGCATCGACCGGAGCCGGGGCCTGATGGTCATTAAGCCCTCCGGCGTGGAGTACGGCGAGATGAAAGCGGAGGA
>NZ_DALZCH010000009.1:0-53727 GCF_031978065.1 Oscillibacter sp.
CTGAAAAAGACTGTTCGGCAACAGGCTCTCATTGCAACATTCAGGGAAAGGTTGTCGTGTTGGGCAACGACACGCCTGAAAGACAGCTATACTTCTGCCTCTGCGGAAACGGAGCTGGTGCCAACCCCAGCGGCTCGGCTGTCTTTTTGGTATCCCTGCGCACCGGGGAGGTTGCGCTCAAAAACCGCAGTGAGGTCATCGGCATCCTCAAGCCAGAGCTTCTGCCGGACAGCGCCAAGCTGCAGCTCTCCCAAATCAGGCCGGTGGGGGCACTGGATTTGAAGAATCATGAACCGAAATACAGCGGCTACAGCTTTCTGCCTGATGGCCGCTATGCCTCCGGAGTATGGCTCTGTACCGAGCAGGAGGCATTGGATTACGTAGAGATGCAGAAGCCCTACCAGCACCGCATCATGCTCTGCGACCGGGATGATTATTGTGTGCTGGAAATGGAAAATGGCAGGCTCCTCCATCCCACGGAGAAAGAAATGGAAGCCTTCCGCAATCCCGAGAACGGAGGCCTGACCATGACGTAAAGGAGGCATTCTAATGCGAAATATCCGGATGGAAAAAGATATTATTCTGTACTACGGCAACCCTGCCGGTTATGTCAGCGGCGGCAAGGCGGTGGTCGATCCTCTGTTTGAATCGGAGGAACTGAATGCCTTTCTCAGCCGCCAAAAGGACATTGGGGAGGTGAAGTGGACAGGCGGTGTATATGACCGCCTTATGAATGGGCAGCGGGATTCCCAAGAATTAATGCTGCTGAAAAACTGCCGTGTATGGCAGCTAAAGCCCGAATCGGATCTTCGGATGCGCTTCATCAGCCTTTCGGATTTCTCTAAGGAGTTCGGGGAACCTCAGATATCCGATTACCAGACCGTCTATGACGGTGAGGTGGAAACCACCAATCTGGAGGCGCTGTACACCAAATTTAATGTGGATCATCCTCCCGGCTATGCGGGGCATTCCCTGTCTATGTCGGATGTGCTGGAGCTGTATGATGAAAACGGCAGCAGCTTCTTCTACTGTGACCGCTTCGGCTTTCAGGAAATTGCATTCCAGCCACCGGAACAGACACAGACCATGCAGCTCTAAAGGGGCTGTTTTTTATTGCCAGAATGCGAAAGGAGAAAGAAATCATGCCCGATGTAGAAGTGAAAATCAATTCCATGTACCCGCCCGGAGCCAGCGGCGGCATTCGTGCCTATGCTTCGGCAACGGTAGACGGATGCCTCGGTATCCAGGGCATCAAGGTGGTGGAGGGAGGCCGTGATGGTCTCTTTGTTTCCATGCCCAGCCGTAAGACAGAAAACGGCTACAAGGAAATCTGCTTCCCGGTGACCAAGGAGTTCCGGGAACAGCTCCACAAAGCGGTGCTGGACAGCTACCAGCAAGCCGTAGCCATGAACCAAGCTCCTGTACAGGCGCAGGAAGCCCCGCCGGAGCAAACCCAGCCGCCCATGCAGATGGGCGGGATGTAAGAATACTATCAACCAACAAAAAAATCGGAGGTAAGACACCATGAATAGAATCGTGAACAAGGTAACTCATAAGGCAAATATGCTGGCGATCAAGGCGAAAATGGCACTCACCAATAACTACGCTGAGGGCTTCGTGGATACCGCCATTAAGATTTTAATGGCGGTGGTCATCGGCGCTTTGGTGCTGGCCGGATTGTATCTGCTCTTTGACAAAACCGTGCTGCCCACTCTTACTCAGCGAATTAAGGATATGTTCAATTATGCCGGATAAGCTGGCCGTCTTGCAGGCGGCCATTTTTGCCCTACTGCTGTGTGCGGCATCGGTAACGGACTTGACAAAACGCATTGTTCCAAACTGGCTCTGTCTTGGAATCGTAGGTGTTTCCGTAATCGGATTTACACCGGTCAAGCTGCTGGGAATACTGATTACCCTGCCGTTCCTGCTGGCCGCCGTGTTTTTCGGCGGCATGGGCGGCGGCGATATCAAGCTGATGGCGGCCTGCGGCCTTGTGTTGGGTCTGCCCAAAGGACTGCTTGCGGCAATGGCTGGTCTCAGCCTGCTGCTCATCTAGGTAGCTATATACCGGATTGTTTGCAGGGTACAAAGGCGAGAGGCGAAGAAAGTCTTCCCTCTTGCACCTTTTTTATCGGCGGGCTGTCTGTACGCCTATTTCATTTCGTGAAAGGATGGATGATATGAGAAATCAAAATAAGAGAACTTTTCTGAAGCTGTTGTGTGTGGTGCTGCCGCTTGCAACTGTGGCTGCGGCTGTTGGCATTCCACACGTTATCCGCAGGCACAAGATCAGAAAATATACTGCGCAGTAGTCATTTTTAATTAATCAAAGGAGGACTTAAGCTATGAGCTTTTTCAAGAATAGAACGGTCATCGGCGTGATCTGCATCGTGCTGTCGCTTCTGATTTGCTTTGCAATCACGCCGCTGTTTAACCAAAGCATCAGCCAGAAAACCGAAATCATGCGGGTGACCAAGCCCATAAAAATCGGGGAGGCCATCACCAAGGACATGGTGCAGACCGTGGAGGTGGGCGGTTACAATCTACCGGAGGACGTAGTCAGGCATATGGATACGGTTATTGGGAAGTTTGCCTCCGCCGACTTAGCGACGGGAGATTACATCATCGCCTCCAAAATTGCCGATGCCCCGGCTGCGGAGAATGCCTATCTCTACAGCCTGACCGGCGAAAAGCAGGCCATTTCCGTATCGGTCAAGAGCTTTGCAGCAGGACTGTCGGGCAAGCTGATCTCCGGGGATATCGTGTCTATTGTTGCCCCGGACTACAATAAACAGGGCGTGACAGTGATCCCGCCGGAGCTGCAGTATCTGGAGGTTATCGCTGTCACCGCAGGCAGCGGCTATGATGCAAACACCGGTGAACAGAAAGAAGCCGAAGATGCGGATGAAAAGGAGCTGCCTGCCACCGTTACGCTGTTGGTCACACCGGAGCAGAGCAAAATCCTTGCCCAGCTGGAAGCGGACGGTACCCTTCACGTGTCCCTTGTTTACCGTGGCAGCAAGGAAAATGCGGCGAAGTTTACCGAAGCGCAGGATGCGGCGCTTTCCGAGCTGTATCCAGAGGAACCGGAATCTCAGGAAAGCGAGGATGCCAGTCAGCCGGAAGCACCTGTGGAACCACCGGTGGAAAGCGGGGCTGAGTAAATGCTGAACTTCAAAAAAGGCGGCCTGTTCAGCCGTAAAAACGATCCTGAACCGCAGGACATGGAACCGGATAACACCGCACAGGTGATGGCGGTTTGGGGCAGCCCCGGCTGCGGTAAGACCACTGTGGCGGTGAAGCTGGCCAAATATCTGGCAGACAGAAAAAAGAATGTGGTGCTGCTACTCTGCGACTGCACCACGCCCATGCTTCCCTGCATCTGTCCGTCCGGTGAGCTGGAGGGGGATCATTCCCTCCGCAGTATTCTGGCTACCAATTCCATCACGGAGTCCTTGGTGAAAAATAACTGCAACACCCATAAGCGGATGAGCCATCTGGCGGTCATCGGTCTGCAAAAAGGAGAAAACGAAAACTGCTATCCCCCGGTGAACGAAAAGCTGCTGAGGGAACTGGTGGGCGTTCTGCGTGATATGGAGAGCCATATCATCATCGACTGCGGCAGCGCCATTTATTTTGACGAGCTGTCCACCATCGCCATTCTGGAGGCTGATGCGGTGCTGCGGCTCATAAACTGCGATCTGAAATCGGTGAGCTACCTGTCCAGCCAGCAGGAATATCTGCGGATGGCAGGCTTTGACTTCGACAAGCTGTACAAGGTGGTCAGCAATGTGAAGCCCAACGAGGCCAGCCAGAACATGGAGCAGGTGCTGGGCAGCGCTGTGTTTACGCTGCCACATTCCCCGGAGCTGGAGGTACAGGTGCTGGCCGGGAATCTGTTCGCCGATTTATCCCTGAAAGACAGTAAAGGCTTTCGCAGGGAAATTGAAAAAATCGCAAGGGAGGTGTTTGAGGTATGAGCAGACATAATCTATTTTTTACTCCGGAGCAGGAAACCGGGGATTTTCACAGTGTGCTGCAGCAGGTACAGGAATATATCGCCGGTCAGCACAGCGAGCTACTGTCGGACGGCAACGCCGCTGAAGCCAAGGCCAACATTAAGCGGTACATCGCCAAGTTTGTGCAAGACAGCCGTGTGGCAGTCAAAGGCATAACACCCCAGCAGCTGGTGGATGCCCTGTATACGGAAATGGCCGAGTATTCCTTTCTCACCAAGTACATCTTTGCGGACGGAATCGAAGAAATCGACATCAACAGCTGGCGGGATATCGAAGTCCAGTATGCCGGTGGGCACTGCGAAAAGCTGCGGGAACACTTTGACAGCCCCGAACATTGCATCAACGTGCTGCGCCGTATGCTTCATGTGTCCGGCACGATTCTGGATGATCAGTCTCCGCTGGTGGTGGGTACCCTTGCGGAAAACATCCGCATTGCCGTGATGAAAAGCCCCATTGTGGATGCCAATGTCGGCGCTGCGGCCTCCATTCGTATCGTCAATCCCAACCACATGGAAAAGCAGGACTTCATAGACGGCGGCACGGCAACCGGAGAAATGCTGGATATGCTCTCGGAGTTTATTCGCTACGGCATTTCGGTATGTATCGCCGGAGCCACCAGCAGCGGCAAGACCACTGTTGCAGGGTGGCTCTTAACCACTATCCCTGATAACAAGCGTGTCTTTACCATTGAAAACGGCAGCCGGGAGCTTTCCCTCATTCGAGAACAGAACGGCAGGGTCAGCAACTCTGTTGTGCATACCCTCACCCGAAACAGCGAGAACGAGCTGTATCGGATTGAGCAGATCGACCTTGTGGACATCTCCCTGCGCTTCAACCCGGATATCATCGTGGTCGGGGAAATGCGTGGTGAGGAAGCCAACGCCGCTCAAGAGGTAGCCCGAACCGGTGTGGCGGTGGTCACCACTATTCACTCCAACTCCTGCGAATCCACCTACCGCCGCATGGTTTCCCTGTGCAAGCGAGCCGTGGATATGTCAGACGAAACCCTCATGGGCTATGTGACTGAGGCCTATCCCATTGTCGTGTTCTGTAAGCAGTTAGAAAACAAGCAGCGCAGACTCATGGAGATCATGGAGTGTGAAATCCTGCCGGACAACAGCCGGAATTATCGCACCCTGTTCCGGTATGAGATTACCGAAAACCGCTATGAGGACAACCAGTTTTTTATTACCGGACATCATGTAACGGTCAACCCCATCTCCGACAGCCTGTGCAAACGGCTGCTGGAAAACGGGATGCCGCAGGAGCGTATTAATTTTCTGAAGAAAGGAGGGCAAATATCCGTATGACAACCATTCAACTTTTGGCCTGCGTCGGCATGATTACAGGCTTTTTTCTTTTACTCGGCCTAAAACCGATGGAATTCACCGATGGGCTGTTTTCCTTTCTCACCAGAGAAAAAAAGTCCATCAGGGATGAAGTCAAAGTGGCACAGCGCCGCCAAAAGCCGGGATTTTTGAAGCGGCAAATCCAGATGGCGCAGGAGGTGCTGGCGATGACCGACAGGAGCAATCGTTTTTCTCTGGTTTGCGCCTGCTCGCTGCTGCTGTTTGCTATCGGTGCTGCCATCGCTATCGTAATGGGAAATTTCTTCTTAGCTCCGGTGATGGCGGTGGGCTTTATGATGCTGCCCTTTTGGTATGTGCAGCTCACCGCCAGCCATTTCAAAAAGGACATCGCCGCCGAGCTGGAAACGGCGCTCTCCATTGTGACCACAGCCTACCTGAGAAGTGAGAACATCCTCACGGCTGTGGAGGAAAATCTCAACTATTTAAACCCGCCGGTGCATCAGGTGTTCAAGGATTTTGTCCTGCGGGTGAAGCTCATTGATCCGGATGCGCTGGAAGCGCTTAAAATCTTGCGCACCAAAATCGACAACGAGGTGTTCCGGGAATGGTGCGATGCCCTGTGCGACTGCCAGCACGACCGCAGCCTGAAAGTTACCTTGACTCCTATCGTCAGCAAGCTCAGTGATATGCGAATTGTCAACGGCGAGCTTGAATATCTCGTCTTTGAACCCCGCAAGGAATTTATTATCATGGTTATTTTCGTAATCGGCAACATTCCGCTGATGTATCTGTTAAACAAGAGCTGGTACGATACGCTGATGCATACGCCGCTGGGGCAGGTCATTCTGGCCATCAGTGCTGCCCTGATTTTTATATCTACGGCCTGCGTGATACGGCTCACCAAGCCTATTGAATACAGGAGGTGATGGTGATGGGATTACTGTTTTTATTTGGAGTCACTTTAGCGGCGGGGCTGTTCTTTCTTCTTTTGGATTTGCTGTGCCTGCCATACCTCAGCACCGCCAAGGCCATGCTGAACACCACAAGGACAGAGAAAAAAGCGACAAGGAGCTTGGAAGCCTACCTCATGACGTGGGCGGTAAAGCTCGCCAAGTTTATCCGCATGGATGAATACCGCTGGCATCGGCTGAAAAATGTACTGAAAGCCACCGGCATGAACATGGAGCCGGAGGTCTATCAGGCCTATGCGCTAGTGAAATCCGGCGTGATTCTGCTGCTGGCTGTTCCGGCAGGCTTACTCTTTCCCTTGCTGGTGCCGGTTGTGGTGTTCCTTGCGGTCATGGTGTATTTCAAGGAAACCAAAAAGGCAGACGAAAAGCTGTCTGCAAAGCGAGCCTCGGTGGAAAAGGAGCTGCCCCGCTTTGTTGCCAACATCGAACAGGAACTGAAAGCCTCCCGTGATGTGTTGGCCATCATAGAAAACTACAAGAAAAACGCCGGGGAAGCCTTTGCCGGGGAGCTGACCATGCTGGCAGCGGATATGCGCTCCTCCAGCTACGAGGCTGCCCTTACCCGGTTTGAGGCAAGGCTCAATTCGCCCATGCTATCGGATGTGGTGAGAGGTCTTATCGGTGTGCTGCGTGGCGATGACAGTACGGTGTATTTTCAGATGCTGGCGCACGATTTCAAGCAGCTGGAGCTGCAACGCCTGAAAGGTGAAGCGCAGAAAATACCGCCAAAAATCCGTGTAGTTTCCTTTCTCATGCTGATGTGCTTCCTCTTTACCTATCTGGCCATCATTGCCTATGAGATCATAAAATCCCTTGGCGGGATGTTTTAGGGAGGGGTGAGTATGAAGAAAATCTTAAAATCCAAATGTGGCGAGGGCTACATTGATGTGTGCGTCCTCGTCCTATGTGCTATGCCGGTGATTGCGCTGGCCGTGCAGGTGCTGCCGGTGTTTATAGCAAAGAATCAACTGGACACCTATGCCACCGAGCTGTGCCGAGAGGCGGAAATCTCCGGCAGGGTGGGCAGCGAAACCAGCCGCCGTGCTGCAGTTCTTACCGAGCAGACCGGGCTGAGTCCCCGGATTTCATGGTCAAAGACCGGTACTATCCAGCTGAATCAGGAAATCACCGTGACCTTGACACTGGATAGGAACATCGGGCTGTTCGGCGGGTTTGGCTCGTTCCCAATCACCCTGCGCTCGGAGGCATCCGGGAAAAGCGAGGTGTACCACAAATGACCAAACTAAGACACATTCTCAGGGATAAGGCCGGGAACGGCTTCCCTTTGGTGGTAGCCATTACGCTGGCGCTTGTAATTATCCTGTGCGGCGTGATGGAGTTTTTTCGGCTGAATATCATTGCCTCCGGTGTAAAAGAAGCCTTGGAGGATGCCATTATTGTAACAGTCAACGACAACTACGCCGATGTGTATCACGGTGTGCGGGAGGGCTATAGCGGCGGCTACCAGCCGGACGGATCCTCCTTTTCCTACAGCGTGAACACCGGCGATATTTATGGTTACATGGATGGTGTCCTCGGTACAAAAAACGTTGGAGGCAGTCATGTGAAATATGCTGGGGATGCTTTGGAATACAAACTCTCCGGATTGGACGTCACCATTCGCAATGCGCCGCTGGCTCCGTCCTCCCTTCAAAACGCACAGCGTTTTGAAGCGGATGCGGTGATTCTTTTGGAGGTACCGGTCTATTTCGGCGGCAAGGAGCTGACTCCCATGAAGATCAAACTCAAGGTGCAGGCGGGATACACCGAGGTCTTTTAACTGTTCGGGAAATTGTCTGGACTTCCGAAAAAATATGTAGTATGGTGAAAAATACAAAGAGGTAACATTTTACACTTCTCGAAGGAGGTTGCTTATATGAGTGATAAAACAAAAAGGAGGCTCGCCATTGCGGGCGCTGCGGTGATTTGCATAGCGTTGGTGATTGCCATCGGAATGCGGTTTGCTAAGGAACCGGTAAGACCGGATGCTTCTTCACAGGAGCCGGTTAGCTCTTCGGATGTGGCTCCTAATATACAGAATAACACAGAGAAAAAAGAGGTGGTGGTTTCCCCACAGTCCACACCGGAGTCGGAAAGCACGGAAACGCTGCCGCCCCAAACCGATTTGCCGGAGCAGAAGCTCCAGCCCGATCCGGTAAAGCCGGAAGTTCCCGCAAAGCCTGAGCTGCCAAAGGATGCGGATAACAAAAACCCAGCAAAGCCGCCAGAATACAAGCCGGAGGATACGGAGAAGAAACCGGCTGCGGAAAGCAAGCCGCAGGGCGGCGGTGGCCTGCCGGGATTTGATAACGTGCCGGACGGCGGTGCCAATCAGGTGATAAACGCTGACGATATGTATGAAAACGGCAACAAGATTGGCGAAATGGATTAAAAAAATTTTGCAACAAAAGTACAGTTTATGCTGTGCTTTTTTTGTTGCGGAAAGGAGAAAAAATGAAACGATTGCTTTCTGCTTTTTTATCGCTGATATTGCTCTTTTGTCTGATTTCGCCTGCTTCCGTTTATGCCGTTGGTGATGGAAATGTGGATGGAGGCGGCGGTGGCATGGGAGATGGCACCAGCATCAACTCGTGGTCTCCGGGTAATGAGGGTGTGCGGGTGACTGTAGTGAGATCTGATGATCACGCTATTGTCACAACTCCGATTGACTTAACAAACAAACCGCCGAACTCATCAATTTACAATTTCGGAAAGGTCAGTAAGCTGCAATATAACGGTGGCAGGTCACCGTCACCAGTCAAAGGCGGTTATGTTGCAATTAAACCAACACAGTCTATCCCTCGCATTATCAGCACCAATGGCAGTAACAATATTGCCGCCATCAAAAGTTATTTTACGGATGAACAGGTGATTCGAAGCATTGCCGGTCTCACTGGAATGGACTTTGATGTGTTAATCGGTGGCGAGTACAAGTTACTTCTGGAACCCATCGCCTATTACAAATTCGAGGGTGTGATGATTGCCACCACAGCCACAGAAGCCGCCATGTATGACGAACAGGTCGGCGGTCTCCTGAGAAAGAAAATGGTATCCCTTTCTCATAAGAATCTGCCGCTGGCCATGTTCTTGGAGGTGGCGGATCTCGGCTATCCGGCATGGTCGGGAAGTCGAAGCAAGGCAGCCTCCAATGCGGATATTAAAGCAGCTCTCGGTCTTGGCATTGTGCGTTTTAAGGATAAGCCTGCCGAGCCGCCCAATGTTTCGGTATATGACTACGAATACCGGGTCAATACTGAGGTTATCACAGCGATTACAGTCAGCGGCGGTCAGAGCGATCCGGATCATCCGGTATCCGCCACCTTTTATGTGAATGGCAGAAGCCATCGGGTCAGCAACAGCTACTATCCCGATGGCGACAGCCAGCTGGCATGGATACGCTGGACAACGCCAAATACCCCGCAGCATATGACCATTGCGGTTTCTGTGTCCAGAGGCGGCAGCTCCAGCAAGGCGACAATTAACGTAAATGTCGTTGACCTTGATAAGAATCCTCCGCCCAATCCTGTGGCAGATGACCGCAATGACAGCTTTAGAAAATCGGCTGTTCCCAACAAGGCGCAGCAGACCTCCACCAGTTGGACAATGTGGCGACCTTGGTGGCAGGAGCATTGGGTATGGCACAGCGACTGGCATTGGTACAGCGATGGTGACGGCGGCGGTCATTGGGAGGATGACGGTGAATGGGTCGATGAGGGCTGGTGGGAGTTTGACATTGACCGGTATCAGGCCAGCCTGTCGGCGAGCATGGCAATTAAGCCCGATGATAAAAGCCCCACATCCAGCAGCAAGGCCATGAAATCCGGCTACGGGATCAATGAAACGGTTTCTGCCAGAGTCAGCACCAACCAGTCCTCGGCGGTAACCGGAGCGCAGACTGCGGTGACCTACTTCCCGGAATTCGGGTATCAGACCTACTGGAGGCTATTAGAGCGCATGAGTTCCGGCTACAGCGCCCGGTTTGAGTTTCAGAAGAATTCCTACAGTACCTACAGCCGCAGGACTCATTTTTCACCCATCTGGTTCCCGGACGGAAGCTATACCTCATACACATGGCTGATAGACAGCTGGACACCCGCCGGGATGCTCTCCATGAATCTCACGGACAGCGTTACCATCCGGGATAGTTTATGGACGGACTGGCATATTGCGCCGCAGAAACCCCATTAAAAACAGAGAAAAAACAAGACCGCAGCCAATCAAAAGCTGCGGTCTTGCTGTTTTCAACCCTATGATGAAAGGTGGAAAATCAATGAAATCGAAACGAATTGCAATGCTCCTGTGCATGGTTCTGCTGCTGTGCCTGATGTTCAGTACAACGGCCTATGCAGCGGGAACCGGTGATGTGGCAGGGGCGATTGAGGGAACGTGGACAACGGCCTCCCAGCAGATCAAAACCGTGGTCAACAAGGTGGTGTTCCCCGCCATAGACCTGATTCTGGCCGTGTTCTTCTTTGCCAAATTAGGCACGGCTTATTTTGATTATCGGAAACATGGTCAGTTCGAGTGGGCGGCTCCGGCAATCCTGTTTGCCTGCTTGGTGTTCACATTAACAGCCCCGTTATACATCTGGCAAGTGCTGGGGATGTAGCGGAGATTTACTCCTCCGGCTTATCCGTCAGGCGCAGTGGCGTATCGTCTGCATCTATATATGTTTCCTCGCACTCCTGCTGGGCAGTGCGCATTAAACCAGCAGCCTGAGAAACGAGCTTCTCGGCATTGGTTACTGCGTTAAATATTTTATAGTAGAGCTTTTTGTAATCTGCCACACAAATACCTCCTTTGAAATTATTCCGGCGGCCTCCGTTGTGTGGTATTAAAGCTCTGAACAAGCGGGTTGTCAAGTCATAAGTGCCTAAAATAATTTTTTATAGATATGAACAGGGAGCTCCTGCTCATATTCCGCAAGTTTTCCGACCAAATCAATAAAATGAGGTGTCTCTGTGTGGTGATGCAGCGCTTCTTCATCTTCCCATTCTTCAATCAAGGTTAGGCTATTGGGATCATCAAGCGCCTGAAATAGCTCATAAGAAATGCATCCATGTTCTTTTACGGTTTCCGCTACCAGCAGCTTGTAGAGTTGTAGAGCATCCGATAGATGGTTCTCTTTTATAATGCTTGGTGCTATTACTTTTATCATTCATGGTTCTCCTTAGCAATCATATTTTTTCAATTTTAGCATCGCAGGAGGTTGTCTGCAACAATTACAATCCCCTATTTTTAGGAGAGCATAAATTATTAATTTGTGAAAGGAGTTGATCACTTCAAATGTTCATATGGGATTTTGTAGCCGACACTGTCCTCGGTCAGATTGTAGATTGGATCTACGGTCAGATCGTGGGCTTTCTCGGCAACTTTTTTATGCAGATGGGAAACATGGGAGCCGACCTGTTCGAAATGAGCTGGGTGCAGTCCATCGTGCTGTTTTTTTCCTATCTGGCATGGGCGCTGTACGGTGTCGGCCTTGTGGTGGCCGCCTTTGAATGCGGAATTGAGTCTCAGTCCGGCAGAGGCAGCATCAAGGATACCGCCCTCAACGCCATCAAAGGCTTTATGGCCGTGGGGCTGTTCACCACGGTGCCGGTGGAGCTGTATAAGCTGTCGGTATCTTTGCAGGGCAGCTTCACTGCCGGGATTACCGGCCTTGGAACCGACTTCGGAACGGTAGCCCAAGGCATTATCGCCTCCCTACAGGATGCTGGAAATCTGGAGCAGGCCATGACCAGCAATGTGTTCGGCGGCTTGTCTGCTATTACAAGCCCGATCATGATGATCTTTATATTGATCCTCATGGGCTATGCGGTCATCAAGGTGTTCTTCGCCAACCTGAAGCGTGGCGGCATCCTTCTCATCCAGATTGCTGTGGGAAGCCTGTATATGTTTAGTGTTCCCCGTGGCTATATTGACGGCTTTGTTTCATGGAGCAAGCAGGTCATCGGCCTATGCCTGACGGCGTTTTTGCAGGCAACCGTGCTGATTGCCGGACTCATGGTGGTCAAAGACCATGCCCTGCTGGGTCTTGGCCTGATGCTGGCAGCCGGTGAAATCCCCCGCATTGCCGGACAGTTCGGGCTGGATACCAGCACCAAAGCCAGCCTCATGAGTACGGTGTATGCGGCGCAGACAGCGGTGAACATGACTAAAACAGTAGTACAGGCGGTGGCGAAATGAACGAGAATAAGCTGGTCTATATCGCTTCACCTTACGCCGGTGAAGTGCAGAAGAATGTGGAGTTTGCAAAGGCGTCCTGCCAGTATGCAATGGAGCAGAATTGTACGCCGGTGGCTGTTCATCTTCTGTACCCGCAGTTTCTGGATGATAGCGATTCTGTCCAGAGAGAAGCCGGTCTTCGCATGGGGCATCGTGTGTTGGAGGCCTGTGATGAGCTGTGGATCTGTGGGAGCCGGATTTCCACCGGGATGGCGATGGAGCTTAATGAAGCAAAAAAGCTGGGTATCCCTGTCAGGGAGATATCCGCAGAACAAATCCAAGGAGGTTTTGCTATGGAAAAGAAATATGGCGTATGGGCGATGCGCAGCGCCGGTTCGGTGTGCGGAGCCGCCCAAAGCTGGTGCAAGCATGACGGCAAGCCGATGGAATTTGAGTCGATGGAACAGGCCGAAAGCTATGCCAAGCAGCTGAATGAGTCCTGTTATTCCCCAAATGTGCATTATGCTGCTAAAGAAATGGAACCGGAGTTGACCCAAGGCTCCAGTTTTTCCATGAGGATGTAAAGGAGGTGCTTCATGTATATCTACCCCGATCACTTAAGAGCAAAGGCAACCCTATGGCTGTGGCAGCTGCGGGATATCGGCATCATCGGTGTGGCGCTGCTTCTCTCTGTGCTTGCGGTTTCCCAGCTGGGCTTTGTGCCGCCCATTGTTCTGACCGCCGTCTACGCCTTTTTAACCATCCGCTTTGAGGGCACAAGCATTCTGGATTTTCTCCGGTATGCCTGTGCCTTTTTTATCACCAAGCAGCAATTCTATGAATGGAGGTACACGCCCAATGCGCAGGAACGATAAGGCAGAAGCCAAAAAAAGAGCCTCCACCCGGCAGCTCATTGGTACCAAGGAAATCACCGAGTACAGCCTACAGACCTATGGTCACGGAGAACTGGTATATTTCATCATTAAGCCCAGCAACATATCGGTGCTGTCTGAGGCCAGCATCAGCACCCGCATCTATGCTCTGATGACTGTTCTCAAGGGAATCGCCGAGATCGAGATTTTGTGCTTAAACAGCCGGGAAAACTTCGAGGACAACAAGCAGTTTCTCCACAGCCGCATGGAGCAGGAGCAAAACCCTGTGGTGCGAAAGCTCCTCGAAAAAGACCTGTCCTTCCTTGACCGGATACAGGTGCAGATGGCTACAGCAAGGGAATTTTTAATCCTGATCCGCCTGCGGAATGAAAAGGAAAAAGAGGTGTTCCTGTACCTGTCCCGCATTGAGAAGTCTATGAAAGAGCAGGGCTTCTCGGTGAAACGAGCGGACAAGGAGGACATCAAGCGCATCCTTGCGGTTTATTTCGAGCAGAATGTCACGACCGAGAAATTCGAGGATTTCGATGGGGAGCGATGGGTTATCTTGAATGAGTGAGAAAAAGCGGAAAACCAAAAGGTTCTACCTTGGCTTTCCGCTTACCTATCGTTTTAATTCATTTGAGATAAACGTAATTCGTAAAACTGACGTACCCAAGCGGGATAATCCTTATATGCTTCGTCCTCAAGGATTTTTGAGAGTGTCCTTTTGCCGACACGTCTATCCATAATCGCCAATACTTTTATGATATAGTTTTCGGATGTAAGAGCTTCTTGAATCGGCATATTGCGAAATTTAAGAACCGCCTCTAAAAAATCCATTTCACAATAAGTGCAGTTGGCATCCCATGTAGGCTTCATTTTTTCAACAAGCTCTTCATAGGGAGAACCGGGCATTTCATCGTATAAAGGTGTAATGTCCCTCTCCTGATAATACATTTCTATCCATGAAAAGCAGACCAGCTCTTTTCCATCAAGTAGAATGGCCGCTCTGCCATAGGAGTTATGCACCTCGTGATACCGTGTGAGAAAGTAGGTGACCCTGTTTTTTAATGTGTCACACAGGGCTTCATTTAATTGTTTTTTGAGTCCTGCCCATGATTTGTAATGATCCATAAATTATTTTTCCTCAGATTCGTCTAAAACGTGTTTTCCTTTAGTTCCATCGGAATTGATGTAGAAGCCGTCAACGATTTCATTCATCCCGCCTCCAAATGACCAGTTGTTAGCCTCTATAAAGGCAATGAATTTATCATAAAATTCATCAAATGAGAGGCTTTCGGGAATTTCTACACAACCCTGTATTTCAATTTCTTTACGCATAGTCATCACCGCCTTAACTGTTTCACTTGCTCGTTCACACAGTTCTTTTCCATTGTGAAATTAGTAAGTTTTAGATCATTACGAACAACTATATTGTCATGGACGACACGATAGCCTCGCTTTTCAAAAAAAGGCTTAGCCGTAATAGAGGCATGGGTGGTAAAAAGAGAAACACCATCAAGAATGGCCTGCTGCTCCAAACTATCTGTAATAGCGGTTGCAATACCTTTGTTTTGATAATCCCTATGGACATAAAGTCTATCAAGATAACCTTTATCGTCCATATCACCGAAGCCGACAACAATACCATTTATTTCCGCAACAACTGTGTTGTGATCCAAAAAAGATTTATTCCAAGCAGATATGTCTACATTTCCTGTTGCCCAAGCATCAAGCTGAGGTTTTGTATAATCTTTCGCATTTATGGAGTGTATGGTATTGAAAAAAAGCTCTGCCAACACAACACAATCCTCCGGTTTGTATTTTCTTAATTTCATAAGGCCTCCTATGAAGCATAATAAATAACTTGTATTTTTGAATACCGTTCTTCTAATTGTGAAGATAATTATACCTCACTTCTCTATCAAAGTGAATCATTTTACTTCAAGCCGTCACGAAATGTGGCGGCTTTTGCTATACCCCAAATCCAAACCAGAAAGGAAGAAACGCCGATGGCAAGAAAAAGAAAGCCCCCATCCCCACCGCAGGAGGATGCCAGAATACAAGAGTTTCTGGATATGATTGCTCCCTCGGTGATTAAATTCAACACCGATCACTTCATCTGTGGGAACACTTACCGCTGCGTTTGGGCGCTGCGTGAGTATCCCACCGCCACCGAGGAACAGGCAATCCTCCGCCACTTGGGAGAAAAGGACGGTGTAACCCTGCGCATCTATACCCGCCATGTCACGCCGGTGGAGGAAAAGAAAATCATCATCAACGCCGCCAATAAGAACCGGCTGAACAAATCCAATACCAATGATCTGCAGCAGACCGTTATGGCCGAAAGCAATCTGCAGGATGTGGCCATTATCGTGGCGCAGGCGCACCGGAACAGGGAACCCTTCATCCACTCGGCTGTGTACATCGAGCTGTCCGCACACGATCTGGATCAGCTCAAGTTGCTGCAGACCGAGGTCATGACCGAGCTGATCCGCTCTAAGCTCAACGTAGACCGGCTGATGCTCCGCCAGCAGCAAGGCTTCCAGTGCGTGATGCCCAGCGGCTTTAATGTGTTCCGTGACCAGTTCGAGCGTGTTCTTCCGGCCTCAAGTGTGGCGAACCTCTACCCCTTCAACTATTCCGGTAAAACGGATGCCAGCGGCTTCTATGTGGGGCGAGATAAGTTCGGCAGCAATGTGCTGGTAGATTTTAATAAGCGAGCCGATGACAAGACCAACGCAAACATCCTGATTCTCGGCAACAGCGGTCAGGGAAAGTCGTATCTGCTCAAGCTCATTCTGTGCAATCTGCGGGAATCCGGCATGAATGTGCGCGCACTCGATCCTGAAATGGAGTACGAGGATCTGACCAAAAATCTCGGCGGCTGCTTTATTGACCTCATGTCTGGTGAATTCATCATCAATGTGCTGGAACCGAAAACATGGGATGAAAACGGCAGCCCGGAGGATAAGGATGCGCCGCAGACCTTCCGCATCAGCAGCAAGCTCAGTCAACATATTTCCTTTCTCAAGGACTTTTTCCGGACATACAAGGACTTTAACCACCGGGAAATCGACACCATCGAAATCATGCTGCAAAAGCTATACGCTAAGTTTGGCATCAGCGACAGTACCAAATTCGACCGGCTGACTGCCAAGGACTATCCCATCCTGTCGGATCTGTATGGGCTGATTGAGGAAGAATACAAGACCTTTGACGAGAACAGCCGCCAGCTTTACACCGCAGAGCTTTTGCAGAATATCCTGCTGGGGCTGCACTCCATCTGCAAGGGTGCGGAGTCGAAATTCTTTGACGGACATACCAATATCACCGATTCCAGCTTTGTGACCTTTGGAGTGAAAGGTTTGCTGCAGGCAAGCAAGAGCTTGAAAAACGCCCTGCTGTTCAACATTTTATCCTACATGAGCAACGAGCTTTTGACCAACGGCAACACCGCCGCCAGCATTGACGAGTTCTATCTGTTCCTGACCAACCTCGCCGCCGTGGAATACGTCCGTAACTTCTCCAAGCGTGTGCGCAAAAAGGACTCAGCCGTGATCATCGCCTCACAGAATCTGGAGGACTTCAATATCGAGGGTATCCGGGAATACACCAAGCCCCTGTTCAGCATCCCGACTCATCAGTTCCTGTTCAATGCCGGAAATATTGATGCAAAGTTTTATATCGACACCCTCCAGTTAGAACAGAGCGAATACAACCTGATCCGCTACCCCCAACGTGGCGTGTGCCTCTACAAATGCGGCAATGAGCGGTATAACCTGATGGTAAACGCTCCGGAGCATAAGGCGAAGCTGTTCGGAAAGGCGGGTGGCCGTTAATGAGAGGTGAAAGTTATGGACATGAAAGCCCAGCGTTTCGGCATTGAGGTGGAGCTGACAGGCATTACCCGCAAGGCTGCTGCCGATATTGCAGCCGCCTATTTTGGTACAACGGCTGTGTATGACGGCAGCTATTACGACACCTATGCTGCCATCGACTCCCAAGGGCGCAAGTGGAAATTCATGAGCGATGCCAGTATTACACCACAGAGAAAAAACGGCAGACAGACCGTAGCAGCATCGGATGAATACAAAACCGAGATGGTCAGCCCCATCTGCCGTTGGGAGGATATCGAAAAAGTACAGGAGCTGGTGCGCAAGCTCCGGGAGGCCGGTGCCATTGCCAACAGCTCCTGCGGCATCCATGTTCATGTGGATGCCTCGCCATTTGATGCCAATACCCTGCGGAATATCACCAATATCATGGCTGCCAAAGAGGACTTGATCTACAAAGCATTACAGGTATCGGTAGCCAGACAGCACCGCTGGTGCAAGCCGGTGGATAACCGGTTTCTGGAGGAACTCAACCGCAGAAAGCCCCGGACACTGGATCAGGTCGGTCGAATTTGGTACAACGGCGAAAGCCGCAGCAACGTTCACTATGACGACAGCCGGTACCACTGCCTGAATCTTCATTCAGTGTTCCAGAAAGGCACGGTGGAGTTTCGTCTGTTCAACGGAACCACTCATGCCGGGAAAATCAAGGCCTACATTCAGCTGTGCATGGCCATATCCGCACAGGCGCTCAATCAGCGTTGTGCCAGCCGAATCAAGACACAGACCACTAACGAAAAGTACACCTTTCGGACTTGGCTGTTGCGCTTGGGGCTGATTGGAGATGAATTCAAGACCGCCCGTGAGCATTTGCTCAAGAATCTGGACGGCTGCATTGCTTGGCGTGATCCGGCACAGGCAGAAAAACAAAAGGAACGGATGCGGCAGAAAAAAGAAAAAGAGCTGGAACAGGCACGGCAGACTTCCACAGAAGTGCAGCCTACCACTCTCGAACCAACAGAAGCCGAGGCAGAAGATGCCCCGGCTTTTACTATGCGAATGTAAGGAGGAAAACATGGATAAAACCCGCTTATACATTGCCTATGGCAGCAATCTTCATTTGCCGCAGATGGCATTCCGCTGCCCCACTGCCAAGGTGGTGGGAGCCGGTGAAATCAAAGGATATGAGCTTTTGTTCCGTGGCGGCAGCCGTGGTGCCGTTGCAACCATCGAGCCGCTGGAGGGCAGCTCCGTGCCTGTGCTTCTATGGAAAATCAGGCCGCAGGATGAGCTTTCCCTCGACCGTTATGAGGGATATCCGAATTTTTATCGCAAGGAAATGCTGGAGGTAGAGCTGAACGGCAAACCGGTCAATGCGATGGTCTATATCATGAATGACGGCAGAGAGTTCGGCGCACCCTCGGATTTTTATCTCCACACCATTGCCGAGGGCTATGAAACTGCAGGATTTGATACGGATTTTTTGGATCAGGCGGTGGAGAAATCCATTTGTCTGGCGCAGGAGCAGCAGGCTGCGGAGGATGCCCAATTCAATCTTTGGCAGCAGAAATGGTGGTGATCCCCGATGGCAGACCCGGCAACCATTACCCTTGCGGTAAAAGCGGCAATCGCCGCAGCCACCGACAAACGGACATGGAAAGCGGTGGGCGTGGTCATCGCAGCCATCCTCACTCCGTTTATTTTAATTATCGTTATGATTATGAGCCTGCTGTCCGGTACCGCAGACCACAACAATTCTGCTGTGGATTTGAGCTTTCACGGAGGCAGTATCTCGTCGCAGGTTCCTGCCGAGTACCGGCAGTATATTGAGGATATGCGGGGCAGCTTTTCTGATTTGGACGGAGCTGTATCTGAGATTACGCCCATGATCGAAAGCGGTGGCATCGACAGCACCCGCATGAAATCAATTTTTTATTCTCTGTATTTCGGCGCTAAAAATCTGCGCATAAATGCTTCCGATTACCGAGCCTTTGCCGATTGCTTTGTCCGCTACGAGGAACGCACCCGCACCGTTACCGATGAGAACGGCAATGAAACGGAGGAAACCTACACGGTGGCTGTTCCCATTACCGATCTGAATGAGATATATGCAAACCTTGAAAGCTCCCTCGCCAGAACCATTACAGAGGAAAACTGGATCAATGCCCAGCAGATTTACTCCCATGCCAAGTACGGCAGAGCCATCCCCGGTGCGGAGGATGGGGAATATCCCGGAGAGATGGGCGATGGTACCTATCAGGCGTTGATGGAGGAAGCCCAAAAATATATCGGCTACCCGTATGTTTGGGGTGGCTCTTCTCCGCAGACTTCCTTTGACTGCTCCGGCTATGTGTGCTGGGTCTATTCCAAATCCGGCGTATATTATCTGTCCCGCACCACGGCATCGGGTATTTTTAATCAGTGTGCGGTGATCTCCCGTGAGGAAGCCAAGCCCGGAGATTTGGTGTTTTTCCAAGGAACCTATGCCTCAGCCGGAATCATAAGCCACATCGGAATCTATGTTGGGAACGGTCAGATGCTGCACTGTGGAAGCCCAATCGGCTATGCGGATCTAAACAGCCGCTATTGGCGCAGCCACTTTTATGCTTACGGCAGGCTCAAATAGACAAAAGGAGATGATATTTCATGAAAGCAATTTTTGAACGGAAGCCTTCAGATTTCAATCTGCGGAGCTTCGAGGTATCAAAAACCATTCGGCTTCCCGCTGATGTTTTTGAAGTAGTGCTGCAAAAGCCTATGAGGGATTACGTCTTTATTCAGGAAAATATCGATCAGATGCACTGCGACAGTGGCGGTGTGTATCATTGCCTGCTGCTCACTGGTGAGGGCAGAAAGGACGGACTACTGGTGGAATCGGAGGGCTATGGCTACTGCCGGTATGCCTCCTATGTTCCCGACATTTCTGCTCTGACCTTCCCGGTCTTGCAGCAGTTTAATCAGAAACTGACGAAGGCGGTGGATTACATCGTGTCCTCCGGAACGCAGAATACAACGGAGGGAAACTGGATTCTCACCTTTGATGAGCTTGAAAAACAAACCGGAATCAATCTGGAATTCAACGATGGAATTTGCAATGTTCTTGTTGATATGCTTCATGAGCGTGAAGCCGTAGCAGATGTCGAGCTGAATGAGAATGCCATTGATGTGTGCTATTACCTCAACTTCTGTCCGCAGTATGGCGGTCACCCGGAGGAATCGGAGCCGGAGCAGCTGCCGGAATCCACTGAGCCGGTTAGCAGGCTGAAAGATTTACTCCACCTCCATTGGGAGGATATCCATCTGCTTCACAAGGATGTGGAGGTACAGCCTGCCACCATTGTGGAGCTGGATGAGCATACCCTGACCGATGCCGGGAAAGTGGCTTGGGCTGATATTTTGGATGCCGAGGTGGTCAAGGTTTACAACGGCTATTACGGTTTGCAGATGGAGCTGGGCAAGGTGAAGCCCTCCCGCTTGGAGGAATTCTCGTCCATGCTTGCCGGGTACTGCCCGGTATCGGATTATGAAAAATGGGTCGCGCAAGAGGGCGATACCCCCTTACAGTCACCCCAAATGAAATGAAACGGAGGAAAGTATCATGAAAAAAGCAACACTGACAGTCAGCTTTGACAGTGAAAAGCTGGATGCCCTGACCTATCACATGGGCAAAAAGGATACGGATTTGCAGACGGAGCTGGAGGATACCGTCCAGAAGCTCTACGAAAAGCACGTTCCGCAGGCCACCCGTGAGTACATTGACGATAAGCTCTCCCGTGAGGCCGCTGCAAAACCCAAAAGACCGGTTCGCCCTGCTGCGACTGGTGGCTCTGACAATAGGCAGGCGTAAGTAGAAACGCAGTCCGGGCGTGTGAGCGGCGGTGCCCCGCTGTGTGACCTTTTGGCAGGCAGGGTGGCAGCCTGATACCAATCAGCAAGATACCGCCCACGTTGCGCCCGTGTGGAGGAAATGTGAAAAAGCCCCGGATAAGGCGATAAAGGCTCAGAATGAGGGCGTTCCGGTTGGGTCGAAAATGGTGCAGGTTAAAGGAGTTATGCTGCTTTGGCAGCATAACTCCCCTGAACACCGACCGGCAAAGCCGTTCGGGGATTCTAAAATGACATAACTTTCTGACCAAAGCCCTCATTTGTTATGCTGGTTTCAGAATAGAGCAAGGAAAACCCGGTGTTTCCGGGGCTTACTGTGCATACCGGGGCAAAATTCACAGAGAAAAGGAGGCAGTATGGCAAAAGAACCGGAAAAAGTCCGCACCGGATTTTATATCGAAAAAGAAGTGCTGGATCGGTGCGATGAGCTGCTGGAGCAGGCCAATGTGAAATCCAGAAATGAATTTGTCACCGAGGCGCTGAAGTTTTACTGCGGGTATCTTACCTCGCAGAAAATCGAAAACTATTTGCTGCAGAGTTTATCATCCGTCCTCGTCAGCGCCATCCGGGATACGGAAAACCGTCTGGCTAGAATGGATTTCAAAATTGCTACCGAGTTGTCAAAGCTCTCTCATGTGGTGGCGTATACCCATTCGGTTGACGAGCAGGCACTCCAAAGCCTACACTTAAAATGTGTGGAGGAAGTAAAGCGGATCAACGGTGCGGTTGATTTCGAGGATGCATATAACTACCAAAAGCGGCGAACCTAAAAATGTAAGGTGAATTTATTCTATTTGGGTATGGACTATGAAAGCATATCCATTTATATGTTGGTGTACAGCATTGTAGTGCTGGGAAAGGAGATGAAAATGAAATGGAGAAAAGTGAAATCTTTGAAATAGCAATCCGTGAGCTGACGGAAGCCGCTATCGAAAAGCGCAAGGAAGCTCTGTATGACAGCGAGCTGCAGCTTTATGCCGAAGTAAAGGCTCTCAGCTCACAGGCGAATCAGATCGTCAAATCACTGCCGGAGGAACAGCAGAAAATCCTCACTGATTACTTTGAGAAAACCAATTTGATTGCGGATCATGAATGTCAACACCTTTATGTGCAGGGTGCAAGGGACTGCGTGGAGCTGTTGAAAAAGCTCGGTGCACTGTAAGGAAACATAGATGGACGGCCTCTGCGGAAGCGGAGGCTGTTTTTCATAAATTGCACATTTTTGATGATTTTTGTCGGTGATTGTAGTATAATTATATAAATTAGATTTCTGATTGGAGGTTTTTATATGCCGCAAGACTACTGTGAAGAAATAGCTAATATAATTGAGCAATATCGACTTCGTAATAGAAAAAAAGGTTGTTTGAATGTTGAGTTTGACAAATCCCATGTCGAACGTTGGGTGTCTCAATTTGATAACCATCATGAAATTATTTTACAGGAAACCTTTAAGTTATTAAATGAGTATTATTTTTCAAAAGAAAATATTGAAGAATACTTAACTGGGATATATTCTTCGACAAAGATTTGGGGCAAGGATATAGAACAGGCCATTTCCAATACTATTTTTTTAAATTGTCAGACAAAGGGTAACAGTCAGGATCGCCTGTACAAGAAATCACGCAAAATTATTTTGGATCTATATGGAATTGATATTGAGGATTGCGATTCGGATGCAACATCTTTTGTTTATGTAGATGACTGTATGTTCTCTGGAAACACTGTGCGCAAAGATATGGAAAAATTAATAAGGAAAGTACCTAATGGTTCAACTATTAACACGATTTTTATGGTAGTACATAGTTTTGCAGAGTGGTGGATTCAGCAAAGCTTAAAGGATTCAATAAAAGAGAATAATATTAATTTTGATATTTGGAGATGCAAGACCATTCAAAATTCTGGAGGCAGAAATCACTCTTATGAATGTTTATGGCCACAAGAATATGAAAGTGAAAATGTTTCTGATTACATCAATACCCTTAAGGATGAATCAGATATGACTCCTGGGAAAAAGGTCAGGCTATTTAGAGAAAGTATCTATTCGGGTGGAGTCTACACGTCAGAGGATAGTAGAGCAATTCTTGAACAAGAGTTAATGGAAGCTGGCTTAAAAATTATTAGCTTTAGTGATAATAACAAACGGTTTATAAGACCCATGGGCTACGATAATAGGATTTCTTTTGGATTTGGTGCATTTTTTGCAACTTACATGAACATGTCAAATAACTGTCCATTAGCATTTTGGTGGGGAGATGCCAATGCTGAACCGTGGCATCCTTTTAGTAAATGGTATCCATTGCTTCCTCGTAAAGCCAATGAGAATGGCGGTGATATGTTTGTATGGGAATGAGCAAATCAGAACATATAATATTAGCAATTGCATAGCATTCAGAAAAACATCAGAAGCCTTTGGCGGTTTGTCAAATATGGCTCCAAACTATAAAATTGATATCTATGATATACATTTTTTAACTGCCGAGGCACTTTATCAAGCATGTCGATTTCCTAACCATCCAGAAATACAACAACAGATTATCAAACAGCACAGTCCCATGTACGCAAAGGACGTCAGCAAAAAGTATGCTAATCTAACACGTTCCGATTGGGAACAAGAACGTGTTAAGATAATGCGGTGGGCAATAAGGGCAAAATTACTCTGTAATTGGCACGACTTTGGAGAACTGCTCAAATCTACTGTTGGGAAAACAATTGTAGAAGATTCCTCAAAGGATGTTTTTTGGGGAGCTAAAAAAGAAGATGATAGCTTTGTTGGAGTAAACGCCTTGGGTAGATTACTAATGCAACTACGAGAGCAATATCTTTTGCTTGAAAATAAGTCTCTTATATCACTACCACCCCCAGAAATAGAAAACTTCATAATTATGGGTAGACAAATAGAGACTATTCAAGTTGATGTTACAAAGCAACTGTATGGAAGAAACGAAAAAATGTGGTAAAAGAGCGATCACTGTGGTCGCTCTTTTCTTTTACCCAAAATTCAAAAAGGAGGCCGCCATGCCTAAAATCATATTCACTTCACAATACATGCGGGATGCCCCGCCAGCCCAGCTTGAAAACTATGTGCAGTACATCGGAACCCATGAGGGTGTGGAAAAGATCGATGAGAGCAAGCTGCTACTCCCGGCTACGGCAAAACAGCATCAGCTCATCAACCAGCTCATTCGTGACATTCCCTCCGCCAAGGATATGTTGGAGTACGCCGACTACTGTGAGAACCCCACCATCGGCAACGCAACCGAATTCATCTCCCTGACATTGGAACAGAATCTCAACCTCATCGGCAAGCGGGAAAACTATGTGGAATATATCGCAGGCCGTCCCCGTGTGGAGCGGATTGGAGAGCATGGCCTGTTTACCGATGCGGGAGTGCCGGTGGTACTGGCGCAGGTGCAGGAGGATGTGTGCAATCACAGGGGCGCTGTCTGGACTCATGTCATCAGCCTGCGTCGGGAGGATGCCGCACGACTTGGGTACGACAGCGGAAAGCAGTGGCAGGATTTACTCCGCAGCAAAAAAGCCATGCTCTGCAAGCATATGAAAATCGACAGCGAGAACCTCCGTTGGTACGCTGCCTTTCATAATGAAAGCCATCATCCTCATGTGCATCTCATGGTCTACTCCGCCAAGGACAATGACGGTTTCCTCACCGAGCCTGCCATCGAAGCTATGCGCTCGGAGCTGGCGCACGATATTTTCCGTCAGGACTTCGCCCATATTTATGAGCATCAGAACGAAGCCCGAAGTCAGCTCAAGCAGGGTGCCGCCGATGTGATGTCCGAACTGCTTTCACAAGTTCAGGATTGTGTCTGTGAAAACAAAGCCATCGAAGTGGATCTGCGGTTGTTGGCTCGGCGGCTTCAAAATACCGGAGGCAAAAAGGTGTACGGATACCTCAAATCCGATGTGAAAGCCATCATCGACCGCATCGTGGATGAGCTTGCCAAGGAGGAACGGATCGACAAGCTGTATCGGGCATGGAACGACTGGCAGAATGAAATCCTAAAGACCTATTCAAATAAGCTACCGCATCTTCCTCCGCTCTCCCAACAGAAACAATTTAAGAGCATTAAAAATATGGTGATTGCCGAAGCGTTAAAGCTTGGTAGTCACCATTTCTCATTTGAGGATGAAGCCGCACCGGAACCGGAGCTGCCGGAGCCTGCGGATGTTCAGTCAGATGATGTGTTTCTGGAGCCTGCCGATGTGATCTTTCGTGCGGAGTGGAACAAGCAATACAAGCTGGGGAAAAAACATCTCTACGGCAGCGAAGATGTACCGCAGGACTTTGATAAGGCATACCAACTGTTTCTGCTGGAAGCGGAATCCGGCAATGCCCTTGCCATGCACGATCTCGGCAGAATGTTAGCCGATGGCTTAGGCCGTGAGATTGATTTACAGGCCGCACACGCATGGTATGAAAAAGCGCTTGCGGCTTTTTTATCGGCAGAAACAGAAAAGCCGAAGCCCTATCTGGAGTACCGTATCGGAAAAATGCATGCCGCCGGTCTTGGAACGGAACAGGACTATGGAAAGGCAGCCTCATGGTTTCAGGAGGCGGTGGACAAGAACCATAAATACGCCCAATATTCCCTCGGCTGTTTATATTACCGTGGTCAGGGTGTTTCGCAGGATTCTGCACAGGCGCTCCGGCTCTATACCTTGTCTGCCGATCAGGGAAATCCTTATGCGGATTATGAGCTTGCCAAGATGTACCGTGACGGTGTCGGTACCCCAGTGAATTCCACTGCTTCCGATCAGCACTTCAAAGCTGCTTTTTCCGGCTTTTATCGTCTGGAAAAGGACAGCCATGATGACAAGCTACAATACCGCCTCGGGCAGATGTTTTACACTGGAACCGGCACGGAAAAGGATGTGCAGGCTGCGGTTTCCTATCTGGAGAAGTCGGCGCAGCTCGGAAATGCGAATGCCCAATATCTGCTGGGCAAGGTGTGTCTGGAAACAGGCATCGGAAATCCTGAGCAGGCTGTAGCTTGGATGGTCAAAGCAGCCGAGGCCGGAAACGCCGGAGCGCAATATGCCCTCGGTAAGCTGTACCGGGATGGAACTCATGTGGAGAAAGATATTTCAAAGGCAGTAGCTATGTTTACAGCTGCTGCAGAACAAAAAAATGAGTACGCCGCTTACCAGCTCGGCAGGCTCTATCTTGCCGGTACGGATATCCCGAAGAATGTTCCGGAAGCAGTCAAATGGTTTACGCTCTCCTCCGACCTCGGTAATGCTTACGCTGGGTACTCATTGGCGAAGCTGTATCTATCCGGTGACGGTGTTCCCAAGAATGTCGGTGAGGCAATCCGGCTGTTCATCTTATCGGCAGAGAAGAAAAACGAGTATGCGGCTTACCAGCTTGGCAAGCTCTATCTCCAAGGGGAGGATGTTTCAAAGGATATGGAAGCGGCTGTCCGCTGGCTGACCGCCTCCGCCGAGCAGGGAAACCAATATGCGCAGTACCTAATTGACAACATCAATAGCTACCGCAATCCCTCGGTGCTGCTGGCCGCCACTCGTCTGATGCACCGGCTGGAAAATCTGTTCCGGGAGGATTATCACAGAACAGCAGGAATCGCTGCCGATCACATCGACCGCAAGCGCAGACGGAAGCTGCAGGAGAAAAAGCAGGCGCAGGGTCACAAGCGGGATGACCATGTGCCACAAATTCATTTATGATGGGAGGTTTTACTATGTCAGGCTACATCTATTTTACAGACGAACAAAAGGAGCGAGCCAACACGGTGGACTTGGTGGATTTCCTCCAGCGGCAGGGAGAAAAGCTCCTGCCCTCCGGCAGAGATAAGCGGCTGGCCAGAGATCACAGCATCACGGTGCGTGGCAACCGCTGGTATGATCACGCTTCTGAGGAGGGCAGCTATGCCATCGACCTTGTGAAACGGCTCTACAACCTGTCTTTCCCGGAGGCGGTTAGCCTGTTGCTGGGCGGTGAACAGGGTGTGGAATACCGGCAGCACAGTAAACACAGCGAACCGGAGCAGCGAAAGCCCTTTGCCCTGCCGCCAGCGCACACGGATATGCGCCGGGTGTTTGCTTATCTTATCAAGCAGCGCTGCATCAGCCGGGAGGTGCTGTCCGAGTTTGCCAGAGAAAATCTGCTGTTTGAGGATGCCGAATATCACAACGCTGTATTTGTAGGCTTTGATGAAAAGGGCGTTTCCCGTCATGCCCATAAGAAAAGCACTGCTACCGGCAGTGCTTTTCGCATCAATGTGGAGGGCAGTCATCCGGCTTACAGCTTTCATTATGTTTCAAAGAATCCCTATCCCCATAATTTGTTTGTGTTTGAAGCGCCCATTGATCTGCTTTCCTACATCAGCCTGCATCCGGAGAACTGGAAAAATGCCAGCTATGTGGCGTTAAACGGTGTGTCGGAACAGCCGGTTCTGAAGCTACTGGAGCTGTATCCGAAACTTCAAAGGGTTACACTCTGCCTTGATAATGATGAAGCCGGACGTAAGGCTGCCAGCCGCATTCATAAAACCTTAAAGGAGCAGGGATTTGAAGGTGTGGTATATAATGTTTCGGCACACAAGGATTGGAATGAGGATTTGAAAGAATCATGTTCACAGGAGCAGACCGCACCGGCTATGGTAATGAGATGAAATGATGATAGCCCCTTTATGGTAGTCATATTTTTTGATTAACGCATTGCTGGCATAGTGTCCTAACTTCTATTGGGCTTTAAGGGTTTCTCTTGTTCTTTGACAAAACTGCTGTCAGAGGTGATTTCTATTTTTGCATAGGTTATCTTGGTGCCAGTAAAACGTATAACATATTCTCTTTCTGTTTGAAGCTTAGCAAGCGGAATGATAAACGCAGTTTTGCTCACATCGTCATCCCATGACTCACTCCAGAAAATCTCACCGGTAGCGTTGTCCGCTATTTCCAATATACCGCTTTCGCCCGTCATCTGAAAAGAAACATTTAAATCTATGTTCTTAGCGTCCTCAGAAACATAGATTAACCTTTCATCAATAAAGGGAGCATCTTCATCGTAATCCTCGGTTAGTTCCATATCAATGGAAAGCTTGATGTCTTTTGTCGATATATTGCTACATGATACAAGCGAAGCAATAGTTATTAGCATCAGAAAACAAATTACTATTCTGAAATTTTTCATTTATAAACCACCTTGTTTTTTGTCACATATTCTCTATCTCTAAACCTAATATTCATTTTATTATACTACAACAAACATGTGAAAGAAAGGAGTTTTCCTATGCCATCCCAAGTAACTATCCTCATAGCTGTTGCCGCCGTGATGTTTTTCGTCATCGGCGGTCTTTCTCTTTTAGCACACTACTATACCCTTAGTGGCATCAAATCCAAAACGGTCGGTGACGGTCAGCACGGTACCGCCCGTTTTGCCACAGAAAGCGAAATCAAACGCATATACGCCCATGTACCCTATGAACCGGAGAAATGGCGGCGTGGGCAGAATCTGCCCGCTTTGCAGGGGCTTGTGGTGGGCTGCAAGCAAAAGGCAGGCTCCACCACCGCCCTCATTGATGACGGCGACATTCATTGCCTCATGATTGGCGCTGCAGGAGTAGGTAAAACCGCCAACTTTCTCTACCCCAACATCGAATATGCCTGTGCCTCCGGTATGAGCTTCCTCTGCACCGATACCAAGGGCGACCTGTTCCGAAACTACGCAGGCATCGCTAAGGATTACTACGGCTACAAAATATCGGTGCTGGATCTGCGCAATCCCACCCGCTCGGATGGGGACAACATCCTGCAGCTTGTGAACCGCTATATGGATGCCTACATGAAAAATCCGGAGAATCTTGCACTAAAAGCCAAGGCTGAGAAGTACGCCAAAATCACCGCCAAGACCATCATATCCAGCAGCGGAGAGGACTCGGCAAGCTACGGTCAGAATGCATTTTTCTATGATGCTGCCGAGGGTTTATTGACATCAGTAATCTTACTGATTGCAGAATATTGTCCTCCGGAGAAGCGGCACATCATATCGGTGTTCAAAATGATACAGGATTTGCTGGCTCCCTCACCAGTGAAAAACAAAAGCCAGTTTCAGCTGCTTATGGACAAGTTACCGACTGACCATAAGGCAAGATGGTTTGCGGGAGCAGCTCTCAACACCGCCGACCAAGCGATGGCCTCCGTACTGTCCACGGCTATGTCACGCCTCAACGCCTTTCTGGATTCGGAGATGGAGCAGATTCTGTGCTTCGACAGCTCACTGGATACAGAAACCTTTTGCAAAGAGAAGTGTGCCATCTTCATCGTACTGCCGGAGGAAGATAACACGAAATACTTTATGGTCAGCCTGTTCCTCCAGCAGCTCTACCGGGAGATGCTGACTGTAGCAGATGAATATGGAGGTAAGCTCCCCAACCGGGTAATGATCTTTGCCGATGAGATCGGAACCATCCCAAAAATCCAGTCGATGGAGATGATGTTTTCCGCAGGCCGCTCCCGCCGCATCAGCATGGTACCCATTATCCAGTCCTTTGCACAGCTTGAGAAAAACTACGGCAAGGAGGGTTCTGCTATCATCATCGATAACTGTCAGGATATTTTGTTCGGAGGCTTTGCTCCTAACTCGGAAAGTGCAGACATTCTCTCAAGGGCGCTTGGGAACAAGACTGTTATGTCCGGTTCCATCAGCAGAGGAAAAAATGATCCCAGCCAGAGCCTGCAGATGATCCAAAGGCCGCTGATGACACCGGATGAGCTGAAAACTCTATCCAAGGGGAACTTTATTCTTGCTAAAACTGGCTGCTGTCCCATGCGCACTAAGCTACCGCTGTTTCTGAAATGGGGTATCCGATTTGAGAAGTCCTTTGAGGTGGAGGAATGTGCTACCCGAAAGGTTCATTATGCCGACCGCTTCGAGTTGGAGCAGGAAATCCTCCAGCGTGGCTGTGCCTATGATGAGGATGACTTTGCCGAATTCCCGGAGCCTCCCTATGATGACCGTAGCGGAGGTATGTTGCATACATTGGTACCGGAGCATGAGCCGGAGCCTCCTGCCATGCCCCTGCGCACAGATTAAGGAGGTGTTCCTGATGAGCTATCTTTCTTCTCTCTATGCCGCAGATGTTCCGCACCGTGCCGTGGTGGTGTACCGGTATCTGAAAGACCGAGCGAACAAGGATGGAACCTGTTATCCCGCCATCGGTACCATTGCCAAGGACTTGAAGCTCTCCCGCCGCACCGTTCAGCGTGCCATCGCTGACCTTGAAAAGACCGGCCATCTTCAAAAGGAACAGCGCTGGCGGGAAAACGGCGGCAAGAGCAGTTTGTTGTTTACAGTGAAATGAGAAAACACATACCCTGCCGCCAAGGGAGCAGTGCGTCCTGTCGGCGGCATATGGTATGTGTCATCATGACCTATGCAGTGAACCTGTCACTCTAAGGATTTCTTAAACACAGAGAAAAGACAATCTATCTCTCTGCCATGAAGAAAATCCATCCTCGAAGATAGAAGATGGATTTTGCTTATCTGGCATCCAATAGAGCTTTGATGGTTGCGGCAGCTATTTTGATTTCCTTTTCTCCGCATAGCTGGATCATGTGCAAAAGCTGTTCTTTTTCTCTGTCTGTATGTTGAATTTCCGGATAAAAGATCGTATCGGCTGATATTTTCAAGGTGCGGATGATCTTAAGCAGCACCGGCATTCTTGGGTGTTTATTTTCATTCTCAATGGCCATTATGTATCTTGGCGTGACTCCGGTCTGTTCCGCAAGCGCATCCTGTGTCATGCCTGCGGTAATACGGGCATCCTTTATGGTCTGACCAAATGAGTTCAGCAATTCCTCCACTGTTCGTTCACCTCCACACCCAATTTTACAGTATGAGCATTGGATTGAGAACGAACCAATGATGACTATTAATACGAACAAAAAAATGTATACATTTGTCTATCAACATATTGACAATCATTATAGACGGTTGTATAATAACTTATTATAGACACTTGTATATATTTGTCGTTTACAATAGGAGTTGAGATCATGAAAAGCATTAAAAAACTTCCCGATGCGGAATTTGAAGTAATGAAAACTATATGGGAGAACGAACCTCCCGTCACCACCAACATTTTGATGGATCAGCTGGGCAATGAAAAGGGGTGGAGGCTGCAAACACTGATTGCGCTTTTACTTCGATTAGTTGACCGAGGATTTTTGCGCACCGAAAAAAACGGCAAGGAGCGTACCTATTATCCTTTGGTGGATAAAGAGCGATACTTAAAATTTGAAACCAGCAGCTTTATTGAGCGATTTCACAACCGATCCATCGTCAGTCTTGTGGATACTTTGTACGATGGAAAGGAGTTAAACGAGTCCGACTTGGATGAGCTGTCAAAATGGTTGAAAAAGCGGGGTGAATAATATGCGTGAGATATTTTCTGTTTATCTTCAAAATTCGTTACAGCTTTCCTTAATCATCATGCTGATGCTGTTTATTTCTCCCATGTTGACACATCGGTATTCAGCAAAATGTCGCTATTACTTATGGACAGTCGTTTTTGTGGCGTTACTTGTACCTATTCGGACAAGCATAAAACTAACCTTGCCGGAGTTCTTACAGGCCGCTGTGCCGCAGGGTACAACGCAAGCTGCTTCTCCTGTCACTGCTGCCAATACCCCAGCAAGTTTAGATTGGCTCCAATATGCAGGGGCACTTTGGATTTTGGGTTCATCCGTTTTCTTAATCTGGCATCTGTTTTCGCACTTACGTTTTTTATCTGCTGTAAAGCGTTGGAGTGAAGATGTTAAGGATGTAGATATACTGAGAATCTTCAATAACACGAAAGCTGAGCTTCACATCAACAAATATATTCCTATCAAATCCTGTGCCTGCATCAAAACGCCAATGGTGGTAGGGTTGCTTCGCCCTGTGGTGTTACTGCCACAAGTGACTTTTTCTGAGGATGAGCTGCCGCTTATCCTCAAGCATGAGCTTGTGCATATTAAGAGAAAGGATTTGTGGTACAAAATCCTGATGCTTTCAACCCTCGCTATCCACTGGTTTAACCCGGTGATTCACTTGGCCGTAAGATCGGTTCTGAATCTATGTGAAATCTCTTGTGACGAGGAAGTATTGAAAGGAATTGGCGCAAAAGGGCGCGCACGATATGGAGAATCCGTCATCGGTACGATGCGAAACAGCGGCGCTTATAAAACAGCCCTGTCCACAAATTTTTACAGCGGGACTAAGAGCATGAAAAAGCGTATTTATGCCATGATGGACATGGCGAATAAGCGCTTCTCGCCGGTACTCTTTATGGCTGTTGTAGCGGTGACAATGTGCGGAACCACTGCCTTTGCGTTATCTCCGACCCTGCCTGTTGTTCCCGAAAGCAATGAACAACAGCTTAATCAAACGATAACGGCTGATACAGAGCCAAGTTATATTTATAGCACACAACCCAATGATATGTTTACGACGACCCCATTCGATACGTCCAAAGATGATTCGGAGAGACAAAATGCCGTTGATAACAGCTTACCACCCGATGTGCTTATACCCATCTATGAAGATACTCCTGTGGAACCATCCCAAGCGCCGCCCTATGACCCAGAAATACAAGATCCTGAAATGTATCACTTAATTCCTCGTATAATTGCTGACGATGAAAACTAATTCATAATAATGCACCAACACGACCTCGTTACCACCGAAACAAGGTGGTCGTGCACCCCGAATGTAGACAATTGTCTATGATATTGATCCCTTTAAGTGCAAATGAAATGAAAGTTGAGGTAACCCATGAAAAAAAACTTTGTTTTACTCTTGGCATTTTTGTTGGCCATGACAGTAGCGGGATGCGCCCCACAGAAAAGTGAGCCAAGCAGCACTCCGAATAACAGCTCTAACACTTCGGATAAAAATCCGTTTCAAACCGGGGATGAAATGGCGGGCGGTGTTCTTGGAAGTATCGGCCATAGTCCAACAACTATGAATCGAGATGAAAACGGAAACAAACTCCCCTTTGTTTATGAGGGTGGTGAAATAAGTATTCCCTACAAAGTTTCTGCTGCCGGGAAAGCAAAGAATGTAGGCTTTCTTGTATTTGTGGACGGCATAGCACAACCGTACAAAACCGAGACTGCTCCCGGTTATCAAACCATGCACAGTATGAACCTAGCGGAGGACGACAAAGAGTACCCGTTCTCTATCATTTTTGAACCGGTGACCGGAAAAATGGGAGATACCCTATCGCTTATGATTGTCAGCGTATATGCGCCTGATTTTATGCCGGATATGGAGAACTCCAGCAGTTACGGTATGTATCATGACACCCTTGCCGGTGATTATGAAATCACTTTTGAAGCAGATGCTCAATCTCCAAACAGCACCACCCTGCTAAAGTATAAGAAATTACACAACGTTAAACAATCCACGGAGCCGGTTACACAGGATTACCTCGATAGCCTTTTCATTTATTCTGGCATGGAAGATATTACACTGGAAACGTTAAACAAGCAGGTTTTCGCACAGCAGTTTTTTGATGGTGGGGGCGGACTGATCAGCAACCTGAAAGTGAATGCAGATGGAACGCTCCACGTTACTTTCAAAATCGTAGGATATCCCGGTTCACGGTATCGTCACACCTTTTACATCAATCATCAGGCATTGTCGGATGGGAAGAACACATCCTTTGAAACCGTGCTGACAAAGGGGAATGTATCCGTGATTGAAGCAGATATTGATCTTTCAGAGCTGGAAGATTTCAATACCTTCTATGTAGTTTCTACCCTATGCAATGTTCAGGAGCTTTGGGAGGACGGCAAGTTTTTAAACAAGACCGCTTCGGTTTTGCTCTATAAAAAATAACAAGGAGAATGAAAATGAAAAAAGCAGTTTTTAGTGTGGTATTGTGCTTAATCTTGATTTTATCCGGATGCGCGCAAAGAGGCAATGAACTTCCAGAATCGAGTTCTTCCCCGCAAACCACTCCTGTGCAAAGTGATAGCGCCCTCCCATCCGTTTCTGTCCCCGTAGCGGAAGCAATAACAGACAGTACGCCTCCGCAGACCAGTAGTCCCCCGTCGTCAAGTGAAGTAACCGTTACTCCCATCGCTGTGAAGCAGGCAAACTTTAGCAGCATACAGGGAAAGATCAAAGGCATCTATCCCGCAGATGGCAGCAAAGTGCTGGTTCTTGCCGATCAGCTGTCACTGTATGACTTGGCAAGCGGAAAGATTGCTGCTACCGCCCAAACTCCAACATTGAGTACAATTCGTGTTTTGGCGCTTGATAGCGGTTATGCCGTTGTGGGACAGACAATTTCGGAGAATTCCACTGGTGGCTTCGTGCTAAGCGACTCTGCGTTTCAATTCCGCGCCGTTATTTATGACGAAAACCTTGTATTAAAATCCGAAATTGATATCTCGAAGCTTGTGGAAGATGGAGGGCTTCTGGTCGAAACAGAAGCTATTGCTATATCGCCGGATGGCAATACCCTCGCTTTTGCTACGTTGCAGCAGGGCATCATGCTTTATGACCGTGTGAACCAAAAGAGCACGAAGCTGATTGCTCTCACCGGAAATGATGATAAAAACAATCTGGGGCTTTCTATTATTGAACAAATTGGGTTCACAAACAACGGGAAGAGCGTAGCCTTTAAAGCGCAGAGCTTTGATGTCCCTGCTGTAAATAATAAACCATCCTTTGATACCGTAGGAACCGTAAACATAGATGGCAGTGGGTTGACAAACAAAAAACCGGGGGGCTATTCTCCCAAAATGCTAACAAGCTATCCTTCACGGTTATTGATTGCCGAGGATTTTAAAACAGCCTCCGGGCGCATGATGGTGATTGACAGCAAAACTGGAGAGCAGAAAACCCATAAGCTATCCGACAAAAAAGAAGGCGGCAATATCTACGGCTCCGATACCGGGCGCTATTTTGCGTCATCGGTTCCCAGCAGGACCGGTTGGACAGTTCGGGTATACGAATCAGACACTGGAAAACTTGTAAAGGAAGAAAGCATATCCAATGACGGACAGGAGCTGTACGGTATCAACGACCCCATGATTTGTGTGGTGGATAATGCAAAGACCTGCATGGTTCTTTTGGGGCATAAACAGGCGGCCGTGAGCACAAAGGTAGCATCTTTTTCTTTTTAATACAGTGCTCCCATAGGAGGATCAATGAAGATAACTTTTAAAGGCGTTTCAAAGCAATATAAGGGCAAATATGCCCTAAAAGACTTTACCACCGAGCTTCAGGAGGGCGTATACGGCCTCTTGGGAACCAACGGTGCGGGTAAAACCACACTCATCAACATCTTTGTCGGCATCCTCAAAGGGGATGTCGGCAGGGTGCTGATTGATGGCGTGGATGTTCGGAAGCTGGGTGCGGGATTTTTATCTCGCATCGGATATCTGCCGCAGTATCCGCAGTTCTATAAGAATTTTGAAGTCATGGAATTTTTGAAGTATATGTGTGCGCTGAAAGGTATCCCGAAACCACAGGGAGAGCAGCGCTCCAAAGAGCTTTTGGAAATTGTAAATTTGAGTGAGGCTCACCATAAAAAAATCGGTGCGCTCTCCGGGGGATGCGCCAGCGTGTGGGTATTGCACAGGCTATGCTGGGTGACCCGGATATTCTGATTCTGGACGAACCTACTGCCGGACTTGACCCGCAGGAACGCATTCGCTTCCGCAATCTGATTACAAAGTTTGCGCAGGGGCGCACAGTCCTATTAGCTACGCATATCGTGTCAGATATTGAATTTATCGCAAACGAGGTCATGCTACTGAAAGAGGGGCATCTGCTAATGCAGGATACTCCCCGCAAGCTCATGCAGAGCATGGAAAACAAGGTGTGGTCGCTCACCGTTTCGGATGATGCGCTTAATGAAAAGCTCGCTAGCTTGAAAATCAGCAATATGCTTCGGGATCATGATGGCGTTCACCTCCGCATCATCGGGGATGAACGACCAGACGAAGCGGCGGTTCCTATACAGGCCAATCTGGAGGATGTGTTCCTCTACCACTTTGGGGAGGGGGAGCAATGGTAAGACTGATCCGCTTTGAGTACCGTAAGCACTTTTTTAAGCCGTCAATCATTATCGCGATACTGGTATTTTCTCTTATAAGCGCTTTCAAAATTTACGGCATTTATTCTGAGAATTCCATGTTTTCCCGAGGACATAGCGCGGAGGAATCCGCTCAGATAAAACAGCTTTATTGGGATTATTACAAAGAATTCGGTGGAGAGATCACGACGGATAAAATCGAACAGTTGCTGGAGATCTACCGCCCAATTGAAGCAAAAACAGCGGATTTGACAGCAAGCACAAGAATGGATGACCCCAATACCTATACCGGCAATGTATATACCGACTATCATTTCTTTCGGCGCTGCTTTGTCCTACCGATGGAACATGATTATATGTATCAGAGCTACGCACAGCAGGTTGTTACGGCAGCACAGGAAAATATGAGCTTCTACCAAGCAGTCGGAAACACCTATGATTACCGGAAGAACGCCGCCATTGCAGAGAGCTTCAGCGGACGTCAAATACAGGGCTTTGCGTTTACAGAAATGTATCAGTATTATCTCCATTACGACTTTTCTTCTTTTTTAGCGCTTCTTCTCTGCGTGTATGGTTTGGTAGGCGTATTCGTATCAGAAAAGGAATCGGAAATGGATACCTTACTTCTGACTACAAAACACGGTGGCAGCAAAACCATTGTGGGAAAACTTGTATCTTCCGCTCTTTTTGTAATCGGCGTCTGCACATGGTTTTGGTTGTTTGATTTTGCAGTGTTTTCTACGGTGTTTGGTTCCGTTGAAGGTGCAGCAGCCCCCTTGTATGCTATTAAAAGTTTTGCGGATACGTCTTTAAACCTGACGCTGGGACAATACGCTCTGCTTTCCGGAGTGTTTAAGACCATGGGGATGCTGGCGCTTGGTGTTGGTATCCTGTTGCTTTCCAGCCTGTTCAAAAATTCCCTGCTGCCTTTTGCCCTTAGCCTTGCAGGAGCATTCGGCCTCATTTATTGGCAAGGGGCTTTTATGGGATCAGGGTATCTATGGGTAAAGGTTACAAATCCTTTTGTGCTCATGGTAAATCGGGAGCTTTTTCGCAAAACGGAGTTTGTGAACCTGTTCGGTTTTCCTATACCAAGCTATATCATGGCGATGCTTATGGCGATTCTATGGGGAGTCGCTTTCTCTGTCATTCTTGTGGTAACCGTGCGAAAAAGTGCGGTAGTCGGAAAGGCGGTGCGGCAAAATGCAGTATGAAAGCAGAAAGATGTTCCGGCACCAGAGAGGGATATGGCTCATTCTTCTTTATTTTATCCTGAGTTTTGCTGGACTTCTTCTGTTCGATACCCCGATGAACGACGATGTAGAACGGAACCGGGAAGCATATGACCACTATCTGCATCAGGTCGAGGGGAAATGTACAGATGAAACAGAAAGTCTGCTGTCGGAGGAAGCCCAGCGGATTGCAAAGGCGAACAGCGAGCTTCAACGGCTCTATGGTGATTTTTATGATGGAAAGCTGACCGAAAGGGAATTTAACTCTCAAATCGCCGCAGCCGAGGAAACCGTGCGCTATCAAAAGGGCTTTGAGCTGTTATATGAGCAATATAACGGTATCCGGGAAAATACAGAAAACCGCTGGTTTCTCTATACTAACGGCTGGGATAGCCTACTGTCCCATGATAGCTTGGATTTGCTGTTTGTCTTGCTTTTGCTGTTGCTCATAGCCCCGGTGTTCTGTCAGGAATACGAAAGCAAAATGGATGAATTGATTTTGACAGAGCCAAAAGGCGCAAGGCATCATGCCTTGCACAAAATAGTTCTTGTAGTGTTAGTGGTTTGTACCCTCTGTCTGCTAAACAGCGGTATACGGTATTTATTTTATGAATGGAGGTATGGACTGCCGCATGAGAGTTACCCTTTGCAAAGCCTTTCGTATTTTGCAACTTCCACAAGAGAAGCAACACTGATCGGTACGTTCCTTAAAGTTTCTTTCGGTAAGCTATTCGGAAGCTTGAGCTTCGCCATGCTTATTCTGTTTGTTTCTGTGTGTGTAAAGAAATATGCTCTCACGCTGTTCACCTGTACGGCAGTTGTTTTACTTCCCTTTTACGGCCTTACCCTGCCATCCGCTAAGTATTTTCTACCGGGGCCGCTTGGGTTCATGATTTCTACAGGGTTTTTCAGAGGAAATGAATATCAGTATGATGCCGTAATGCAGGAAAAGGTGCTGACATTTCAGGAAATCGGGAGTGCAGCAAGATGGCTGCTTTGGGGAATCACGTTGTGCCTAATGCTTATGATGGCGATTATCATCCTGAAAAAACATACAAATATTTGGTGTGCAAAGAATATCCGCCGAGTAAGCAAAGCCCCCTGTTTGGTTTTGATGCTATGTATTCTAACTTCGGCATTTTCGGGTTGTTCCGCACCACATACTGCACAGGAGCATCCGTTGTTTAATTTGGAGCAGAGCAGCTCCTACGAAAATGACCATTACCGATTCTTTGTAGAAAGTCCCAATTCCAATGAGTCCGCATGGATGATGGAGAATAAATCCATTGGAGAAAAACACCCACTTGTTCGCAACCCCATGCAGACCGCCACAAAAGTATCGGAAAGGATATACGGATACGGTGATTATATTTATTATATGCAGATCGAGTCCTACGAAACGGGCTTTCTCTCTACCTCTGACCACTTTTCGATTGTAGAGGTGGATACCCGTAACTTCACAGACAGAATTGCGTTGGAACACAATCTGGATACTAACCGTGATACATTTTTGGGTATCGGAAAGTCGGATGAACAGGATATTGAGCCCTTTAAATTTGCAGAAGCATTTTTTCTGGACGACCAGAATCTCTATCTCATAGGCAATGGACAGGTACGCAAAGTGAACCGAGTAACTGGTAAAACGGATGTCATCATCGAAGTACCTGTTCTGAAATCCCTTTCTTATGATGGCGAGAGTGTTTATTACATCAATGAGAAATCCGAGCTTATGCGATATGATGTCTGTACAGGTCAAGAAACGGAACTGTACGGAATCGTTACGGCGTCCTTCCTGTTAACCGAAAAGGAAGTGGTTTTTATAAACCGGCTGGAGCAAAACAAGCTTTATGCATGTAACCGCTTTGATGGAACACTCCAGCAGCTTACGCAGGAAGCAGTGCTATCTTTTTCAAAGGATGGTAGCACCGTTATTTATACAGGTAAAGCAGACCTACAAGAACACCGGATTGTCTTGAATGATCAATAGCATTTTTGTATAGGCAAAAGGATAATTGTTTAATAACAAATTAATCACCCGCCAAATAAAAAAACGGCGCTTTGGCGGGGATTTCTCTATGCCTTAATTTATTGAAGCATCCCTCCAGACCCGTTAAAGTTTGGAGGGATTTTATATGTGTTGGTCTATACAGACTACACCGCTGCGCATTTGCTGCAGCGACATTAGTCTATCTTCATAACCGATACTTACATAGGTGATTCGTTAAAAAAAGCCTGTGTTGCCCAGCGGATAACTATGCCTACCAACACGAACCACCAGAGCAGGTAGAATGTGAAATAAAGTACAAGAGCGTACCTACGGACAGCCATGTCCATCGGTATGCTCTTTTTTTGCTGCACAGAACCATTCCTCGGTGCCGGTCACCGCCTCTTGTCCTTCGTTTTCAATCACATTTTGAAAATTGGAGGACAAGCATATGTCAGAGAACAAAAAATATACCATCGTTGTAAAACGGCAGCGTGTAGAGGTCAGCGAGGCCATCTACCGTGCCTACCATAAAGAGCGGGAAGCGGAGCGCTATCAGAACAAGCTGACCCGCCAAAATGAGTTGTCGCTGGAACGCTTCCGGGAGGACGGCGTCAATATTGATTACCTCATAGTCCGCGTTCAGCCGGATATCTTGGACAAGCTCATTCATCAGGAACAGCTGGAGGCACTGTGGATTGCTCTTCAATCCTTACCGGAGGACGAACGCTCTCTCATTGACGAATTGTTTTTCAATGATAAAAGCGAGCGGATGCTGGCTGCGGAGCTTGACATTCCCCGCATGACACTGAGTGATAAAAAGAAGCGGATACTAAGAAAGCTGAAAAAACTTCTTGAAAATTAAAAATTAATCCGTCCACCCCCCTCACTTTTTCCTTTATAGAAGTGAGGGGGAGTTTTCTATCTCTCTCGTGTTCCTTGAAAAACACCGAAACCATTCGGTCATATCCAGCAGCTTAAATACGTTAGCTGTTCAGCTCCGATGAGGGGAAAGCGGCTTCGGAGGACACGCCAAGACCATCTGCGGATAGGTCAGAGCTATCCGTCAACACGATAGCATCAAAGGTGCCGAGCGAGAAATGTCCGTCCAAGAAGCAATCCGTGGTGGATTGCTCCGCCATAACCTGAACAGCCTACAATGATACTTCTGCATAGCCACAGACATCGCAATGGGTGCAGCCGCCGGAGAACCCGGCGGGGGTGAGAGTCCCATGACAGCCGCAAGCCACGGCTGGTTTAAGCTGACTGCCTAAAGGACGGAATCGTCCTGATACTGCAGGCACTTTGTCTGTGGTGTTGTGCTTCGGGAAGTAGTGTCGAATAGAAGCAGCAGAAAACGAAGAACAAGAGTTTTGTTATATCAGAAACTATGAGGACAGCCGCCCTGCGGGTAAACCCGGTCACAATCGGCGGCTGTCCTTATCCTTGTGGTATAACACTGATTTCACAAAAAGGAGGAATGCAAAATGCGTATTTACAAAGGCGATATCTTCTATGCCGATTTAACGCCGGTTGTCGGATGTGAGCAGGGCGGGATAAGGCCTATTTTGATAGTTCAAAACGACATCGGAAACCGCTACAGTCCCACCGTCATCGTGGCCGTCATCACCAGCCGTACCGAAAAGAACCCTCTGCCCACCCATATCCGGCTGTGCAGCCAGCAGTATGGACTCCGGCAGAATTCCCTTGTTCTTTTAGAGCAGGTGAGAACCATTGATCGTTCCCGCCTGCGTGAGTACATAGGCCATTTGAGTGAACCGCAGATGCAGCAGGTCAATGAAGCCTTAGCCGTGAGCTTCGGTCTGGATGCCCTGCTTCCGGAACCGCAAATGAGCCTTAGCTTGTGAAAGGAGGAATTTTCTATGGATAAGAAATCCGCATGGATTTACTGCCGCATTGATGCGCCGGAAGATGCTCACGGCGCTTTGAAAGTGCAATATGAAAGACTGGAAACCTATGCTGCACAGATGGGCTTTGCCGTTGTCGGTTCTTCGCAGGACTTGGGCAGCGGCGTGAACTTTGACCGTCCCGGTCTGCAGGCTGTTCTGGAAGCGGCAAAATCCGGGAGCTTTCAGGTTCTGTTGGTGGATTCGGTGAGCCGGATCGGGCGGGATATGGCAAAGACCGTCAACTTTATTCAAACAATCAGTGACTGCGGGATCAGCATTTACTCCCCGATGGAGGGAGAAATCAAGCTGTCTGATTTTGAAACGCCGCCGTTCCAATTAGGTCAGGAGAGATTGCTATGACGAAAACAGAACCGGTCAATGAAGTCCGTTATTTAATGGCGCACAACTTCCTCGCCTATCTTCTGGAGCAGGGAAAAATCGGCCCTGCGGAATTTCAGATTGCAGACGAATTTGTGGTCGAAAAGTACAAGCCGAGGCTCCGGATTATTTAGTGGATTTTGTGATAGCTATGTCCGCATCTATGTGGTAGTGTATGTGCTAATACCTTAGAGGTATTGAACTTACACGAAAGGAGCTGTCACACATGAAAATACGAAAATCAAAGGAGGTGCCGCCATGCCGCTGATACAGGTTATTGAACCGGTAAACGCCATTTACCGCTATGCGCCGCCCAAGCTGCGTGTCTGCGCCTACGCCAGAGTCAGCAGCGATTCGGCAGATCAGCTGAATTCCTTTTCTGTGCAAATGGAGCATTACTCCTCCCTGATTGCCGGAAATGACGAATGGGAGCTGGTGGACATTTACGCCGATGAGGGCATCACCGGAACCCAGTCGGACAAGCGGGAGGAATTCCAGCGGATGCTTTCCGACTGCAGGAAAGGCAAAATCGACCGCATCCTTGTAAAGTCCGTTTCCCGGTTTGCGAGAAACATTCACGACTGCCTCTCCACCGTCCGGGAGCTGAAAGCCCTCGGTATTGAGGTGGAGTTTGAGGAAGATGGCCTCAAGACAGCGGATATGCACGATGAGATGATGATCGGAGCCTTCAGCTCCATCGCTCAGGAGGAATCCACCTCCATCTCCAACAATATGCGATGGAGCTACGCCCGGAGGATGCAAAACGACAATTTCACTTGCTGCTGCGCTCCCTACGGATACGACCTTGCAAATAATATGATGGTTCCCAATCCCAAGGAAGCACCGGTGCTGCGCCGGATATTCGGAAGCTACCTCTCCGGAAAAAGTATGGAGCAGATCGCAGTCGAACTAAATGCAGATGGCATCCCCTGCAAGAACGGTGAAGTCAGCTGGCTGTATACTGCCGTCAGCTATATCCTGAAAAGTGAGCGTTATATCGGCGATGCCCTGCTGCAGAAATCTTACACCACCAGCACCATGCCCTTTCAGACCAAACGCAACAAGGGCGAGCGTGACCGATATTATATCACCGGCTCCCATGAGCCGCTCATCAGCCGGTCGGAGTTTCAGCAGGCACAGCAGCTGATGAAAGCCCGTAACGCCCTCTGCCCAAGCAAGGGGCATCGTAAGCAATATGTATTCTCCCAAAAAATCAAGTGCGGAAAGTGCGGTACAAACTTCTCCCGCAGGGTGACCAACGGCAAAACCTATTGGGTCTGCCATAAGCACTTCCGCAGCAAGGAGCTGTGCGAAATCCGCCAAATCCGGGAAGATGCCATTATACAGGCATTTATCCGAATGGTTAATAAGCTAAAACAGAATAGTCGCTATATTCTTTCCCCCGCTTTGAATGCGCTCATGGATCTCAAATCCAAAATCACCATGAGCGATGCAAAAATCGGAAGTATTAATAAAGAAATAGCGGAGCTTACCAAGCAGAGTCTGGTACTGAATCGTCTCAGGACGAAAGGTTACGTGGACTCTGCTATTTTTATGCAGAAAAATAATGAAATCAACCAGCAGCTTGACCTCCTGAAGCGAAACCGCCGCAGACTTCTGGAAAGCGATGCGGACGATGAGATGATTTCCGACTGTAGGCTTCTGATGGAGCTGATGGAACAAGGAGTACCGTACCTGACCAGCTTTGACGAAACCCTGTTTCACAGCATTGTCAATCAGGTTGTCGTCACCGAGCAGGATAAACTGCAATTCTGCCTCATCGGTGGCTTTGCCTTTACCGAGCAGCTGCCCAAGGAGGTGTTCGGAAGATGAAGAAAAACCGATACCTTCCTTTCGGCTACCACATCCAAAACGGTGTGCTGTGCATTCATGAAGCGGAGGCCGCTGTGGTACGGCAGGTTTTTGAGGATTATCAAGCCGGAATGTCCTATCGCCGGATTGCCGAAAGCCTAACCGCCAAAGGCATCCCCTATATGGAGAACCGCACCGACTGGAATAAGCACAGGGTCAAGCGTATGCTGGAGAATTCACGCTACTGCGGCAGGGATGACTTCCCGCCGATACTCCCTGCCGACACGTTTGGAGCTGTACCCGCCCTAATCGGGAAGAAAAGCCAAGGGGAGCCCTTATCCGAGGAACTGGACAGCATCCGCAGTAAGGCGATTTGTGGGGCTTGTGGAGCCAAATACAAAAGGGATGGCAGAAGCAAGAATTATGAGGCATGGTGCTGCTCCGGCGAGGGGCGCATTACACCAAAACGCATCACCGACCAAGCCCTGCTGGAGAGCGTAATAGACATATTAAATTCGATTATCAATGAGCCGAGCCTGCTGGAGCTTCCTTCACCCCACCGGGAGAATTATTCCCTTGACGTTGCCCGGACAGAGAATCAAATTAACCGGGAACTGGAAAAAAGCGAGGTGGAGAGCGACTACACCAAGTTTCTGATATTCGGCTGTGCCGCCGCAAAATATGAGGCCTGTGCCGATACGGAGCCGGAATACTTAACCCGCTGGTTGCTGGCGATATTCGAGAAACAGCCGCCGCTGGATGCCTTTTCAATCCGCTTATTTGAGGATACTGTCAAGCAGGTGGTCATAGATGCGGACGGCAGCCTGTGGCTGCGGATGATCAACGGAAAGCTAATTCAAAATCAGGCAGGAAAGGAGTAACCGCCATGCAAGCACAAACCGCCATGCAAGCACAAACCATAACACCCATACAGAAAAGAGTCGATGTGATCCCTGCCAATATTCTTTTAACCAAGCCCAATGCCAGAAAGAGAAAGCTGCGTGTGGCGGCCTACTGCCGGGTCAGCACCGAACAGGAAGAACAGCAGTCCAGCTACGCTGCGCAGATTGCTTATTATACAGAGAAAATAAGCAAAAACAAGGATTGGGAGCTTGCCGGTATTTTTGCTGATGAGGGCATCACCGGAACCAGCGCCAAAAAGCGTACCGAGTTTCTCAAGCTCATGGCACTGTGCGAAAAAGGCAAAATCGACATGGTGCTGACCAAATCCGTCTCCCGGTTTTCCAGAAACACGCTGGATGCCATCGGGTATATCCGAAAACTCAAGGCAAAGGGCATTCCCATCATCTTTGAAAAAGAGGGCATCAACACGATGGAGATGGCCAGTGAAATGGCGCTGTGTTTCCTCAGCGGCTTTGCGCAGGCTGAGAGCGAATCCATCAGCCGCAACGTCACATGGGGCAAGCGCCAGAGCTTCAAAAGCGGAAAGGTTCCTTTTCAATATTCCCGCATTTTGGGTTACGAAAAAGGTGAGGACGGTCAGCCCAAGATTGTGCCTGAGGAAGCTGAAATCGTCAAGCGAATTTTCAGAAGCTTTTATTCCGGTGCCAGCGTCCTAAAAATAAAGGAATCGCTGGAAGCAGACAACATCCTCTCGCCCACCGGAAAGCAGGAATGGTCGGTTGGCGTACTGCAGTATATGCTCCGAAATGAGCGTTACATCGGCGATGCCCTGCTGCAGAAAACCTATGTGGTGGACTGCCTGACCAAGGAAACCCGGAAAAGCAACGGCGAAATCCCGCAGTATTATGTAACCGGAAACCATGAGTCGATTGTTTCAAAGGATTTATTCAACCTTGTACAGGAGGAAATCGCCCGGAGAGCCGGTAAGCGAAAAGTGGCCAAGAAAGCGGTTAAAACCGAAAAAGGAAAATACAGCAGCAAATATGCGCTGACCGAGCTTCTCTGCTGCGGTGAATGCGGTACACAATACCGCAGGGTCACTTGGGCGAGGAACAGCAAGAAAAAAGTGGTCTGGCGCTGCATCAACCGCTTGGAATACGGCACGAAATACTGCAAGGAATCCCCTACCATTGAGGAAAGCCGGTTGCACCAAGCGATTGTCACCGCCCTGAACCAGTTGGATGCGGATAAGGTCGATGTCATCGAAGCCCTCAAGGCAGGCCTGCGGCTGGCCATCGGTTCACAGAATGATGATAGTTTTAATGAAGCCGCTGTCCAAAACCGCATCGCCGAGCTGCAGAGCGTGATGATGGATTTAGTGGAACTCAGCTCCAAGTCCAGTGCCGGTGCCGATTACTTCGATGCCAAGTTCGAGGAAATCGCAGCGGAGATAAAGGGGCTGCAGGGTCAGCTTGGGGAGCACCAAGAGCAGACCATGTTCGCCCAAAACACACAAGCCCGAATCCATGAGCTGCTTTACATGATGGAACATACTGACCTCAGCCTGAAAGAATACCGGGAGGACGTGGTAAAAGCTGTGATCGATAAGGTGGAGGTTTTATCCGCCGACCGCATCCGAATTACCTTTAAGGGAAATACACAAATGGAACAGGAACTACCGAGTGAATAAAAATAGCAGGAGAAGCCGCCACAAATGCTGGCGGCATTTCTCTTTTGAGTAGAATTTCTGCTATTTTTCAATTCGTTTCACCATAATACTGTGAATATTTCCATAATTTACACGAATCTAATTGCTTTATTCGCTGATGCGATATATAATATATACAATATTTATTCGGAAAAGGAACGTTTTAATGGATTATATGACAGCGAAAGAAGCAGCGGAAAAATGGGCTATCACTCCACGCCGGGTACAGGTGCTTTGCGCACAGGGTAAGATACCGGGCGCTGTTCGGTTTGGAGTTACGTGGGCTATACCTAAGGATGCGCAGAAACCCAAGGATGGACGGAGAAAGGTATAGTTGTCATATGATTGCTAATGCTTTTTAGTTCATTGTAAGGCTGTTTTAGTGGCTTGATATTTGGAATATAGTACTTATACGCAGCTATGAGAGCTACAAATACAGTTATATATTTCTGTGGAATAATACCTCAAGAAATGCAGATGGCATAAATGCCCATATATCAAAAGAGAAAGCAGGGAGAAGTCGATATGAATATTTCATCTATATATGTTCGGAATTTCCGGAAATTGCAACAGTGCCACATAGATTTCAGCAAGAGTACTACTCTGTTCGTTGGGGCTAATAATAGCGGAAAAACGTCAGCTATGGATGCATTAGGCAAATTTTTAGCAGGAAGAGGCTTTGTTTTTAACGATTTTACTATCTCAAACCGTTCTGCAATAAATGCAATTGGTGAAGAATGGGTAGCAGAAAAATGCAAGATGCCAGAAGACTTGGCGAAATGGGACAATCTTGTGCCAATGATGGATGTTTGGCTAGAAGTTGAGCATAGCGAAATTCACTATGTTGCCAGCATTATTCCTACATTAAAATGGCGCGGAGGAAAGCTTGGAGTACGCTTAGCCTTTCAGCCCAAAGATATTTCAAAATTATTTGCTGAATATCGGGAGGCTTATTCTGCGGCTCGTACTACTGAAGCCATAGGAAGAGGAAAGGATGCCGTTCATATAAATCTATACCCAAAAGATTTGTGTGATTTCCTAGACAAAAAATTAACTACGCATTTTTCTATCAAGTCATATGTACTTGATCCAAAACAGTCATTAGCAGAACCACCACAATCAACCCCTTATTCAATGGAATGCTTCACAGATAACCCATTAAAGGGTATTATCAAGATCGATATGATTGATGCTCAGCGTGGTTTTTCCGATCCGGATTCTTCTGATGAAAATGAAAGGTCACGAAAACAATTATCGGGCCAGATGCGGAGCTATTATGACAAACACTTAGATCCAGAGAAACTCCCTACCTCTGAAGATTTAGAAATATTGGAAGTCACCGAACAAGCTAGAGGTGTTTTTGACAAAAACCTATCCGATAAATTTGCCCCTGCAATTTCGGAACTAGAAGGTTTGGGTTATCCCGGAGTAACCGATCCTAAAATTACGATTACAACTAAAGTTAGTACAAGTGAAACATTGAAACACGATTCTGCCGTGCAATATGCCCTTAGTAAAAACGATGAGACACTGAAGTTGCCGGAAAAATATAATGGTTTGGGCTATCAGAATCTAATTTCAATGGTATTTGATCTTATGAGTTTTAGAGATAGTTGGATGAGGGTGGGAAAAGCCCGGCAAACACAGGATGCTCCAGATACAATTGAACCATTGCATCTAGTTTTAGTGGAAGAGCCGGAAGCGCATTTGCATATGCAGGTTCAGCAAGTTTTTATACGAAAAGCCTACTCGGTATTAAGAAATCATAAGTTTTTAAAAGAAAACATGAATTTTGCCACACAGCTTGTTATTAGCACCCATTCTAGCCATATTGCACGCGAGACAGACTTCGCGGATTTACGCTATTTCAAGCGACTTCCTGAATGTGCGAGCTGTAATGTTGCTACGGCAAAAGTAATTAATCTATCTGATGTATTTGGTAAAGAAGATGAAACAGACAAATTTGTAACGCGATACCTGCAAACAACCCATTGTGACTTATTCTTTGCAGATGCTGCTATATTAGTTGAAGGTTCCGCTGAAAGTATGCTGGTGCCGCATTTTATAAAAGAACATTATCCGGAATTGCATCAAAGGTATGTTTCGATACTTAGTATAAGTGGTCGTCATTCACATCGGCTAAGTCCTTTGATTGATAAGCTATGCTTACCAACATTAGTAATTTCTGATTTGGATTCTGCGGAACCAAGCGGTCACCATAAGGCGGTTCGCCCTGAACGGAACAAAGGACTAATAAGTAGTAATTATGCTATCACTAATTGGCTGATTAAAGAAAAAGATTTGGACAAACTTCTTGATCTTGGGGAAAAACAAAAAGAGTCTATATGTAAGATCCCTTACATGTACTCTATACGAATTGCCTATCAGACTCCGGTACAAATTGATTTTAAAGGAGTACCGACAGAGGTGCTGTCTAGCACCTTTGAGGATTGTATGATTTATACAAATTATAAACTATTCAAAGATCTGAAGCTTGAGGAAGATGATGCGGGCGATGCTGGGAACCTTCTTAAGAAAGTAAATGCCGCACTCAATGCTGAAAAGTCATTTGATGACATACATAAGCAAATATATGATGAGCTTAGAACTGGAAAAACTGACCAGAAAGCTGAATTTGCTCTGGATTTAATTTATGCCATTGATCCCGGTAAGCTTACGGTCCCTCCATATATTGCGGAAGGATTAGAGTGGCTCCAAACTATTCTGCGCCCAGAGGAGTGTTGAAATGGAAGATATAAAAGTTACTCATCCATTATCGGATAACCATGTAGATGATCATGTAGATGATGAAATAAGAATGTGTTTTTCTGAAGATAATCCCAAAAGCTTCTTTATGTTTGCAGGAGCGGGTTCCGGCAAAACACGGAGCTTAATTAATGCGCTTTCTTTCTTAGATAAGAAAATGGGTGCAAAATTGTCCGTATACTCAAAACAAATTGCAGTTATAACCTATACCAACGCTGCTTGCGACGAAATTTCTAAAAGGCTTCAGTATAAGCCGATTTTTGCGGTATCTACCATTCATAGTTTTCTATGGGAACTGATTAAAAACTATCAGCCTGATATTAAAGCTTGGATTATCGAATCTCTGAAAAGAGATATTGCAGAGTTGAATGAAAAACAGGCTAAAGGACGTGGCGGTGATGCTGCCATTAAAAGAGCCGAAGAGATAAAAAAGAAAACCGCTCGCATTAGTAAAATTGATACCATAAAGAAATTTTCCTACAATCCTAATGGAGATAATGTGGGCTATGATTCTCTAAACCATAGCGAAGTCGTTAAAATGGGCTCCGAATTTATAGCTACCGAAGGAACCATGCAGGAAATTCTAATCGGTAAATATCCCATCTTGTTAATTGATGAGAGCCAAGATACAAAGAAAGAGCTTGTTGATGCGTTGCTTATCGTTTACGAAAAATATAAAGACAGATTTGTTATTGGCATGTTTGGTGACACCATGCAGAGAATATATATGGATGGCAAGGACAATTTAGCCGATTGTATTCCCAATGAATGGGAAAAGCCTGAAAAAGTCATGAACCACCGTAGTGCCACGCGCATAGTTGAGCTAGCCAATACAATACGGAAGACTATTGATAAACAGCAACAGCAGCCACGCACTGATGCTGAGACAGGAACAGTACGTTTATTTATAGCTGATTCTTCTGCTAATAAAGAAGAAGTAGAACATCAAGCCGCTAAAGTTATGTCTGAGAAAACTAATGACAAAGCATGGCTTGATGTCACCCAGTATAAAAGCCTGATTCTAGAGCACCATATGGCTGCCAGTAGATTTGGATTTCTTGAATTATATTCCCCGCTGAACGAAATAGATTCCTTCAGCACATCTTTGCGTAATGGACCAATATCTGAAATATCATTTTTAGCAAATGTTATTTCTCCATTAATAAAAGCATATCAAAGCGGAAATGACTTTGAGGTTTCAAAAATTGTGCGACAGTCTTCCCCGCTTTTAGGCAAAAAGGCTTTCCTAGAAAACTCTACAGATCAGAGCAAATTGCTTGAATCTGCCGAAAAATCAGTCGAAGAATTGCTCTTGCTCTGGAAGGATGGATCTATTCCTACTTGTGTTGATATATTAAAGGTCATCAAAAAAACTAACCTTTTCCCCCTCAATGATCGTGTAGACGATATTTTGTCTGGCCCAACAGCAGATGAGGATAAAAAGATAACAGCTTTAAGGGAAGCACTGTCTGTGCCTTTTGATAAGTTGGAAAGATATTCGGCATATGTCACTGACAATACCCAATTTGCTACGCACCAAGGTGTAAAAGGCTTGGAGTTCCCTAGAGTTATGGTTATTATGGATGACGCCGAGTCCAAAGGATTTCTATTTAGCTATGAGAAGCTTTTCGGTGCGAAGGCTAAAACAGAAACAGATATCAAAAATGAACGTGAAGGCAAGGACACGGGAATCTTAAGAACGACACGACTTTTCTATGTAGCATGTACGCGAGCAGAAAAAAGTTTGTCAGTTGTGGCTTACACGAATGATAAAAACGTAGTCAGGGATACTGCCATTTCAAATGGCTGGTTTACTGATGAAGAAATTGAATTACTATAAAAATATTGTTTGATATACCTCACAGATCATGAAATACTCATTGCCGTAAACCATACAATTTGGATAAATAGAGTTAGGAGATGATTTTATTGGATGGTTCAATTAAGCTACCAGCTTATATAAAACAAAAGAAATTTGGGAAAAATATGATAACACATATGATTACCCCAGAAACAGATGTAAGCATAAAACAATCTCCAAAGGGCGATATTGTTGCTATTGATCCATCTGGTGTTCAGATATATATCAAACATAAAAGAGCTCAATTCAAATATAATGAACAATATATTCTAACTACTGATACTGTTCCGAACTTGGACGATATTCTCCAGGGCGTTCAAAAATTAAAGTGGATGCGACATCCAAATGAGAACTTATTGGCTGAACAAATAAGGGAATCCTGGCACAACGGTATACTTCTGAAAAAGGAATCTCAAGACGAGCAGGGTCTACGTACACCCCAATTAGGAGCGATACATGCTACACTTGCACATTGGACGACTTCAACTGATATTGCAACTATAGTAATGCCCACCGGAACCGGAAAAACTGAGACCATGCTGTCGTTACTTATTGCTGCTCAATGCGAGAGATTGATTGTTACAGTTCCTAGTGACTCCTTAAGAGGCCAATTATCTCACAAGTTTTGCACACTTGGTCTTTTAAAAGCGTTTGGAATTGTCCTACCGACAGTTGAACAACCTATTGTTGGAATTTTACATGAACGCTTCAAAACATGCGATGAGCTTCGGGAATTCATTATTGGCTGTAATGTCATTATTACAACAATGTCGTGCGTATCGGGATACTCAGACATAATGCAAAAATGTATTTCCGATCTTTGCTCACATTATTTTATTGATGAGGCACATCATACGACTGCACAAACTTGGACAGAATTTATTCAGAGATTTTCTAACTCCAGAGTATTGCAATTTACAGCCACTCCTTTTAGAAATGATGGAGCGAAGCTTAATGGTGAGATAATTTATAATTATCCTTTACGTATGGCACAGGAAGAACACTATTTCACTAATATCTCATTTAGTCCAATATTTGAGATAAACAGTGAAAAATCTGATATCGAAATAGCAAATGCAGCTATTGTCATACTAAAGCAACAAGAAGCAGCAGGCTATATAAAGCAAATAGTGATGGCACGTTGTGAAAATAAAAAACGTGCAAGAGAAGTTTTTGAAATCTATAAGCAACTATCCCCTGAGTACAATCCTGTTATGATTTTTAGTGGTTCGGGGTTATCAGAACAAAGTAGACGTGAATCAATTGAAAATCTTAAAAAGGGTATTTCAAAAGTTGTTGTTTGTGTTGACATGTTGGGTGAAGGATTTGACCTACCTACTTTGAAAGTTGCTGCATTACATGATGTGAAAAAAAGTTTGACTGTAACCCTACAGCTAATTGGTAGATTTACTCGAACAAAGTTCGATGAAGATTTAGGAGATGCTACATTTGTAGCTAATATCGCAGATATATCGGTTAGTCAAGAATTAGAACGTTTATACGCACAAGATGCCGATTGGAATGGCCTTTTGCCCGAAATGAGTACTGATTCAATTGCACAAGAAATTGGATTTGGTGATTTTCTAAAAGGGTTTAATATACCGAGTGACTTAAAAATTCCATTGCAAAACATTAGGCCAGCATTGAGCACAGTTATTTATCGAAATCCCAAAAATGCTTGGCATTATGAACAATATCAAAATGCAATAGAGCTTAAAGAAGGAGATAAAGCTTGGTCTATCCTAAATAGAGAAGAAAACGTCCTATTAGTTATCATTGCTCGCCGACAACCGGTTGATTGGGGAAACGTTCAAGAAGTAGAAAATCTTATTTGGGATTTGCTAATTGTAATTAATGATATAGATAATAAACTGCTCTATGTAAATTCAAGTGACAATAAAGGAATGTATGCGACATTAGCAGAAGCAGTTATTGGTGAAAAAACTTCTCTAATCAGGAGTTCAGAACCATTTAAATCATTCTATGGAATAAATCGTGTTCGCTTACAAAATGTTGGGTTAAAACAAGTGGTAGGCAAAAATATTCGGTTTAGAATGAGTGTAGGTAGCGATGTAGCTGAAGCATTATCAATTGCTGAAAAGTCCAGTGGACAAAAAGCTTTCATTGTTGGTTCAGGTTATGAAAACGGAAATAAAGTAACATTAGGATGTTCATATAAAGGTCGAGTTTGGACATTGCTGACAGGGAACATTCATGGCCTTGTTAATTGGTGTAAATCCATAGGCACTAAAGTAGTTAACCCTAATATAGACGGAGATGAAATACTAAAAGAGGCTCTCGTACCAAAATTAGTTACTCAGATACCGAATAAATCTTGTGTTTGGATAGACTGGAACGAAGATTTATATAATAGTTCAGAAAACAAAATAGAGTTCCATGTAAATGGATATCAATGTGATTTAGGCAATACATCGATTGATTTGGATTTTGAAAAATCAAGCTCTGAGTCAATTATATTTAATCTAAGTTTTAATTTGTCTAATGATGACTTGCGTTGTCAATTTATAATGACTATCGGTGAAAAAGGTGACATTGCATTTAGCCACTATGCATTACAGGAAGGAATGCCTGCGGTAACTGTCCACGTTGGTCGAAAAGATTTCTCAATTGAAGAATTCTTTCAACTTTATGAACCAAGTATTTGGTTTATCGATGGTTCATATTTATGCGGAAATGAATACATTGAATTAAAGCAAGCTCCCGGTGTTTATCCTGTAGAACGAATTAATGCTTGGGATTGGAGCGGTGTAGATATATCAAAAGAATCGCAGCGTGTAGGAACATTACGCACAGAATCTATACAGTATAATGTAATTCAAAAATTGATGGGCATGGATGCGGATTATAACATTATTTACGATGATGATAATTCAGGAGAGATAGCTGATATAATTACACTAAAAGAAAAGGATGATTGCATCTGCGTAGAGATGTATCATTTAAAATTTGCTAAGGGTGGTGTAGTAAGCAGACAAGTAGATAATTTGTATGAAGTATGCGGACAAGCCCAAAAATCTGTACATTGGAAGTATAAAGAGAATAGAGAATTTTTTAGGCAT
>NZ_DALZCH010000010.1:0-16471 GCF_031978065.1 Oscillibacter sp.
GGCCGCAAGTCGCTGGAGGAAGTAATCAACAAGCTGGCGATGATGGGTCTGGCTTTGGCAGACGAAGAGAATAATTGACTGAAAGCCCGGTAGGAGACTGCCGGGAGAGAAAATTCCCGATAAGGAGGAATACCGAAATGCCCGGAACCCGTAAACTCGGTAAAACAACGGACCAGCGCAGAGCGATGCTTCGCCAGCAGGTCACCGATTTCCTGGACAAAGGTGCTATGGAGACCACTGTCACCCGCGCCAAGGAGATCAAGCCCCTGGCCGAGAAGATGATCACCCTGGGGAAGAAGAACGATCTGGCCGCCTATCGGCAGGCTATGACCTTCATCACCCGCGAGGATGTTTGCAAGAAGATCTTCAAGGAGATCGCTCCCGGCTATGCGGAGCGCAACGGTGGTTACACCCGCGTGATCCGCACCGGCATTCGCCGCGGAGACGCCGCGGAGACGGCCATTATCGAGCTGGTAAAGTAAATAATCTTGAAAGCGCCCCTGCCGACTGGCAGGGGCGCTTTTTTAGATACAAATTTCCGGAAGGAAAAGAAACTTGTTTTCATAGAAGTAGTGTGCCAATAGAGACTTCCCGTTTACGCAGTGGGAAAGCGTACAGAATGGTCATTTTGCCAATCCGCAGCAAACGGACTCTTGCAACTTCCTAACGAAGAAGGTCTTTGAGAAACGCGCATTACAGCGAGGGAAAATCGCACAGATTGTGCATTGGTGGGTTAAACTGTAAGCACAGAAAAATTTAATCGTCTAAAAATCTGCTCCGTAGAAGGGCAATCTCTCGTCCGTAACCGGTCACGTCCTCCTGCGGAGTTTCCAGATAAAAGGGCAGGTGCCGCAGCTTGGGATGATTGATGATAGCGGTGAACGCGTCAAGACCGAGACTGCCCTCTCCAATACGGGCGTGGCGGTCCTTGTGACTAGCAAAGGGATTCTTACTGTCATTCAGATGGATGGCTTGCAGGCGGTCAAGACCCACCGCTCTGTCAAACACATCCAGCACACCGTCCAGATCGTGTACCAAATCGTACCCGGCATCGTAAACGTGACAGGTATCCAGACACACGCCCAGAAGCTCGCGGTGCTCTATCCGGTCCATGATAGCCCGCAGCTCCTCAAAGCTACGGCCCACCTCGCTGCCCTTGCCAGACATGGTTTCAAGCAGCACCCGGGCGGTCTGCCCAGGCCGCAGAACAGCGTTCAATGTTTCGGAAATCAGCGCAATTCCCGCCTCGGTCCCTTGCTTCACATGGCTTCCGGGGTGAAAGTTATACAAGGCGCCGGGAAAATGCTCCAGACGGGCCAAATCGTCCGCCATGGTGTTTCTTGAAAACTCCCGGATATTGGGATCGGCCGCGCAGCAGTTCAGGGTATAGGGTGCGTGGGCCAGAATGGGAAAAATACCGTGCTCTTCCGCAAAGGCGCGGTAGGCGGCAATATCCTCCATGTCCAGCGCCTTGGCCGCGCCGCCCCGGGGATTACGGGTGAAAAATTGAAAGGTGGAGGCGCCAATTTCCGCCACCGTTTTTCCCATGGCGAGAAAGCCTTTAGAAGAGGAGAGGTGACATCCGATGTTCAGCATAAAAATCCTTTCGTCAAAGAGGCATTACAGCGAAATCCGGTCCTCCGCCATCATGGGCCGCAGGCCGCGTACCCGGGACAGGGCCGCGAGGAGAATACCTCCCAGTACATAGCAGACCACCGCTTCGCCAAGACCCAGTGTCAGGGCGTTATACGCCAGCGCGGCGGGAAACGCATCGGTAAAGCCGGTCTGCTGGAAGGAGATGACTGCGCCCACGATGGCCGCGTTGCACAACACCGGCGGCAGAGGGGCCAGCCATTTGTTGGGGGCCTTCATGGTAAGGATTGCAGCCAAAAGCGTTGCAAGGGAGCCGAAAACAATGTCCAGCGCGCCATAGGGAGACAGGAGATTTGCAACAAGGCACCCCACAAACAGGCCCGGCGCGGCGGCGGGAAACAGGAAGGGCAGGACGCACAGCGCCTCGGAAAAGCGAAACTGCACCGGCCCGTAAGCCACGCCAAAGATGGCTGCAAAGTAGCTGAGGACGGCATACAGCGCCCCCACGATGCCGGCGAAGGCAATTTGCTGTACGGTGAAGCGTGGTTTGGACATGAAAAAAGACCTCCTTTTAAATTCGGAGGCCGTCACAAAGCACGCGGCGCGCAAATGCGCGCAGCCTCCATTTTTTTGTTTAGAGAACGGCAAAAGATTCTGCCGAACGAACGCCGTAGCCGACGCTTGGACAGGGAGATGGCACCTGTCGATTGGAAGTATAGCACAGCCGGTGCACAAAAGTCAAGGAGCCGCCAACAGGCGGCCCCTTGCAATGTTTATTTATGAATCAGACACCACGAGACAATACAGCTCGGTAGTTTTTTCGGTATTGATCCGCAGCTCCGGCTCCACGTCCAGTTCCTCCAGAATGGCTGTCAACTCCTCCTGTGTCATGGCGTAACCGGTTCCGGTATCGCCGTTTTCGTCGGCGAAGGGCTGGCTTTCTCGGCCTTCCAAAAGCGCGCTCAGGCGCTCACCGGCGGGAAGGAAAACCACTCCGGCAAACACGGTGTCTTCCTCCGAAGCGCCGCCGTCCCCATTGGCCTGATGAGTCATGAGGAAGGAGGGCGGAGCCTGCTGCTCGGAGGGGGCCGCGCTGTCAGGGGAAGGGGAATCGTACATCTCAGAGAGCTGAGGGGAGGAAGCGGTGTAGCTCCGGGTCATCGTATCCTCGTCAGAGGGCGCGTCATAGGGCCCGTCTTCCTCTTGGGTAGGAAGTAAGTCCCCGCTTTCTGCCGCGCTGCTCTCCGATTCAGCTTTGAAAGCCGCGCCGCCCCCCGCCATGGCGGTCATAGGCGCGCTGCCCGAAAAGTTTTCAAAGGGCAGTACCCGCACGGCGGCGAATACAAGAGCGGCGCAGGCCGCCAGAGATGCAACCGTTTTCAGGGCGCGGTGGGTTTTTTTCCGGGGTGCGGCGTTTGCCCGGATGACGGCCATCACACCATCGGCAAAGCCGGCGGGGACCTCCGTCTCCTCCACGTCTCCAAACGCGGCCCGTATGGCAAATGCGTCTGAGATATAAGCCGCGCAGGCGGGACAGGCGGCAAGATGCTCCCGCACGGTTCCGGCTTCCTGCTCGGACAGCTCCCCGTCTACAAAGGAATCCAAAAGGAGTGCGTATTGTTCGCAAATTTTCATATTATCGCCCCTCCTTCTCTGCATTCTTGGACGGAGCGGCGGGTAAAAAGTTCCCGGTTTCCGTTAAAAATTCACAAAGCCGTTTTCGCCCCCGGTTAATTCGGGACTTGACGGTGCCCAAATCCACGTCCAGCGCGCTGGAAATCTCCTGATAGCTCAGTTGATGCAGCTCCCGCAGCACCAGCACGGCCCGATAGTCGTCCGGCAAGGTTTTCAGCCCGGAGCGGATGGCTTCCCGCAGTTCAGATTGTTCCGCCTCCTCGTGGGGGGTGAGCCGGTTGTCGGGAATAATCAGACTCAGCTCTCCGTCGTCCAAAGAGACGGCCCGCTGCCGCTTTTCCCTCCGCAGAAGATCCACCGACGCGTTGGAGGTCAGGCGGTACAGCCACGTTGAAAAGCTGGACTCCCCTCGGAAGAAGGGCAGGCTTTGCCACGCGGAGAGCAACGCCTCCTGCGCCGCCTCCTGTGCGTCCGCCGGGTTGCCGCACATCCGCAGCGCCAGCGCGTAAACTCGCTTTTCGTAGCGGAGAACCAGCGTTTCAAAAGCGTCCGCATCGCCCGCCCGTGCATCTTTTACCAGTTGTTGTTCCGGTATGTCATTCATTTCAGATCCCTTTTGATCCCTTTCGTCACAGTATAAACGTCCTCCAGTGTGTTCATGCGGACGATCTGCTCCTTGTAATATCCAGCGTGGGGAATCCCCTTTAAGTACCAGCAATAGTGCCGCCGGGCCTCCAGCACAGCCGTTCGCTCGCCCCGAGCGGCGGCAGAAAGCTCAATCTGCCGTACCACGGTGTCGCACCGATCCTCCAGCGGCGGCAGGGGCGGCAAGGGAAGCCCCTCCAAAAGTGCCTTCGCCTGTGTAAACAGCCACGGATTTCCAAAACAGCCTCGCCCGATCATGGCCATATCCGCGCCGGTTCGCTCTAAAATACGCACCGCGTCCTCGGGCTTGAAAATATCGCCGTTGGCAATGACCGGGACGTTCACGGCCTCCTTGACCTCCCTGATGGAGTTCCAGTCTGCCTGCCCGCCGTACATCTGCACCCGAGTGCGCCCGTGGACCGCGATGGCGGAAACACCCGCCTGCTCTAAAAGCTTTGCAACTTCCACGGCGTTCAGATTTCCCATGTCCCAGCCCCGGCGAATTTTCGCTGTCACCGGCACGGGGCTGGACCGCACCACCGCCTCGGCAATCCGGGCGGCTTTTTCCGGGTCCTTCATCAAAGCGGAGCCGTCTCCGTTTTTCACGACCTTCCCTACGGGACAGCCCATGTTGATGTCTACCACGTCCGCTTCGGACAGTTCCACCGCAATTTGCGCCGCTTCCGCCATACAGGTGGGGTCGCTGCCGAAAATCTGAACGGCAAAGGGCCGCTCCCCCGGAAAGGGGGCCAGCAGGTCTTGAGTTTTTTTGTCGCCATAGCACAGGGCCTTGGAAGAAATCAGCTCCGTACAGGTATAGCCCGCTCCGTTTTCCGCACAAATCTGGCGGAAGGCGGCGTCCGTCACCCCCGCCATGGGGGCAAGGGTCAGCTTTGATGAAATTTCCACTGTTCCGATTTTCAAAAAACGCGCTCCTTTGTGGGCCGGGGCCCAGATTGCCAATTCTTACGAAGACGCCCCAATTAGGGGCACAATATACTTTCCTAGTCTATCACAACTCGAATCAAATGAAAAGAGGGAACCTGTCCCTTTCCTCACCGGACTGAAGAACCCTCCAAAATCCGCCGGGGATGGCGGCGGCAAACCAAAAACTTTTGAACTCTCTCTTTTACCGACGGCATTTTTAAATGTTGTTATGTAAAATAATGGAAAACCAACGAGGGAGGGGACAAGCCTGATGCACGGGCAGATCACTTTGGACAACGCACGGGCGGTGCGTTTTTTAAACGGCGGCGTGCGCTTTTTTTTGGCGGCGGCGCTGACTGCGGCCCAGATTACGGGAGGGAGCGCACCCTTTGCGCTGGGCTTCACGGCGGCCTGCGGCGCGGGAATTAACGGAATGTGCGCTCTGGCCGGGGCGGTTGTGGGTGCGCTGGTGTTTCTGGAGTTTTCGGCGGGACTTGCCCACATTGCCGTGGCAATTCTGGTGTATACGGCGGCGGCGGCCTTTCGGGGCATGAAGCTGACGGACAGGCCCTTGTTCACGCCTCTGGTGGCCTCTGGAATGACGCTGGCGGTGGAGGGTATTTATGTGGCGCAGTCCCTCTCGCCGTTGGCCAGGCTTACGCCGTGCCTGCTGACCACCGTGCTGGTGGGGGTCTCTGCCCGGTGCTGCGCACCGCTGCTGCGGGGCGGAGAGGAGACAAAAAAGTCCGAGTCTCTGGAATTTCTGGCGGTGACGCTGCTGCTTGCGTTTTCCGATGTGGCTCCCGGAGGAATTTCTCTGGGGCGGACGGTCATCGCTTGTCTGGTGCTGTTTACCGCATGGCAGAAGGGCGCTTCCGCGGGAACAGTCACCGGCGTGTGGGCCGGACTTCTGGCGGACTTGTGTGCAGGGGGGAGCGCGCCGGTCTTTACTGCCGCGTATGGCTTTGCCGGAATGGCAGCGGGCCTGCGGACGGGGCGAAGCCGCATCTCCGCCGGGGCGCTGTGGCTGCTGGCGGCACTGACGGCGCTTGCCCCTGTGACGCAGGAGCAGGGACTTTCCGCTATCGGGGAGGCGGCGCTGGCGATTCCGCTTTTTTTACTGGTTCCTCCAAAGCTTTTGGGCGGAAAACGTGTCAAGCAGGCCGCCCATCAGGAAGCCAGTGCGCTGCCTACTCTCCGGGAGCGGCTGGATCGGGCCGCGTCGGCCTTCCGGGACTTGTACGACAGCATGGGCCGGGGGCCCATCCAGTCTGCGGAGGAAAATCCCGCAATTGTGTTTGACCGGGCGGCGGAGCGGGTCTGCCGTGGCTGCGCTCTGTGTGATTTGTGCTGGAAAAAGGAGTACGGTGCGACCTACAACGCTTTAAACGACGCCACGCCCTACCTTCTGGAGCGGGGACGGTCGCTGGCAAAAGACTTTCCAAACCACTTTTCCTCCCGCTGCATCCACCTGCCGGAATTTCTGGGAGCGATCAATGTGGAGCTGTCAGCCTATCTTCTGCGCAAGCAGTATCGCCGCAGAATGGAAGAGACGCGGCAGGACGCAAAGGGGCAGTATGCCCGGCTCAGCGACCTGTTGGCGGCCACGGCGGCAAATCTGGAAGCGGTTCCCACGTCGGTGGGGGTTCGCCACCGGTATCAACTGGGCGCGGCCATTAAGCCCAAGCAGGGGGAGGTTTCCTGCGGCGATACGCTGGCTTCCTTTGAGACGGACAACGGCTTGCTGTGCCTGCTTTTGTCCGACGGCATGGGCAGCGGCGAGGCGGCCCGGCGGGAATCCGCCCTGACCTGCCGGCTGCTGCGCCAGTTTTTGGAGGCAGGTGTGGAAGCTGAAGCCGCGCTGAACACCATGAATGCTGCCATGGCCCTTCGTGGGCAGGAGACGGGCAGCTTTTCTACCATCGACCTTTTGACGTTGCAGTTGGAAAGCGGGGAAGCCGCCATTTACAAATACGGTGCGGCGCCCTCCTATATCAAGCGTTTCGGAAGGGTGCGCCGCATTACCGGTGCGGCGCTGCCCGCGGGCCTGAAAACGTCTCCGGCGGGGCCGGATGTGACCCGTCTGCGGCTGGAACCGGAGAGCTTTGCTGTTCTTATCAGCGACGGGGCGGCGGACAGCAACCACGACGAGTGGCTTCAAAATCTACTGGCGGGCTGGAATGGGACGGACCCGCAGCAGCTTGCAAATTTGATTCTGCGGGAAGCGGAAAAGCAAAACGGTCTTGTGGACGACTGCGGCGTGCAGGTGCTGTACCTGCCGTCCGAGGGACTGAAAGAAGTGTAAGGCAAAACCAAAGGCGCTTATAAAATTTTTTGAGACGACAGGGCCGCGGGATTTTTAAATCCCGCGGCCTTGGTTTGTTTGAAATTTTTTCCTATAAAAGTCAAGCTGAAAATCTTTTCCTCGGCGGGGTATAAAAATTTCCCCGCAGTGCCAAAATGAGACTGGATTATATGCCGTTCCGGTTTGCGGAACCGACAGAAAAAAAGGAGTGGATCAGGATGGTCAAGGGCATTTCCCGGCGGGTAGTGGTTGTGGACTCGCCGGACAGACGATACTTTGAGCAGGCAATTTTTATTGTGCGCAACGATGCGGCGGGAGAGGGCGTTTCCTCCCGGGAGCTGGTGGAGGAGGCCCGACGGGTGGCGCAGGAATACGCGGGCGGCTCGGGCCTGAAAAAGCGGCTTAACCAGATTCCTCCGGTGCTGTGGTCCCTGACCGGCGCGGGGGCCTGCGGGCTGGCATGGCTACTGGTATCGGTACTGTAAGGAGATAAAATAAGACGGTACGCTTTCAAAGAAAGAAAGCGCACCGCTTTATTTGTGCGGCGCGGCGGATATTCCGCCGCGCCGCTCTCCGGTCCGAAAGAAACTGCGAACCGCTTAAAAATTCAAGAATGGGGGACCAAGGGCTGCACCGTAAAGCTCAGCGTTGCCGGAGAGTGGGGATACTGCCGGGAAAAGGCCCGCACAATCCGGTCGCAGACCATGCAGCTGTTTTCATAGTTGGCCTGCGGCAGCATTAGTATGTACTGGGAAACGCTGCACCGGGCCACCACGTCGCCCCGGCGAAGATTTCCCACAATCACGTCCTGCAAATTGTCCATGCAGCAGTCCAGACTGCGGCGGGACAGGGGCTTCGACTCGCAGCCCACGGCGGAAATCAGGGCAATGTGCACAGCGGCACCGCTGCGGGCCACGGACCGGGCCTCCGCCTGATAAATAATACGAAAAAAATCGTAGTCGCACAAAAGCGCTCCTCTGACGCTGCCGGGCTCGTCCAACTGCTCTCGCAAAAGCCCCAGATTCACAGACCGCTCGTTGACGGTGCGGGCGGCCTCGCGGTAGATGGCCCTGCTTTCGTCGGAGGGCATAATGCCAAAATTCGCAAAGAGCAGATCGCTCATGCTCTCGTAGGTTTTAATCACGCTTTGCTGGTCGCCCAGAACAAGCAGCGCCTGCATCAGAAATTGATATACTTCCTCGTCGTAAGGCTCCACAAGGATCGCCTGACTGCATAGTGTCACAATGTCGGCTTGACGCGCCTGCTCCTGCAAGAGGGGGAGGACGGAGCGCAGCGTTCTGAGATAGAGATTGTGAAAATAGGTGCTCTGCGGGACAATCCAGGATTCGGAGGACAGCTTGGGCAGAAAGTCGCCCTGATAAAGCTCCAAAGCCTCCAGATACAGCTTAAGCTGGGCCTGTCCGTCCGGCTGGGCCGAAGCGGCTTGACACAAAGTCTCAAATTCCTCTACGTCCACGGAGACGGGAATTTCGTTGTTCCAAGCATAGCTGCCGCCACGGCGGATGATCAGCGTGTGTCCCGCGCCGTCGCTCAACCCGTCCAGCATGGTGCGAACCCGATGAAACATGGTTTTCAAAGCGTTCACGGGGTTCACGGTCCCCTCGTCGCCCCACAGCAGGCTGAACAGCTCGCTCTGCGAAACAGGACGGTTTCGACAGCAGATCATATATGCCAGCAGCAGCCACACCTTCCGGGACCGGTTGTCGCTGTCTGTGATCTCCCGGCCGCTCCAAAGCAGCGAGAAGCCTCCCAGCATTTGAATTTTCAAAATGGAAGACTGCTGATTTGCCAAGCAGGACGCCCCCTGTCAGTTCAAATCCGGTATACGCGCTGCGCCGCAGCGCCCGATACACCAGACTATAACATACCTCCCCTTTTTTTGCAACTGTTACATTTTCAAAAAAGCCGTCCTCAGAAGCTCCAAAGGCCCGATTTGGCCGTACCGAAACCAGGTAAAATGCCTTGGTGTTTCGGCATTTATGTCGCAGCACGAGGGATCTCATATAAAAAGAACGGCTCAATTCTATGGGCGGCAGGCCGCATTTCCGGCGGCTGCTGCGCAGGCCGCAGTTACGACGAAGCTTTTGTGTCAACGGGGCGAAGGTGCAGCCGGGGCAGCAGCTTGGGGGCAAGCACGCCCACCACAATGATTTTTACCATGTCGCCGGGAAGGAACGGAACCATCCCCGCCATCAGGACCGCCCCAATATTCATTCCCTTGCCCATGTACACGTTCAGAATGAATGCCATGTAGGGCAGGCCCACCGCGTATAAAACCGCCAGCCCCGCCAGAGCAGCCGGGACAACCCGCTTCATGGACCGTCCGTCCCCCGCAAGTGTTCCAATGACCCATGCTGCGGGAATCAGCCCCAGCAAAAAGCCGCAGGTGGGATAGAGAAAGTACCCCAGTCCGCCGCCGGAGGTAAAAATAGGTAGGCCTGCCAGCCCCAGCGCCACGTAAACAAGCTGGCTCAGCGCCCCGTATCTTGCCCCCAGCAGAACACCTGCCAAAGCGGTAAAGAAAAATTGCAGTGTGATGGAGGAATAGAGAAACGGAACCTTGATGAACGCGCCCACGGCGGTCAGCGCCGCGAACAGGGCGCAGAGAATCAGTGCTTTTGTTTTCATGAGGGCCTCCTGTTGTAAACTTGATTTTAATTTGTAGTTTACAGAAAGAATAGCACATTTTTCAAATATGTCAACTTATTTTTTGAAGTGGTTTACAACTCCGGGCGGTTTACAAACAGGGTGCAACGTGGTATGCTGACAGGGAATTTATAAGAGGAGGCGGACCTGATGAGCCGTCAAAAAATATTGGAGCTGATGAGGAGCCGTCCGGGGGACTATTTTTCCGGCGAGGAGGCCGCCGAGCGGCTGGGAATGAGCCGGGCCGCGGTCTGGAAGGCGGTGGACGCCCTGCGAAAGGAGGGCTATACCGTGGAGGCCAGGACGGGGCTGGGCTACCGGCTTCTTTTTGCGCCGGACGCGCTGACGGAAAAGGAAATCCGGGGCTTTCTGGGGGAGACGGAGCTGGTGGGACGGGAGCTGGTGTGTCTGGACAGCGTGGATTCCACCAATACGTATCTGAAAAAGCAGGCTCTTTCCGGCGCAGTGGAGGGCACCGTGGTGACAGCGGATTGCCAGACGGGGGGCCGGGGACGGATGGACCGACCGTTTCAAAACCCCGGAGGGAAGCTGGTGGCTCTGTCCGTGCTGCTGCGGCCCCGCGGGGTACCGCTTGCGCGGCTTGGCTGCGTCACCGCCCAGACCGCCGTGGCGCTGTGCGGCGCGGTGGAGGAGGTCTGCGGGATTCGCCCGGGCATCAAGTGGACCAACGATCTGGTCATCGGGCGGAAGAAGCTCTGCGGTATCCTGACGGAGATGGCGCTGGAGGGAGAGAGCGGCAACCTGCAATATCTCGTCATTGGCATGGGAATCAACGTCCACCAGACGGCGGAGGATTTTGGCCCGGAGCTTCGGGAAATCGCCGTGTCGCTGGACATGGCTCTGGGGAAGTCCGTGTCCCGCCCCGCGTTGGCGGCAGCGGAAATCCGGGCGCTGGACCGGCTGTACCGAGACATTCTCCGGGGAGATACCGACCGGTATCTGGACGCTTACCGACGGGACTGCGTAACATTAGGGAAGCCCGTGCAGCTTCTATCATCCGACGGCGGGCGGGAAACGGCCCAGGCGCTGGATATTGACGACGAGTTCGGCCTTGTGGTGGAGCTGGAGGACGGAACGCGAAAGACCGTCCGCACAGGAGAGGTATCCGTCCGGGGGATGTACGGCTATGTGGACTGAGGGGTTCCCAACGCGGGAGCGGCAGGGCTCCGAGAGGAAAAGAGGAGGACTGGTTTGAAAAAATACTGGGAGTTGTTTATCGCCTTCGCAAAAATCGGCGTGATGACCTTCGGCGGTGGAATGGCGATGCTGCCGATGCTGCAACGGGAGGTGGTCGAGAACAAGGGCTGGGCCACCGAGGAGGAGCTGGCGGACTATTTTGCCATCGGTCAGTGCACCCCCGGCATCATCGCGGTGAATACCGCCACCTTTGTAGGGCAGAAACAAGGCGGCATGCTGGGCGGCATTGTGGCCACTATCGGCGTTGCGTTTCCGTCGTTGGTGATTATCTCCCTGCTGGCGGGAATTATCGACAGCTTCAATCATCTGGCATGGGTGAAAAACGCCTTTGCGGGGATTCAGGTGTGCGTGTGCGTGTTGATTTTCAACGCGGTGGTGAAGCTGCTGAAAAAGTCGGTGGTGGACAAGCGGACGCTGGTGATTTTTCTGCTGGTGCTGGCGGGGAGCTTTGCGCTGGATGTGACGCCAGTGGTGTTTGTGGTGCTTTCCGCTTTGGCGGGCATCGCACTGCGGCAGCTGGAGGCGCGAAAGGCATGATTTATCTTCAGCTTTTTTGGGAGTTTTTTAAGGTGGGCCTGTTTGCCGTGGGCGGTGGAATGGCCACGCTGCCGTTTCTGTCCCACATGGGGGAGGCTACCGGTTGGTTTACGCAGGCCCAGCTTATGAATATGCTTGCGATTTCTGAGTCCACACCGGGACCCGTGGGCATCAACATGGCCACCTACGTGGGATTTACCACGGCGGGCGTGCCGGGGGCGATTGTCGCCACCGTGGGAGAGGTGACCCCCTCCATCATCGTGATTTTGATTATCGCCGCGCTGTTGCAGCAATTTCGCCGCAGCAAATACGTGGAGTTTGCGTTTTACGGACTGCGGCCCGCCTCAACCGGGCTGATCGGCGCGGCCTGTCTGGGTGTGATTTTGGAGACGCTGGTGAATTACACCGCCCTGTCGACCGACGGGGTGGACTGGGCCGGACTGTTCAACTGGCGGGGTTTGGCGCTGGCAGGAGTTTTGCTGGTGTTCACCACTTGGGTGAAGCCCACAAAAAAGTGGCATCCCATTGTCTTTATCGCAATTTCCGCCGTCGTGGGCGTGGTGTTCCGCTTCGGCGGAGCATGAGACAAGCGCGGCCCTAAGCGGGAAACGACGTGTAAAACAAAGACCGCCCGCAATGCTATGTGCATTGCGGGCGGTTTAATTGTAAAGTACATATGCTTTTCAAATGTTGGGTACAGAGACTTTCTTACCAATTTGAATGGAAATAGACCCAAAGGCCCCCGACCACCACCACCTGCAAAAATAAAATGGCGGGGATGCCGAATCGGAAGGTTTTGTGAAGGGTCTTGTGACGAAAGACCTTCATACCCAGCAGCGCGCCCAGACTGCCGCCGATGGCGCTGAGAAAAAACAGTGTTTTCTCCGGTACCCGGCGGGTAGTTTCATGGGTTTCCTTCCACTTTGCTTTCAGCTTGTCAAAGCCGAAAACAAAAAAAGTAATCAGATTGATCAGTAAAAGCCACGTCAGGGCAAGGCCAAGAGGGGAGCCGAACAGGAAAGCCACGGTGAAAAAGTTTGTGGCTTCCGGGAGCACAGGAAGTTTCGTTTCCACAGGGAGCCCTCCTTTAGTGAATTGGTAAACCATTCAGCCAGAAATAAAAAATGAGCCGACGGGAGCATCCCGTCGGCTCATTTTAACACAGCGATCAGACGTTTTCAAGAGCACACAGGGCCACGGCGGTCTTGGCCGCCAGCCGTGCGTTGTTGTACACAAGTTGGATGTTGCTGTCCAGAGAATCGCCGCCGGTGAGGTCCTTGATTTTTGCCAGCAGGAAGGGGGTGGTTTCCTTGCCGTGAATTCCCTGCTGCTTCGCCTCCTCCACAGCGCGGGCAATGGCCCCGTTGATGACAGCCGGGTCCATGGAATACTCCTCGGGAATGGGGTTTGTCACCAACATTCCGCCGCCAAGGCCCAGCGCCTGCTGAACGTGGAAGGCCTTCGCCAACTCTTCCGGGGTGTCCAGACGATAGTCCACGCCGAAGCCGGATTTCCGGGTGTAGAAGGCGGGCAGCTCCTCTGTGCCGTAGCCGATGACGGGCACGCCGTGGGTTTCCAGATACTCCAGCGTCAGGCCAAGGTCCAGAATGGACTTTGCCCCGGCGCAGATCACCATGACGGGGGTGTGGGCCAGTTCCTCCAGATCGGCGGAGATGTCCATGGTGGTTTCCGCGCCCCGGTGAACGCCGCCGATGCCGCCAGTGGCGAAGACGGAAATGCCCGCAAGGCTTGCGATAATCATGGTGGTGGTGACGGTGCAGGCACCGTCCCGGCCCTGTGCCACCAGCACCGGCAGGTCCCGGCGGCTGGCCTTGGGAACGGCGTGGCCGGTTTTGCCCAGATAGTCGATTTCCTCTTTGGAAAGACCGGCCTTCAGCCGCCCCTTAATGATGGCGATGGTGGCGGGGACGGCACCGCTGTCCCGCACAAGCTGCTCTACGTTCAACGCCGTCTCCACGTTCTGGGGATAGGGCATACCGTGGGAAATGATGGTGGATTCCAGAGCGACCACGGGCTTGCCCGCGTCCAGCGCGGCGCGCACTTCGGGGGAGATATCCAGATAATTGTTCAGCATAATGATTCCTCCGTGTATAATTTTTGATTAAAAATGACTGTTTGTAAAATAATTTGCTGAAAATCGGGGAATTAAAGCGCTTTGCAGACTTCGGCACGGCGGCACAACTCGTCCGCCTGCATCGCCGGGTTAATCGTCTCTCCGCTCTCCATGGCGATGGAGGAGGCGGCAAGCCCCAGCCGGGCCGTTTCCTCCAAATCCGAGCCGCGGAGATATGCCCAGGTGATGGCGGCCATAAACGCGTCGCCGCAGCCGGTGGTGTTCACCATGGACCCGGGAATCACCGGAAGCTGCACGGCGGCGTGGTGGTCGGCGGCAAACACGCCGTCGCCGCCCAGCGAGATGAACACCCGTCGCAGTCCGGTTTCCAGCAGCGCGTCCGCCGCGCGGCGAAGACTTGGTTCATCCCGGATTTCCACGCCGGAAAGCAGCTCCGCTTCAATGCGGTTGGGCTTGAGGGTATGGAGTTTTCCTAAGATGGGTCGAAGCTTCTCCGCCTTGGCGGTGGAGACAGGGTCGCAAAAAATGGGGGCGGTGCAGTGGTCTGCCAGATAGGCAAGGGCCTCCGCAGGGGGATTCGTGTCCGCCACCACCACCTGCGCGCCGTCCAACAGCTTTTGACGCTGGGCAAGAAACTGAGGCGTCAGCCGCTGGTAAATCTCCATGTCGCTGACGGCAAGAGCCATGTCGCCTCTCTCGTCAGTGATGAAGAGATAGGTGGAGGTGTGCTCCCCCGGCAAAAAGGGGGACTGAGACACGTCGATGCCCACCTCCGCGCAGCCGGCGGCAATTTTCCGGGCGTTTAAATCGTCGCCGAATACCGTCATCAGCCGCACGTCCAGCCCCATCAGGGCCATGTTGTGGGCAATGTTCCGGCCCACGCCGCCAAGGCTCATGCGCACCCGGCCGGGATTGGAGTCCCGGGCCACCGGCACCTCGGCGGGCCAGCCGCCAATGTCCAGGTTCACGCCGCCCACCACCGCCGCGTAAGGCGCGGTGCGGACGATGTAGCCCTTCCCGGCAATGCAGCCCTTTTTCATCAGGTTAGAGATGTGAACGGCCACGCTGGAGCGGGTGATGCCCGCTTTTTCCGCCAGCTCCTGCTGGGAAATCAGGGGATTTTCCTCAATCCAGTTGAGCAGTTGGCGCTCTCTTTGGGTCATGAACTTCACCTCTGTAAGCTTTTTGATATTTAGTAATTACATGCTTATTTTACGCGTTTCAGAAAATTTGTCAAGAGGAAAATCCACGGGGTTTCTCCGAAAATATTTATTGCGGGAACTCCCTACGTTTGATTTCCGTCCAAGAGGAAAAAGGAGGTTGATTTGGGTGAAAAAAGTGCGGATAACAATCTTGTCGCTGGCTTTGTGTGCGTTTCTCGCGGCCTGCGGGCAGGCTGTGTCCCCGTTGGGAGACGGAGGAGGGGCCTCTTCTTCGGCGGGGACCTTAAAAGGAGAAACTCTATCGACGGAAACGGTGACCGTGTGCCGGATTGTGGACGGAGCGGAGACGGGAGAACTGCTGCTGGCGGAGCTGAACGGAGCGGAGAATGGCATATATCTCCTGTCGACGAAGGGCCTCCCCGTGACGGTGGACGGTCAGTCTGCCCACGCAGAGGACCTTGCCGACGGCATGACGGTGGAGGTGGAGCACTCAGGCACGGTGCTGGAAAGCTATCCCGCCCAATTTGCGCAGATCGTCTCTCTGCGGGCGAAAACGCCGGCAAATGGCGACTATAACGACTTGTGCGGCCTGTGGCTCAAGGTTTTGGACGACCTGTGGAGCACAGATCCGGGCCTGAACGGCATGGAGGGCGGCGGCACGGTTCCCTACGTGGGCGTGGATTTAAGCGGCGCCCCCGGAGACCTGACGGAGACGGAAAAGGCCGCTGTGGCGTGGCAGTTTGGGCGGCTTCACGGGGCGCAGGCCCTGACCGGAACCTTTGACGAGCTGGCGGAGCAGGGATTTATTGATAAAGAGCGGCTTTTCTGGGAGGACGGCGTGCTTTTTTCTGTTACGGCGGAGGGGCAGAGCGAGACGGCCACATACAGCCTGCCGACCCTGACCTTTGACGCGCAGAAGTGGCGCGGCGGGGACGGGGCGTATTTCTTTTCTGACTGCGTGTGCGTCTGGCCGGAGAGCGGCACTTGGACGGAGTACAGCATCGGAAGCGAGGCCATCTCCTGAGTGAAAATCCCCGCCGGACGCGTATCGTCCGGCGGGGATTCCTTGTTGCGCCAAGGGAAATCCCATGCTATAATGTCTAAGAAGCGGGCAGGATATTGAAGCCGCTGTTTCCACGGAGTTTTCCTACATTATAATGTCCGGTTTTCACCGGCTGAAATCAGGAGAGTGAGCATGACCGCCAAAGAATTTCAAACGCGTACTTTATTTCAAATTTTTATCAGCTATTTCAAGCCCCACCGGCGACTTTTCTTTTTGGACATCGGCTGTGCTTTTGTGATGTCCCTCATTGATCTGGCGTTTCCCTTTGTGTCCCGGTGGTGCATGTATACCCTGCTGCCCGCAAACGCGTGGCAGGCATTTTTTGCCGTCATGGCGGCGGTGGTGGCGGCCTTTACCCTGCGGGCGGCCCTGAGCTACGTCATCGCCTATTATGGGCACACCTTCGGCATTCTGGTGGAGGCGGACATCCGCCGGGACCTGTTTCACCACATGCAGGAGCTGGATTTCCGTTACTACGACAAAAACCGCACCGGACAGCTCATGAGCAGGCTCACCGCCGACCTGTTTGACATCACGGAGCTGGCTCACCACGGGCCGGAGGATGTGTTCATCTCCTTTGTGACCATTGTGGGGTCCCTTGCGGTGATGTTTTCCATCCAGTG
>NZ_DALZCH010000010.1:16481-52936 GCF_031978065.1 Oscillibacter sp.
TTCTTCCTGTGTTTTTCGCCGTGGTGTGGAGTTTCCGCCGGTCCATGGCGGAAGCGTCGGACGCCGTGAAGCGGAAGACCGCGGCCATCAACACGGACATTGAGTCGGGCTTGTCCGGCATCCGCACCGCTAAGGCCTTTGCCAACGAAGCGGCGGAACTGCGCAAGTTCGACCGATCCAACGAGACGTTTAAAACCTCCAAGCGCATGTTTCACAAGGCCATGGGCCGGTTTAACGCCGCCATGGAGTTTTTCCTGTGCATGTTGCAGGCGGCAGTGATCGCCGCTGGCGGCTGGCTTATCATGCAGGGTCAAATGAACACCATCGACCTGATTACCTTCAGCCTGTATATCACCACCTTCGTCAGCCCCATCCGGAAGCTCTCCTCCTTTATGGAGCTGTTTGCCAATGGGTCCGCGGGCCTGAAGCGCTTTGCCGAGCTGATGCGGGAGGAACCCGCGCTGAAGGACACGCCGGACGCGGAGAATCTTTCCCGGGTGGAGGGCCGGGTGGATCTGGACCATGTGAGCTTTGCCTATCGGGACAATCTGCCGGTGCTTCACGACGTTGACCTCCACATCCGCCCGGGCGAAACCGTGGCGGTGGTTGGCCCCTCCGGAGGCGGAAAGTCCACGCTCTGCCAGCTGATTCCCCGGTTTTACGATGTATCCGGGGGCAGCGTGCGGCTGGACGGGAAGGATGTTCGCCATGTGAAGCAAAGCTCCCTGCGCCGCAACGTGGGTGTGGTGCAGCAGGAGGTATTCTTGTTTGCCGCCAGCGTGCTTGAAAACATCCGCTATGGCCGTCCAGACGCTACCGAAGAGGAAATTTTCAAAGCCGCGAAGGAAGCGGAGATTTACGACGACATCTGCGCCCTGCCCGATGGGTTTGACACCTATGTGGGCGAGCGGGGAACCCTGCTCTCCGGCGGGCAGAAGCAGCGCATTTCCATTGCCCGGATTTTCCTGAAGGACCCGCCGGTGCTGATTCTGGATGAGGCAACCTCCGCGCTTGACAGCGTGACCGAGGCGAAAATTCAGGCCACCTTCGAGCGGCTTGCCAAGAATCGCACCACGCTGATGATTGCCCACCGGCTTTCCACCGTCCAAAAGGCGGACCGGATTCTGGTGGTGGAGAACGGCGAAATTGTGGAACAGGGCCCCCACGCGGAGCTGCTGGCAAAAAACGGCGCGTATGCCCAGCTTTACCGCACACAGGAGCTGCGCCATGGATAAAACGAAGCTTTTAGACAGAGCCGCGAAAAGCGGAGAGGAACGGCTGATTCTTGCCCGGGTGCTGGACCGGCTGGAACAGGCCCAAAGCCGCAATATCCCCGCTGCCACGGATTTTCTATCCCCGCAGGAGCGGGTCTCCGCCGAGGTGCTTTTACGCCTTGCGGGCGTGGGGGAGACGGAGTATGTGTCCATGGGCGGCTATGAAGGGGCGGAGCGGCGGATTCTGTTGTTCCTGCCGGACTGGATGGACACGGAAACAGCGGCGGAGCAAAGCCCGCTGCGGTGCTTGCGGGCGAAATACCGCCCGGAGTACGACCTTAGCCACCGGGACCTTCTGGGGAGCCTAATGGGCATGGGTGTGACCCGGGAGAAGACCGGGGACATTCTGGCGGGAAAAGAGTCCTGCGATTTAATCGTGCTGGAGGGCGTGGCGGATTTTTTGCTGCAAAGCTGGGAGCAGGCCGGGCGGGCAAAGCTGAGCGTCTCCACCATTTCGGCGGAGGAGCTGTCCGTGCCGGAGGAGCGCTTTGAGGAGGTCTGGGACACGGTGATGAGCCTTCGGCTGGACGCGATTGCGGCCACGGGCTTTAAAATGGCACGGGGAAAGGCCGCCTCCCTGATTGAGAGCGGACGAGTTCAGGTGAACTGGCTGGAGTGCACGAAGCCGGACCGACTGCTGGCGGAGGGAGATACCGTTTCCGCCCGGGGCGTGGGCCGGTTTACGGTGGCAGAGATCGGCGGCGTGACCAGAAAGGGCCGAACGTCCATCGTGGTTCGGCGGTCCGTTTGAGGAGGCGCGCATATGCTGGAATATGAGTTTGAAACGGTGCCCTGCCGGTTGGACGGTGGGTTTGCAAGCAAAGCCTTTGGTGCCGCGGGTATTGAGACTCAGGGCCACCGGGAAGCACTTTGCCGCAGAGCGGCCGATGGCTGGCGATACGCCGGGTGTATTCCACGACTTCAGCGATCAGAAGGCTATATAGAGACGATTGACTTGATTTTTGAGCGGGAAATCCCCGGCGAGTGACAGGAGGAACTGCATGGAACAAGCAAAAATTGAACGCATCAACGAACTGGCCCGCAAGGCGAAGTTGCCCGAGGGTCTGAGTGAAGAGGAGACGGCGGAACGCACTGCGCTGCACAAAGAATATGTGGGGGCAGTACTGGGTAATTTACAGGGACAGTTGGATAACACCGTGCTTCTGCGGCCCGACGGGTCCAAAGAAAAGCTGAAGAGGAAAGAGAAGTGACGCCCATGACCCCCGAGAAACGAAATCAGGACAGCGACTGGGGCCATTGGGCGCTGATCGTCTTCCTGTTCGCAATAGGTGTTTGGCCCGTGGCGCTGTATCTGCTGTTTTCCAAGCTGTTTGGCAAGGGTGGCGGCAGGAAAAGGGCCGCGCCCGCGTCCTCTGTGCGCCCCTCCATGGAGCAGGCCCACTCGCAGGGGCATGCCGCTGGTGGCCGGGCCGAGGCTGCCGCCAGAAACCTGACCCGTCCCCCGGCGGTGAAGCGGTCCAATGCATGGACCATGAAAATGGTTGGCCTTATCGCCATGGGCATTGGTATTTTGTTCGCGTCGGACCCGGCTGGAATGGTGTTTGCGGGTTACAGCGGATACCTCTGGGAGCTTTTGCGGTATGCCGCTATCGCGGCGGGCGGCCTTGGCCTGTTTCTCGGCGGGCTGAGTATGGACGCGACAATGCGCCGCTATGCCCGCTATTCCGCAGTGCTGGGAGAGGCGGAGGCTGTTTCCCTGAAGGGCCTGTGCCAAAAGCTTGGCTGGTCCAAGCGGCGCGTGGAAAAGGACTTGGAGAAAATGATCGACCGGGGCTATTTTGGGCCCCAAGCCTATCTAGACCAAAGTCAGGGCTGCTTATTCCGCAGTGCCCGGGCGGAGGAGGCCCACCGCCGCCAAAAGGAGGCGGAGGACCCTGCTCGTCAGCCCCCCAAGGAGGCGGAGGAGGGGTATTCCGGCATTCTGCGGAGCATTCGCCGGGCCAACGAGCGGATTGCCGACCCTGTTTTGTCTGAGAAAATTGACCGTCTGGAGGACGTGACCGCACGTATTTTTCGCGCGGTGGAGGCGGACCCGAAAAAGCAGGGCCGCATCGACACGTTTATGAACTACTACCTGCCCACCACCCAAAAGCTGCTGGACTCCTACGCGGAGTTTGACGCGGCGGGTGTGGAGGGAGAAAACCTGCGTCAAGCCAAGCTGCGGATTGAGCAGACCATGGATTCCATCGTCGCGGGCTTTGAGCACCAACTGGACGAGCTTTACAAGACCGACGTTCTGGACGTGGACAGCGATATCCGGGTGATGGAAACCATGCTCCGGCGGGATACCGCCAGCGTAGAGCGGGACTTTGGGCTGGGCAGACCGGAGACGGGAACCACTCCCTCCGGGCGAAGCCGCGACGTGGACCTGGGCGGCACGGCGGCCCAGACGCAGGAGGAGTAAAGGCTCCTCGGGCGCAGCGGAAAAATAGAAAAGCGCGGAATTGACTGCATTCGGGGGTGGAGAAGATGCACAAAACAGTGCAAGGCGTTGGGCTTTACTGCCATAGCGTGGGTGAGGGGAAGCCGGTGGTGCTGCTCCACGGTCTTGGCTGCGACCACCGATTGATGGCGGGGTGCATGGAGCCGGTGTTTGAACATCGGCCCGGCTACCAACGCATCTACGTGGATCTGCCTGGCATGGGCCGGTCGGACGCGCCCATGGGGCGGGCATCTTCGGATGATATTTTGGAGCTTTTGCGAGTTCTTGTGGCCGAGCTGACGGCAGGAGAGCGGTTTTTGCTGGCGGGGGAGTCTTACGGCGGCTATCTTGCCCGGGGCCTTTTGACCACGGAGCTTGGTCCGCTGACGGATGGGCTGCTGCTGATCTGCCCGGTGACCGTTCCGGAGCCGGAAAAACGGGATTTGCCTCCGGTGGGCGCCCTCCGCTATGACGAGGAGTTTCTCCGAGAACTGGGGCCGAAGGAGCGGGCGGCGTTCTGCAATCTGGCGGTGTTGGCAAACCGGCGGGTTTACGAACGGTATGAAAAAGAGATCGCTTCCGGGCTGGGCCTTTCAACCGGGGGATTTGTGGCGGAACTGCGGCGGAGCTATGCCTTTTCTTTCGATGTGGACGCGCAGGTCCGGGCGCTGGGCTTTGATCGGCCCGTGTTGCTGCTGGCTGGTCGGCAGGACATCTGCGTGGGCTATCGGGATTTGTGGAAGCTGCTGGAGGATATGCCCCGGGCGGCGTTTGCCCTGCTGGATTTGGCAGGCCACAATTTGCAGATAGAGCGCCCGGAGCCGTTTGCCGCTCTGGTAAAGGACTGGCTGGACAGGGCGGAGGATTTTTCCTAAGGGGTTTGCTTTATTGCAGAGATGAAAAAAGGACGGGGGATCGCCAAGCTGGCAATCCCTCGTCCTTTGATGTAAATATCCAAATAAACAAAAAGCGTCTAAGCTCCGTGCAAATGTTTAGGACTGCGCCCCAAAACGATTGGGCCACGTCAAAAAGCGGAAAAGGCGCGCGGCAAGTAAACATTTGCTCGACTCAGCGCCCCTCCTGAAGGTCAGCTCAGAATCACCGCCAGCACGAAACCCAAAAGGCAACCAAACGCCACCTGAAGAGGAGTGTGTCCCACAAATTCCTTCAACTTAACTTCGTTTTCAAGATCGCTGCTGGCCAGCTCCAAAAGCTCATTGAGGGCCTTGGCGTGCTTGCCTGCCTCCAGACGCACGCCCATGGCGTCGTGCATGACAATGATTGCCAAAATGGCCGAGACGGCAAAGGTCGCCGAGTCCAGTCCGCACTCCAGCCCGGCGGTAACGGCCAAAGCCGTTACGGTGGCGGAATGGCCGCTGGGCATTCCGCCGTCTCCAACCAGACGACGAATGTCCAGCTTTCGATTGACCAGAGCGTAGATGATTACCTTCAAAACCTGCGCGGTAATCCAGGCAATCACCGCATTTATTAAAAGGTGGTTGTTCCATAGCGTCATATTGTGTCAATGCCTCCCCGTACTGCAGGAATTGGCCGCGGCCTGCGCCGCCACACTTCGACATTATAGCACATACTAACCGAATGAGCCAGCATATTCGTGTAAAATCGAGCCTATTTTTAAACAGTCAAAAAGGCTGCGCTTTTAAGACAGAACCATTTTATGCGCCGGAAATTCTGCACATGCCGCAATAAAGTGCTGCCATGGGCAGGCCGGAGAAAAAAGCCGCGTGCGATAGGCCGCGCGGGCGCATACAAGCCCTGCAAGCGCTTGCCTCGCCGAGGCAGGGCAACTTTGCAGCTTCGACAAAAACCGGCGCGGCCTACTGGCCGCACCGGTTTTTTCATAGCTAAGCGGCAACTGCACCGCAGTGAAGGGCAGACTGAAAGATATGCCCAAGAGCCGGGAGCAGGCTTCCTCAGTTGGCCTTTCCGGAAGCAATCGCTTTTTGCAGCCAATCCTTGCCGTCCACAAAGCGGGCCACAACATAACTGATGACATAGTCTCCGGCGGAGTTGATCATGGTGGCGGGGGGGTCCACCAGATTGCCGATGGTGATGGCAATGGGATAGGCCAGCTCCAACTGGGTGGGGAAGAAGACGGAGCACATGATAAATTCGCCGATGTAGCCGCCGCCGGGGATGCCGCTCATGCCCACGGAAGAGAACACCGCCACCAGAATAATCTTCAGGAAGGTGCCCACTCCGTCGAACGGAATACCGAATACGCCGAACAGGAACGCAATTTGCAGCACGCAGGAGAAGCAGGAGCCGTCCATGTGCATGGTGGCGCCCAGAGGCACCACAATCTCGCTGACATCCTTGGGAATGCCGGTTTCCTCCGCCACTTCCATGTTGGTGGGGATGGTGGCGACGGACGAGCAGGTGCCAAGGCTGGTGACAGCGGGACGGAGAATGTGGCGGAACATCACCTTTACCGCGCCCTTACAGCCGCCAAAGCGGGCAAAGGGAGGAAACGCCGTGAACACATAGATAAAGCAGAGAGGATAGTATACCAACAGCGCGCGGCCATAGTCATGCGCAATACCGGAACCGTAGGTTGCCACCAGATCGGCAAAGAAGCCGAAAAAGGCGATGGGTGCGTAGTAGGTGATGATCTTGACCACCTTCATCATGGCGTTGGACAAGTCCTCCAAAAACTTTCCCACCAGAGATTCCGGCCCGCCGTTCATATTCACGCCAAAGCCAAAGATGATGGAAAACACAATCAGAGGCAGCATGGCCCGGCGGCTCAGCAAGCCTACAAAGTCCTCGGCGGTGAGGAAGCTGACAATCAGCTCCGCCACGGTTTTTTGCTCATCCACCGTTCCGGCGGGAATGTTCTGCCACGGGGCAAGCACGGGGGGAATCAGCTTCATCAGAACAATCATGATGACGGCGGCAATGGCCCCGGTGATCACAAAGGTGGCGATGGTGGTGCCCATGATCTTACCGGCCCGCTTGGCGCTTTTCATGTTGGCCACCGCGCCGGAGATGGAAGCAAACACCAGAGGAACCACGATGCAGAACATCAGGTTGATAAAAATCTGGCCCAAGGGCTTCAGGATAGAAGCGCCGGAGGCAATCACGTCGCCGTTTGCGTCCTTCACGTTGGGGAACAGGGCGCCCACGACGCAGCCCAGCACAATGCCGCATACCATGCAGATCAAAAGGCCGTAGCTGCTCCAAAGGGAGCTTTTCTTGCTCATAAATTCAATCCTCTCTTTCACACACAATGGGGGGAGTTCAAACGCGCTGCGTTATTTTGCGGGGCGAAGCTCCTCATCGGTAATTTCGCCCTTGCAAACAATGTTGGTAGGTCCTGTCAAATACAGGGACCGGATGCCGGAGCCCTCCCGCTCCACGTCCACGATGAGCTGCCCACCGGTCATATCTATCCGGACGCCGGAGCCGGAAACCTTGCCCTGCAAGGTCAGAACCACCGCGACGGAGCCGGTGCCCGTGCCGCAGGCGTAGGTAAAGTCCTCCACGCCCCGCTCAAAGGTCCGCTCGTAAACCGCGTCCTCGCCGGTAAGCTCGTAGAAATTCACGTTGGCACCCTTGGGAAAGGAGGGGTGATGCCGCATGGCACGGCCCAGCTCCCGCAGCTCGTTTGCATCCGCGTCCCGCAGGCCACGGTAGGGAACCACGGCATGAGGAAGACCCGGATTGCCCAGCTCCACATAAGCGCAGGAATAGCGAACGCCGTCCACCTCGATGGGGTGTTCCAATTGGATGGTGGAGGGGTCATTCAGCCGGATGCGATAGCGCCGCTTGTCAATGCGCTTGCCCGTAATAATGCCCGCCATGGTCTCCACGGTCTGGGTTTCCCCGGCAAGACCGGTTTCATAGCCGTACCGGCAGATGCACCGTGCGCCGTTTCCGCACATTTCGCCCACCGACCCGTCGGCGTTGTAAAACCGCATTTTGTAGTCTCCGCCCTGCGTGGGCGCGTCTACCACCATCAGGCCGTCCGCCCCGACGGACAGATGCCGCTCGCACAGCGTCCGCGCCAGATCCGAAAATGCCTCGGGCGGCAGGCCTTCCTCCAGATTGTTCAGGACAATAAAATCGTTGCCCGCGCCGTTCATTTTCCAAAACTGCATCGGGTGCGCCCCCTTCCGAATTTACTTGCTTTATTATATCAGCAGATTCCCCGCAATTACACTGGAGAATGTGCTAAAATCCATGCAAAAAGTGCGGCCTTCTTTGCGCAATTAAAAAAGCGTGGGCCTGAGAACGGCGCAAAAGAGCGCTTCTCAAGCCCACGCGGCGGTTGTGCCGGTTAGATCGGCAGGGAAGGAAACGCCACTGTTTACGCAGTGGTTTCCCACAGCGTATCCCCTCTGGCAGCGGCATAAACCTCGGCCGCACGGCGGGCAAAGCGCTCCGCCGAAAAGGTCTTTTGGATATGGTCTGCGGCGGCGGCCCGCATGGACGCGCGAAGCCCTTCATCCGTCAGAAATTCCCGGAGGCGGAGAAGAAATTCCTCGCTGTTTTCAAACTGCCAGCCGTTCACGCCCTCCTCAATTACGCCGTCCAGACACGCGTCCTTCCGGCACAGGGCTGGAAGCCCAGAAGCCAGCGCCTCAATATAGGTAAGTCCCTGTGTCTCGCTGGTGGAGGCGCTGACAAACAAATTGCCCAGCCGGTAGTAGTCCGCAACCCGGTCGGGCTTCACCATTCCCGTGAAAATCACCCGGTCTCCAAGACTCAGCTCACGGACGGTATCCTCCAGCGTCTGGCGATAGGGACCGTCGCCCACCACCAGGAGGGTAACGTCCTTCCGCTCCAGCCTTGCAAGGCTGCCAAGCAGTTCCTCCACGTTCTTTTCCTTGGCTAGGCGGCCCACATAGGTCAGCACAAAATTGCCGGAGGGGATGCCCAACTCCGCTTTCATGCGGGAAAGATGATCCTTGTCGGCGGGGCCGGAGAACCGGCGCAGATCAATGCCGGAGGGGATTACATACACCGGCTTGCGGACGCCGTAGCTCTTCAAAAGGCCGCGCACCTTCTCCGTGGGGACGATGACGCAGGCTGTCTGCGTGACTACGTGCCGGGAGAAGAAGGCAACCATGCGTCGGCCCCAAGCGCGGCTGGGGGAAAAGTAGTGGGTGTAGTCCTCATACACCGTGTGATAGGTATGGACAATGGGCGCGCCGGTGCGGTCACTGATTTTCCGGGCAAGCAGGAAGGTGGAAAATTCACACTGGGTGTGAATCACGTCGGGCCGCCAACGAATCAGGGACTGGACCTGCCGGGTGGCAAGGGCCGTGCGCAACCGCGCACCGGGATAGATGACCCCGGCGCTCATGGCGCCCACATAGGTCACGCCGTCCCGCACCAGCGTATGGCGGGATTCGGATAAGGTCAGCACCCGAACCTCGTGGCCCTGGGCCACCAGCTCGCGCTGAAGATTCAGTACCGAGGTCACCACACCGTTGACGGTGGGGGCGTACCAATCGGAGGTAATCAGGACTTTCATAAGAGAAACCATCCTTTCCATAACGGAAGCGTGTATTCGGCACGCGGGACCTCACCGTGTCGCCCCGCGGGATATTCTATAAAACGTGGAAAAAGGGCAAAACGCTTCAATCTTGGGGAAAATTGTCAGCATTCCGCGCAAAGCACGCGGAGTGGGGGGAGACGAATACTGTGTTATCTGTACTAGTACAGTTAGCATAGAACAAACGGCGAAAAATGTCAAGGCTTTCTTGAAAATTGTATCATATATTTAATACAAGAGTACAATATCACAATTTTGGAAAATGTCAAGCCCCGCCGCGTAAAAATTAGATGAAGGACAGGAAAGGCGGCGGATATCTGTGAAAGCCGGGCGGGGATTGCCTTTTTTTCCATAAAAAGCTATAATGCTGAAAAGCAAGCGCTTTTAGTATCGACAAATTTGCGGAAATTTTGCATGTTGGTCGGCAAACTTATAAAAAGAAGAAGCCTGTCGTCGAGGCGCGGGTTAGAGACGGAGAGCATTTATGAGAATACACAGCGCATTGGAGGACCGGTTTGCCCATCTGGTCCTGTTTGACACGGAGACAACGGGCATTGACCCTGCGGAAGAGCAGATTATCGAAATCGGAGCCGTCAGCGTCACAAACGGGGTGGAGGACGGCAGCTTCAACGCGCTGGTGCGTCTTTCCGGCGGAAAGACCCTGCCGCCCTTTATTACATCGCTGACCGGCATCACGGCGGAGCAGCTTGAACGGGACGGCGTGGAAAAAGCGGACGCGGCGGAGGAATTCAGCCGGCTTCTCACCCGGGAGAATACGCTGCTGGTGGCCTACAACGCGCAGTTTGACCTGAATTTTATTTATTATTTTCTGCGGGAGCAGGGCCGTGCGGCCTGCTTGAAGAATCTTAAATTTCTGGATGCGCTCACGGTCTATAAGGACCGGCGGGATTATCCCCACAAGCTGAAAGACGCCATCGCCGCCTATGGGCTGGGGGACGCGGTGCAAAACAGCCACCGGGCTGTGGACGACGCGCGGGCCGCCGCTGCCCTGCTGTGGGCCATGGCCGAAGAGCGGGACGACCTTTTAGAGTATGAGAACCTTTTTGGCTATCATCCGAAATACGGGGTGTCGGGCAAGCGGATTTCCTCCGTAACCTATCTGCCCCAGAACTTCCAGCGGGGCGAGCCTCTTTATGAGCGGGCACGCCGGGGATAAGAAAACATACGGCGAAGGGCGGGAGGCTATGCCTTCTGCCCTTTGCCCTATTTCAGCAGCTTTTTCCGCGCACGGTAGTCTGGCAGGTACCGCTCCACCAGCGCGTAAAACTGAGGGCCGTGGTTCTTGTGGCGGATGTGGGCCAGCTCGTGAACCACCACCGCATCAATGGCCGCGTCGGGCGAGCGCATCAGGTAGCAGGAAAAGCACAGGCTGTTTTTCGCGCTGCAGCTCCCGTACCGCTTTTGTGCCGACGTGATTTTAATTCCAGTGGGGGAAAGCCCCATGACGGCGGCGTACTGCGCGACCTTCCCCGGCAGGACGGCCCGGGCCAGCGCCTTCAGCGCCGCAAGCTCCTCCTCGGTGGGAAGCGGGCCTGCTTCCACGGCCCTTTTTCGCACCTTGTCCGTGCTGCGGGCAATCCAGCTCTCATTCCGGGCCACAAAAGCCCGGATGGTTTCCTCGGAGCACCGCAGGGGCGCCCGCACCAGCAGCTTGCAATCCTTTGTAATTTCCAGCGCCAGCGTCCGCCGACGGGAGCGAATCAGCGTATAAGCTTCCATACCGCTAAGATACCACAGCGGCGAAAAAAGCGCAAGAGCGGACCGCACACAGCCTGAAAAGGGAAAATACCTGCCGATTTGCAAACGCATTACAAGAAGGCCGTTCAAAAACCGGCGAAATCCATATTGTCAGAACCACGGGAAGCGGGTATACTGGATATTGACAGAACCTTATAAAGAAACCGGGCGGAGCGCTCCGCGCGGGGAAGGATGGCGCATATGGCCGCGTATGCCGACAGAAACAAGCAGGAGCTTTTGGTAGAGCAGGAGCTGGTCTGCGAGAAATTTGAAAAGCTCCGGGACCGGAAGTTGAATCTGAACATGGCCCGGGGTAAGCCTGGTAAAGTTCAATTGGATATGGTCAGCGGGGACCTTCTTGGCGTTTTCAAGGGGCCGGAGGACTATGTGTCCGACGGAATTGACTGCCGGAACTACGGAGAGACAGCAGGTTTGCCCGCCGCCCGCCGCCTGTTCGCGGAAATTTTGGGCTGCCGGGCAGAGCAGGTGTTCGCAGGGGGGAACTCCAGCCTTCAGCTGATGTACGACACGGTTTCAAAGGCCTATACCCATGGGCTTTTACACAGCCCGCGCCCTTGGTGCCGTGAGGAGACGGTGAAGTGGCTCTGCCCCGTCCCGGGCTATGACCGGCATTTTAAAATCACCGAGTCCTTTGGGTTTGAGCTGGTGAGCATCCCCATGACGGACAACGGCCCCGACATGGATGCGGTGGAAGCCGCTGTGAGGGACCCGCAGGTGAAGGGCATGTGGAACGTGCCTAAATACTCCAACCCCGACGGCATTGTGTATTCTGAGGAAACCGTGCGGCGCATTGCCGCCCTGAAGCCCGCCGCGCTGGATTTCCTGCTGATGTGGGACAATGCCTACTGTGTCCACGAGCTGGAAGGGGCGTTTGCTCCGTTTTCGGATATCCTGTCATTGTGCGCAGAGGCCGGAAACCCGGACATGGTGTTTGAGTTTGCTTCCACCTCTAAAATCACGCTGCCCGGCGCGGGCGTTGCCTGCTTTGCCTGTTCGGAAGCAAATATGGCGTACATGGTGAAGCTGATCGACGTGCAGGCCATCAGCTTTGACAAGGTGAATCAGCAGCGCCATGTGCTGTATTTAAAGAATAAGGAAAACACGTTGGCGCTGATGCGCCGCCACGCCGGTGTTCTCGGGCCTAAGTTCCGCTGCGTCACCGACGCGCTGGAGCGGGAGCTTGCCCCGCTCGGCATCGCCTCGTGGCGCAGCCCCAAGGGTGGGTATTTCGTTTCCCTGAGCGCCATGCCCGGCACGGCGCGGCGGACGCTGGAGCTTTGTAAAGCCGCAGGGGTTGCCATGACCGGCGCAGGCGCCGCCTTCCCCTATGGAAACGACCCGGAGGACAGCAACATCCGCATCGCCCCGTCCCTGCCGCCACTGGGGGAGCTGGAGGCCGCCATGGAGGTGCTATGCACCTCGCTGAAACTTGCCGCATTGGAGAAAATTTTGAAATGAACTACTACGGAAGCGTATACCGCCCGCCCTCCGAGGCCCGGAGTCTCATCGTTCAGGTGACTTACGGGTGCAGCCACAACACTTGCGCCTTTTGCAGCATGTACAAGGAAAAGCGCTTTGCGGTCCGCCCGCTGGAAGAGGTTCTGGCGGACTTTCGGGAGGCCCGCGGGCTTTACCCCCATGTGGAGAAAATTTTTCTGGCCGACGGGGACGCGCTGGTTCGCAAGGCCGGAGAGTTGGAGACGATTCTGGACACCATCCGGGCGCTTTTTCCTGAGTGCATCCGCGTGACCAGCTACGCCTCGCCGGACAGCATCAATATCCGCTCGGATGAAGAGCTGAAGGTTCTGCGGGAAAAGGGACTAAGCATGGTTTACATGGGCCTTGAGTCGGGGTGCGACGCGGTGCTGGAGCTGATGCGCAAGGGCCACGACGCGGCCTTTATCGTGGAGATGGGGCGCAAGGTCCGCAGAAACGGCATTGCCCTGTCCGTCACCGCCATCACGGGCCTTGGCGGCCCGGCGCTTTTGGAGCGGCACGCGGCGGAAACCGCCGCCGCCTTCAACGCCATGAATCCGGAATACATCGGGATGTTGACGCTGATGGTGGAGCCCGGCACGCCGCTGTACGACTGGGTGCAGGACGGCTCCTTCCGCCTGCTGACCCCGGCGGAGGATCTGCGGGAAACCCGCCTTTTGGTGGAGGGACTGGACAGCCCCGGCAGCGTGTTCCGCATGAACCACGCCAGCAATTATCTGGCCCTGCGTGGGACGCTGAACGGTGACAAAGCCGCCATGCTGGCGGCGATTGACCGGGCGGCGGCGGATCTATCGCTGCTGCGGCCGGAGGAATGGCGGGGTCTTTAAGGACCGCAAGAATTTTTATCGGCGTTTCGGGAAATACTTCTTGACAGCCGCCGAAAAATCGGATATGATACGTCCAATCATTAGGGAGTAGCCGGCACAGAAATGTGCATCCGCTGGCGTCAGGTCGGGCAGAATTTCTGCCCCGCTTCGGATCGAAATGGCGAGACTTTTGAGCAAACGCTTCGGCGTTGGCGCAAAAGTCTCGCTTTTTTTGCGCTATGGATACAGGAAAGGAAGAGAATTATGGCGGAAAAACGGGGAATATGGCAGAAGGCAAGGGTGGAGCTGTTTCGGGATCTTCGCTGCGGCGAAGAGGGCCTGACGGAGGAGGAGGCCGCGCTGCGGCTGAAGCAAAACGGACCCAACGAGCTTTTAGCCGAGGCGCGGAAGTCCACGGCGCGGATATTTCTTGAGCAGTTCGCGGATTTTCTGGTGATTGTTTTGATTGCGGCGGCGGCGGTGTCCATTGCCCTGAAGGATGCGGAGAGCGCGGTGGTCATTTTGGCGGTGATCACCATGAACGCGATTCTGGGAACGGTTCAGACTGTGAAGGCCGCGTCGTCGCTGGAAAGTCTTAAAAAAATGTCCGCCCCCACGGCAAAGGTACTGAGAAGCGGCGTGATCCGGGAGATTCCGGGGCGCGAAGTCGTGGTGGGCGACGTGGTGTGTCTGGACGCAGGGGACGCAGTGTGCGCTGACGGGCGGCTGCTGGAGTACGCCGCCTTAAAAGCGGACGAAAGCGCCCTCACCGGCGAGAGCCTGCCTGTTGAAAAGGACACGGCGGAAATCGAGGGGGACGTTCCTCTGGGTGACCGGAAAAACATGGTTTACTCCGGCAGCTTCATCACCTACGGCCGGGGCCGGTTTCTTGTCACCGGCGCAGCCATGGACACGGAAATGGGCCGCATTGCGGCGCTTTTGAAGGCAGCGGGAGAGAAAAAGACCCCCTTGCAGGAGAGTTTGGACCAGTTTGGGAAAAAACTCTCCGTGGGCATCTTGATTCTGTGCGCGCTGCTGTTTATGGTGAGTGTGTTTTTGCGGCACGAGCCGGTGATGAACGCGTTTTTGTTTGCCGTGGCACTGGCGGTGGCGGCCATTCCTGAGGCGCTGAGTTCCATCGTCACCATTGTCCTCTCCTTTGGCACCCGGACAATGGCCCGGGAGAATGCCATTATCCGCAAATTGCAGGCGGTGGAGGGCCTTGGAAGCGTGTCGGTCATCTGCTCCGACAAGACCGGTACTCTGACCCAGAACAAGATGACTGTGCAGAAGATTTATACCGCCGGAAAAATCATCCCGGTGGAGGATGCGAACTTTTCCGATGCGATGCAGGAGCCGCTGCTGCGGGCGGCGTTGCTGTGCAGCGACGCCACGGTGAACGAAAACGGCGAAGTGGGCGACCCCACGGAGACGGCGCTGGTGCGCCTTGGCGAGCGGTTCCGCTTTGACGAGGAGGAGGTCCGGGAGAAATATCCCCGGCTGACTGAAATCCCCTTCGACTCCGACCGCAAGCTGATGTCCACGGTCCACAGTCTTTCCGGCGGACTGCTGATGATTACCAAGGGAGCAACGGATGTTTTGCTGGACCGCTCGTTGCTCACGCCGGAGCAGCGGGTCGAAATTGAATCCGTCAACGAGCAGTTTTCCCGGGAGGGGCTGCGGGTGTTGGCCTTTGCCTGTCGGAATCTGGATGCCCCGGCGGTGAATCTATCTGATGAAAACGGGCTGGACTTTCTGGGGCTGATCGCCATGATGGATCCGCCCCGACCGGAATCCGCCGTGGCGGTGGCGGAGTGTATCTCCGCCGGAATCCGCCCGGTGATGATCACCGGGGACCACCGCATCACCGCCGCCGCCATCGCAAAGAAAATTGGCATCCTCACCGAGGGAACCGAGGCGGTGGACGGCGCGGCCATAGACGCCATGAGCGACGGGGAGCTGCGGGACTTCGTTCCCAAAGTCAGTGTGTACGCTCGGGTGTCTCCGGAGCATAAAATCCGCATCGTCCGGGCCTGGCAGGAGCGGGGAAATTTGGTGGCCATGACCGGCGACGGCGTGAACGACGCCCCGGCGTTGAAGCAGGCGGACATCGGCGTGGCCATGGGCGTCACCGGCACGGAGGTGGCCAAGGACGCGGCGGGCATGATTTTGACGGACGACAACTTCGCCACCATTGTCCGGGCCGTGGAAAACGGACGGGGCGTGTATGCCAACATCAAGCGGGCCATTCAGTTCCTGCTTTCGGGCAACGCGGCGGGTATCCTTGCGGTGCTGTACGCGTCCCTCATGGGTCTGCCCGCGCCCTTTGCGGCGGTGCATCTGCTGTTTATCAATCTGTTGACCGACAGCCTGCCCGCCATCGCTCTGGGGCTTGAGTCCAGAAGCGAGGACGTGATGCTTCAAAAGCCCCGTCCCCGAAACGAGGGGATTTTGACCCGGGCATTCCTTGCGGACGTGGGGCTGGAGGGCATGGTCATCGCCATTGCCACTTCCGTTGCATTCCACATGGGTCTAAGCGCCGGTGAAGCGCCTGTTGGAACCACCATGGCTTTTGCACCGCTGTGCCTGCGCCGCCTGTTCCATGGGTTCAACTGCAAGTCCCAGCGCCCCTTGCTGTTTTCCAAAAAGCTCTTCAACAACCGGTATCTATTGCTGGCGTTTTTGTTTGGTGCTGCACTGCTGGCAAGCGTCTTGACGGTCCCGGTGCTGGAGCCCCTGTTTGACGTGGCGGTTCTGTCGGCCACAAATCTTTGGACCATTGTGGGGCTGGCCTTTGCCAGTATGCTGGTGATTCAGGCACTGAAGGCCCTGCGGAGGAAATAAGTGCCCTCCGGCGGAAAAGCGCCGACAAAAGGCCGGATTCGCCCTTAACAGCGTACTCAATTGGCTGAAACAATTATAAAAAGCCCCCCAGCCTCATTGCGGCTGGGCATCATAGGGGTAAAAAATGAACCGGGGTTCATATGTACAAGGCGGACGGCGGAAGCTGTCCGCCTTGAACTGTTTAAGCAATATTTTTCTGCTAGGAATAGCCTCCCGCAGGGCCTTTTGCTCATCGTTCTCTTTCTTTATACAAAAATAATACCGCCCTGAAAAAGAGGACACTATCCTTACATTCTTTCTGTTATCGTAATACGGAAAGGAGGCGGGTTCATGACAATTTTGCTGGCTGCTACCACCGTCATACTGCTTGTGCTTGGCTTTCTTGTCATGCGGCATCTGGATGAGTTTATAGAAAGGGGCGGAATCCTCGACAGCCCGCAGGGGCGAGCGAATCAAGGCATCCTCATCTATGGAGCGCCGGAAGTCGAGGAGAAAATACATAAAATCGGAATGAAATGCAAAATTCTTATAGATCCCATTTTTCCGGAGGACAGTCTGTATTCCGCCTTGGTTGCCTTATCGCATGACGACTGCGCTAATCTGGCGCTCTGTCATATGGCCAGGCAGGCAGATCCCGGAATTATAATAATTGCGCGGTGCAGCACGCCAAATCTGCAAAGCATCTTTGAGGCGATGGGAGTGAGTAGGCTTCTTAGTGTGGAGGAATCTGTTGTCCCGCTGCTGGCGGAATTAGGGGGTGTCGGAAGATGAATACCAAAAGATGGAGTGCTACTCAAATTCTTTCCTTTGGATTTGCAATGCTAATTCTGATTGGCGGGCTGCTTCTAAGTCTGCCAATTGCCAGCCGCAGCGGTTTGGAAATTCCGTTTTTAAACGCACTTTTTACCTCCGCATCCGCGACGTGTGTCACCGGTCTCGTGGTTTATGATACCTGGACGCAGTTTTCTTATTTTGGCCAGGCTGTGATCCTGCTGCTGATTCAAATCGGGGGACTTGGATTTATGGCAGTTGCCATCCTGTTCTCCCTTGCCGTAGGCAGACGCATCGGTTTGCGTGAGCGTTCTCTGCTGGCAGAGGCGGTCAGCTCCATGCAGGTAGGCGGCGTGGTCCGGCTGGTGCGGCGGATGCTGATCGGCACCGCACTTTTCGAGGGAATCGGCGCACTGCTTCTGGCAATTCGCTTTGTCCCGATGTTCGGGGCAGGTCAAGGTTTATGGTTTGCCGTGTTTCATTCTGTGTCCGCGTTTTGCAATGCGGGCTTTGACCTGATGGGCGTGCGGTCGCCGTTTTCTTCCCTGACAAGTTTTTATGACGACCCTCTCATCATCCTCACCATTGCCGGGCTGATTATTGCAGGCGGCATCGGGTTTGTCGTGTGGAATGACTTGATAGAAAGCCGCTTTCACTTCAAAAATCTGCATCTGCATACCCGCGCCGTGCTCTTTTCCACTCTGGCGCTTTTGCTGATTGGAACCGCCGCATTTGCCAGTCTGGAATACAACGGAACGATGCGTTCCATGAATCCGGGTACGCGTATACTGTCGGCTTTCTTTCAATCGGTCACCCCGAGAACAGCAGGGTTTAACAGTGTTGATATCGCTTCTCTCTCGGATGGCAGCAAATTTGTTACCATGCTGTTGATGTTTATTGGTGCCGCGCCCGGCGGTACTGGAGGCGGCATCAAAGTGACAACGTTTGCCGTGATGGTCGCTTCCATTTTGGCTCAGCTCAGAGCGCGGGAGGATGTAAATTTGTTTCACTTCCGGCTGGAATCAGAAGCCATACGCCGCGCCTTCTGCGGTGCGGCAGTCTATCTTGTTATGACGGCGGGAGGGATTCTGATTTTGTGTGCGCAGGAACAGTCACTGACCGCGGCGGCTTTTGAAACGTTGTCCGCCATTGGCACGGTGGGGCTCACCGTGGGGATTACGCCTACGCTTCAAGCCTTGTCCCGAATTGCAATTATCCTTTTAATGTACGCGGGGCGCGTGGGAAGTCTGACGGTTTTTATGGCGGTCACACGACCCGGACATAACGGAAAATTAAAAAATCCTGTCGGCAAAATCATTGCCGGTTGATCAAGAAAGGAAAACGCGCAAAATGAGATCAATGCTTGTAATAGGAGCGGGACGCTTCGGAAAAAACCTTGCGATGAAACTAACTGAGCTGCATAATGAGGTTATGCTTGTGGATGTGAATGAGGAAGCCGTCCGGAAGCTGGAGCCTTTCGTCACCCGTGTTCAGATCGGAGACTGCATGGACCGAGATGTGCTTGCGGAATTGGGCGTACGGAATTTTGATGTATGCTTCGTGTGCATCAGCGACAATTTTCAGTCTTCCATGGAGATTACCTCTCTGCTGAAAGAACTGGGAGCGCCGTATGTCGTTTCCAAATCGGACCGCGAGATTCACGCCGATCTGCTTAAAAAAATAGGCGCCGATGATGTGGTTTACCCGGAAAGAGACATGGCCCAGAGAACTGCCGTCCGGTATTCGGCAAAAGGCGCGTTCGACTATATTGAACTCTCCCCCGAATACGCCATCATGGAAGTGGAACCGCCGGAAAGCTGGGTTGGGTGCAACATTCGGGAACTGGACGTGCGCACCAAGCATCGCGTCAATGTAATCGGCGTACGATGCGGAAAACACATTCTGCCGCTTATTAGTGCTGATCACGTGTTCCAAAAACAGAAACATATTATTGTTGCGGGCGAACAAAAGGATATACTAAAAATGATCAGCAACACAAATTAGCAAAGGAGGGGACTGTCACGATCAAAAATGCGGGAAAAGCGGTTGTGACCATCGGCATCGCGACGGTATTGGCGGTTCTGTTGGCCCGGCTGGGTGTGGGGAACGAAAGCGTCATCATGATGTTTTTGCTTGGCGTTCTGGTTACAGCGGTGTTCACCAGCAGCCTTGGGTGGGCGATCGGTGCGGCGCTTCTGTGCGCTCTGCTGTTCAATTTTTTCTTTACCGAACCCCACTATTCGTTTTTTGTTTACAGCCCCAACGACCTGATGCTGCTGGTGTTCTTTGTTGCCACGGGAATTGTTTCGGGGATGATTACCTCCCGTTTGCAGCGGGAAATGAAGCTGGCAAGCGAAAATGAGCATACAGCTAAAATCCTGTATGGCATCGCGTCAGACTTTCTCTCCGCCAGCGGGAAGGAAAGCGTCGTTCGGAAAGCCGAAGCCCTTGTTCAGGAATACGTGGGCCTGAACTGCACGGTGTTTTTAGGCGTTCGGCAGACGGTTCCCCAGAGCTTTGAAATCAACGGGGCTTCCGGAATGCTGGGCGGACTGGAGCTTTCGGGAACTCGGCCCAGCGGACAAAAACTTCTGATTGTGCAGGCGGTCTGCGCGCAGCTTGGGATTGCGCTGGAGCGGGAGATCCTTGTAACCGACAGGGAGAAAATCCGCATGGCAATGGAACGGGAGCAGCAGCGCGGCACGCTCCTTCGGTCCGTGGCCCACGACTTGCGCAGTCCGCTGACGGCAATTTCCGGTGCAGGCAACCTTTTGGCCGACAACTATTTCAGACTTTCCGACGCTGAACGCAGAAAGCTTGCCTCAGACATTAGCGAAGAAATCGTCTGGCTCAGTGATCTGGTGGAGAATATCCTCAGCATGACCCGAATCAGCGAGCAAAAGATTGTGCTACACAAACAGGATGAGGTCATCGACGACGTAATCGGCGAGGCGGTTAAGCATACGGAACGGCTCCTGCGTGATCGGCATCTCCATGTGAAACTGCCGGAGGATGTGGTAACGGCGCCTATGGATGGCAAGTTGATTGCGCAGGTCGTAATCAATTTGTTGGAAAATGCTGTCCGGCATACGCCGTCCGACAGTGAAATTTCTTTGACCGTACATGCGGAAAGTGATTTGGCGGTATCTGTGGCGGACACAGGAAATGGCATCCCAGATGCGATCCGCGGCCGCCTGTTTGAACGTTTTGTCACCCAGGAGTCCGATATTGTAGACGGACGCCAGGGACTGGGACTGGGGCTTTCAATTTGTAAGACAATCGTTGAGGCGCATGGCGGTACGATCTCTGTGTCGGACAACGTGCCAAAGGGCTCTGTTTTTACGTTTGCCCTGCCCATGGAGGAGACTGATGAGTGAAAAACGAATCATCCTTGTTATAGAGGACGACAAATATATCTCACATTTTATTGATATCTCTCTTTCCAAAGAGAATTATGCTGTCCTGATCGCGGAAACGGCGGCGGAGGGCTTATTCTTATTTACTTCTCACAGACCGGATATCGTCCTGCTGGATCTTGGTCTGCCCGACCGTGATGGTGTGGATCTGCTTCGCGAGCTGCGGACCTTTTCGGATACGCCGGTTCTGATTGTTTCCGCACGGGGGCAGGAAACGGAAAAAATTACCGCGCTGGATCTGGGTGCCAACGATTATATTACAAAGCCCTTTCATATGGGGGAGTTGATGGCGCGTATCCGGGTGGTTGAGCGGCTGCTGGAGAAAAATGGAGCGACAGACGGAGACTCCGTGTTTTCCTGCGACTGGCTGACGGTGGACTATGAAAAGCGTCGAGTACTCGTGTCTAATAATGAGATTCATCTGACGCCGACGGAATATAAAACACTCCTTTTGCTCATATCCAACCAAGGCAAGGTGTTGACGCATAATTATATTATCAGACAGATCTGGGGTTATGAGGGAGGAGACAGCAAGAGCGTGCGGGTCTTTATGGCCAATCTTCGCCGAAAACTTGAAAAAGACACGACGCATCCACGCTTTATTTTGACGGAAGTCGGCGTTGGTTATCGGTTTGCCGATGAATAGCAATTTAAAATACCAAAAAAGACGCAGAGGAAGTTTTTACAACAACTTCCTCTGCGTCTTTTTTCCCGTATTTAGTTTGCCTTTTGACTGGGTTCAAAATTTGTCCTTGTGACTTTCCGCTTTTGCGGCGGGGGTTTTTTTATAAAAGCGGACGGTACAAGCACCGTCAAAGCGCGGCGGCAAGCTTGCAGATATTGGGCGCGCCGGAAACCGCTTCCATCTTGTCCCCCCGGCGCACCAGAAGCGTGGGGGCCTGCATGATGCGGTATTTCCGGGCAAGGTCCAGATGCTCGCTCACGTCCAGCACTGTGTAGGCAAGTCCCGCCTGTTCAAGGCCCTCTTTGGCGGTTTTGCAATTGGGACAGGTTTTGGTGGTGAACAGCAGCAGCTCGTCCACCGCGTCGCGCATGGCCCGAACCGTGGAGCTTTGCTCCGGAGCGGGCTGCTGTGCAGAAGGAAAGGCGGCGGGGCCTGGCACGGGCCGGGCGGTCTGCGCGGCGGAGCTTGGCGCGTGGGGTTTAAAGGCCGTTCCCAGCTCATAAAGCTTGCGGTCTTTGTATTCCTGCGCCTTGCCGTCGTTCCAGTTCTGCACCGGGCGGTAATAGCCGGTGATGCGGCTGTAAACCTCGGCGGGCTTTCCGCAGTGGGGGCAGGTGAAATGCTCGCCGGTGAGATATCCGTGCTGGGAACAGACGGAGTAGGTGGGGGAGAGGGTATAGTAAGGAAGCTTGAAGTTTTCCGCGATTTTGCGCACCAGCGCGGCAGCGGCTTTCCAGTCCGGCAGCTTTTCGCCCAGAAACGCGTGGAACACGGTGCCGGAGGTATAGAGGGTCTGCAAATCATCCTGCACCGACAGCGCGTCGAACAGGTCTGAAGTGTACCCCACCGGCAGGTGGGAGGAATTGGTGTAATAGGGGGCGTCGCCGGGCTTGGCGGCGGTGATGATGTCTCCAAACCGCTCCGTGTCGTGCTTTGCCAGCCGATAGGAGGTGGACTCGGCGGGGGTGGCCTCCAGATTGTAAAGGTCGCCATACTGCTCCTGATAGTCACTGAGCCGCTCCCGCATATGGTTCAGCACGTCCTTGGCAAAGGATTGGGCCTCCCGCGATGTCAAGTCCTTTCGCAGCCACGCGGCATTCAGCGCGGCTTCGTTCATGCCCACAAGGCCGATGGTGGAAAAGTGATTGCCAAAGCTCCCCAGATACCGCTGGGTATAGGGGTACAATCCCGCGTCCAGCAGCTTGGTGATGACGGTGCGCTTGGTGTTCAGGCTGCGGGCGGAAACGTCCATCAGCTTGTCCAGCCGCCGGTAAAAGTCCGCCTCGTCCTTGGCAAGATACGCGATGCGGGGCAGATTGACCGTCACCACGCCGACGGACCCGGTGGATTCGCCGGAGCCAAAGTAGCCGCCGGATTTTTTCCGCAATTCCCGCAAATCCAGCCGAAGGCGGCAGCACATGCTGCGCACGTCCGATGGCTCCATGTCTGAATTGATGTAGTTGGAGAAATAGGGAGTTCCATATTTCCCGGTCATCTCAAAGAGGAGACGGTTATTCTCCGTGTCGCTCCAGTCAAAGTCCTTTGTGATGGAGTAGGTGGGAATGGGGTATTGGAAACCCCGACCGTCCGCGTCGCCCTCCACCATGATTTCAATGAAAGCGCGGTTCACCATGTCCATCTCTTTTTTGCAGTCCCCGTAAGTAAAGCCCATCTCCCTGCCGCCCACAATGGCGGGCTGGTTCGCAAGGTCGGCAGGGACGGTCCAGTCTAACGTGATGTTGGAAAACGGAGCCTGCGTGCCCCAGCGGGACGGGGTGTTCACCCCGTACACAAAGGATTGGATGCACTGCTTCACCTCTTTTTGGGAGAGGTTGTCCGCCCGCACGAAGGGGGCCAGATACGTGTCAAAAGAGGAGAACGCCTGCGCCCCGGCCCACTCGTTCTGCATAATTCCAAGGAAATTTACCATTTGATTGCAAAGGGTCGAGAGATGACTTGCGGGAGAGGAGGTGATCTTGCCGGGAATGCCGCCAAGGCCCTCCTGAATCAATTGCTTCAGGCTCCACCCGGCGCAGTAGCCGGTGAGCATGGACAAATCGTGAATGTGGAGATCGCCGCTTTTGTGGGCCTGAGCTACCTCCGCGTCGTAAATCTCGCTGAGCCAGTAGTTGGCGGTGATGGCCCCGGAGTTAGACAGGATTAGCCCACCCACGGAGTAGGTGACGGTGGAGTTTTCCTTCACCCGCCAGTCGTTGATGTGCAGGTAGTTGTTCACTAAATCCTTGTAGTCCAGCACAGTGGAGCCCAAATTTCGGATTTTCTCCCGCTGCTTGCGGTACAGGATGTATGCCTTGGCAACGTCGCTGTATCCGGCCTTAATGAGGACGTTTTCCACGCTGTCCTGAATCTGCTCCACGGAAATGGAGCCGTCCTTGATATTGTCCTGATAATCCGCGGTGACCTTCAGCGCCAAAAGATCGATGATGTCGGGGTTGTAGTCCTTTCCCACGGCGTCAAACGCCTTGGTGATGGCCACGTTGATCTTGGACAGGGCAAAGTCCACGACCTTGCCGTCCCGCTTCAAAACTCGATACATACCGCTCCCACACTCTCTTAAAGTATTCCCGCCTCGCGGCGCCGGACAAACTGCCCTGCCACCGCCAGCGTATCAAAGATAGGCCCATATACCGTCAGAACGGAAAGGCGCCGAAGCGCCCTTCCGTTCTTATTCTAGCGGGGCTGTTGGGGGAAGTCAATTAGAAATACCTCTATATCTTGTGGATTATTTCATAAAAAATGCCAATAATCATCCAGATTTAGTAAAGTTAAAAAAGAGCGCGGTTTCGAAAAAAGTCCCTTTGTGTCGAAAGAAGCGAGATTGGGCGGAATCTTGCGTTGACTCACTCAACGCCCCGGAGAGAAACCTCTCCGTAAAAAGGGCGGACAGTCTCAGCAAAGGCGCGCATTTCATCGGAGGAGAAGCCGTGCAGTCCGGAGCCGATCAGTTCTCCGGAGTCCATAAAGCTTTGAAAGAAATAGCGGCGCGCCCCTTTCAGCCATTGGGCGATGGACAGCAAGTCCGCCGGAGTGTGAAACTCCCGCACCAGTGTGGTACGGAACTCATAGTCTGCCGGGCCATCCATCAAAAGCGCGGCGCTCTCCGCCACCGGGGCTGTGTCAAAGCCCAAAACGCCCACGGTCAGCGGGTATTTGGGTAGGCTATTCTTGATATCCATAGCCACATAATCGATGCTTCCCGTTTCCAGAAGAGCGCGAAGCCGCTGCGGATAGCAGCCGTTGGTGTCCAGCTTTACCGCAAAGCCCATGGCCTTTACCCGGGCGGCGAAGTCTGAAAGGTCTTCGTGAAGCAGCGGCTCCCCGCCGGAGAGTACCACCCCGTCCAGCAGTCCCCGCCGGGAGGAAAGAAACGCAAGAATTTCCCGCTCCTCATAGTGCTCCCGCGCGTCAGCGGGCGCGGTGACCAGACGGGCGTTGTGGCAATAGGGGCAGCGGAGATTGCACCCGCCGGTGAACACCGTTGCCGCCACCTTGCCGGGAAAGTCCACCAGTGACAGCGTTTGCAGCCCGCAGAAGATCATGGCGACGCCTCTTCTTCCGCATCTCCCACGCGCCTGCGAATCGGATCGGGCCGCAGGGAGAGGAGAAGCCCCAGAAAAAAGAGAACGCAGCCGCCAAGCAGCGCATACTGGGAAAGGCTTCGATTGCCCGCCAGCGCGGCGGCGCACAGAATGACGCTGCCCCCGGCGAAAAAAGAAAAGACCTGCGCGGACCCGTCCTCAAACGCGAAGGAGGACAGGCGGAAAAAGGCCAGCGCGGCAAAGCCCAGCGCCAACAGCTCTGGCGCATAGGATTCCAGCGCGGGGTTTGCGGCCCGGGCGCGATAGTCCAACACCAAATGAAACACCAACGCCACCGGGGCGGGCAGCAGCAAAACCGCCGGCGCAGCGCTGCGGCGGCGAGAGCGCCGCCCCGCCGCAGCGGAAAAAACAGCGGGCAGCAGACACAGGGCGGATAGCACCGTCAGTCCACCGCAGGCCAGCGCAACGCCTGCCGGAAGAGCTCCGCCGCCGGGAAAGCACAGGGGAGCCGAGAGCGCGGCCCGCACCTCCACCACCCCGGAAAGGGCCAGCAGGAAAACGCCGGACAGCAGCAGGGGTGCGGCCCCCTGTGCGGAAAAGACATCCTGAAACGGACGGGGGTCGGGGCGGCGGTCAGGCAGACGGCGGACCAGCAAAAACAGCGTTACGCCCAGAAAGACCAACAGAACCCACAGCAGTCGTCCGAAGAGATTTCCGGGGGTACTCAGTCCGGTTTCCGGAATCAAGCCGGTGCGCGCCTGCGCCAACCGCAGAAAAAAGGCCGCCGCGCCGCCCGCCGCCGCCAAAACAGCCATAGCCGTGGTGTGTTTCATCCGGGTCCTCCTCAAAAGCCGGGACGTTGCGCCCGGCACAGTTTGTAAATAGCTCCGCGTCCGCCCGATCTTACCGGGCCTGTATGGTAGGCAAATATCCTTCGTCCCTCTCCGCACAGAGGGCTGGGGTTCTTTTGCGGAGGAGCCGCGCCCGTGCGGGTTCCCGGCGCGGCCTGCCGATTCGGACGGAGAGTGATCTGGGGCCATTATACGCCAGCGGTGGCGGTTTGTCCACACCGCGCCGGGGAAAACGCACCAGCCCGCATGGTTGCCGTTTCGGACAATCCATGGTATAATCAAACGCCGTAAAATTCGACAATTTATGCGCAGGACTGTTTTTCGTCTTCCGCGCATATGCTGAAGAAACCGCGGATTGCGGGCGTACTTCGATCAATTTATGGAAAGTGTACAGGCTGTTCAAGAGGTGAATGCCTTTTGAACGAGCGGGAAAGGAAACGAGATGAGACGGTATCTGGGTATGTCGGCGGTGCTGCTGGGCCTGCTTTTTTTGCTGCCGCTGATTACCGTGACGACCCATGTGGTCCGGCGGGAGGCGGAGGCGGGGACGAAGCGGGAGCTGAGGCCGGAAGAGCCGGAAATAGAGCTGCTTCCTCAAGGGGAGACGGACGGGTCTTACACCATCCGCGTTCTGCTGGGGGACGAGGTGAAAACCATGACCATGGGGGAATATCTTCAGGGCGTGGTGCGGGCGGAGATGCCTGCCTCCTTCGAGCAGCAAGCCCTGTGCGCCCAAGCGGTGGCGGCACGGACCTATACGATGTATAAGATGGCTTCCGGGGGAAACCACGGCGACACGGCGGACATCTGCGGCGATCATACCTGCTGTCAGGCATATCTTGATAAGGAAACCGCCGCCTCCAACTGGGGGGACAGCGCCAAGACTTACGAGGCGAAGGTGGAAAACGCCGTTGCCCTCACCGACGGGCAGACAATTCTATACGGCGGGCAGCCTATTCTGGCGGTATTTCACTCCTCCTCCGCCGGGACCACAAAACGGGCGGGCGAGGTGTGGACCGACGACCTTCCCTATCTTCAAAGCGTGGAAAGCCCCGAGGGCGAGAGCGTCCCCAATTATTACAGTCGCGCGGAGTTTACTCCGACGGGGTTTAAAGAGCTGTTTCTGGCCGCGTATCCGGAGGCGGACCTGTCCGGCTCCGCCTCGGGCTGGATGAAGGATTGGACTGTTGGCGAGGATAGCAATGTGGAGTCCGTCACCGTGGGCGGAATCAGCGTCCGGGGGACGAAGCTGCGCACCATTTTCTCCTTGCGCTCTTCCACCTTTGAAGCGGAGGTGGAGGACGGGAAAATCGTCTTCTTCGTCACCGGGTACGGCCACGGCGTGGGTATGAGCCAATATGGCGCCCAGCAGATGGCAAAGGACGGCAAGGACTGGAAGGAGATCATTACGCACTACTATACGGGCGTCACCGTGGCGGTGCACACGCCGGAGCGGTTGTCGTAATAAAAAAGAGCTTGAGGACGTAAAATCCTCAAGCTCTTTTTGTTTTTGAAAAGGCGCGTAGAGAGCGGAGATAATTCCTGCCGCTTACACGCTGCGAAAGCGGGAGAGAAAGTCCCGGGTCTCCTGCATTTGGGGATTGCCCAAAAGCTCCTCCGGCGTGCCCTCCTCGCAGATAACGCCCTGATTCATATACACCACCCGGCTGCTTACGTCCCGGGCGAAGGCCATCTCGTGGGTTACCACCAGCATGGTCATGCCCTCTCTTGCCAAATCCTTCATCACGTCCAGCACCTCGCCCACCATCTCGGGGTCCAGCGCGGAGGTGGGCTCGTCGAACAGCAGAACCTCCGGCTCCATGGCAAGGGCTCTGGCGATGGCCACCCGCTGTTTCTGTCCGCCGGAGAGCTGGCGGGGTCTCGCGTTGATATAGGGGGCCATACCCACCCGATCCAGATACCTGAGCGCGGCGGTGCGGGCCTCTTCCGGGTCCTTATTCAGAACCTTCACCTGCCCGACCACGCAGTTTTTCAAAACGGTCATGTTGTTGAACAGATTGAAGGACTGAAACACCATTCCCACCCGAGAACGGTACGCGGCCACATCCACGCCCCGGTCCGCCATGTTTTTTCCGTGGAAGAGAATCTCGCCCGAAGTCGGGGTTTCCAGCAGGTTTACGCACCGAAGCAGGGTGGACTTGCCGGAGCCGGAGGAGCCGATAATGGAGGTCACATCCCCCTTCTCCACGGTGAAGTCGATGTCCCGCAGTACCTGATGACTGCCAAAGGCCTTGCCCAGATGGCGGATTTCAAGAATCGTCTCGCCCATGTCAGTTCTCTCCTCTCGAAGCGGAGTCCCCGTTTTTGGGAGAATGCTTGCTGTTTTCCCGGTACTCCTTGCTGTGCTCGTCAAAATTGCTGCCCCTGCCGGGATGATTGTAGGTTCCGGCGGTCATGGTCAAGGAGTCGGTCTGCACCAGCTCGTAGCTGTCGGACCCGTCCATCCGCCGCTCTATCCACCGCAGCAGGAAGGAGGCGGCAAGCGTCATGGTGAGATAGCCCGCCATTTCAATGGTGGCGGAGGGAAAATAGGTGAAAGTGGCCCCGGAAATCGCCTTGTGGGCGGCAAAGAAGTCGGTAAAGCCGATGATAAACATTACGGAGGTGTCCTTGATGTTGATAATCAGGTTGTTGCCGATCTGGGGCATGATGTTTCGCAGGGCTTGAGGCAGAATGACACCCAACATGGTTTGGAAGTGGGTCATACCGATGGCCTTTGCCCCCTCCGTCTGGCCGGGATCAATGGAGAGAATGCCACCCCGGACGGACTCGGCCATATACGCGCCGGTATTGACGGATACCACCAGAATCGCCACAGTCCATATGTTCTCAAAGCGGACGGAGTTGTTGGTGAAATAGGGAAGGCCGTAATAAATAAATACCGCCTGCAAAATCATGGGCGTGCCACGGAAAACCTCGATATAAATTCGCAGCAGCACCCGCACAAGCCCCAAACCTACCCGCTTGACGGGATGGTCGGACTTAGCGTGGGGAATCGTCTGCAAAATTCCGCAGCCAAGGCCGATGACGCAGCCGATTAACGTGGCGACCACGGCGAGAATCAGCGTGCGCCAAATGCCGCCCAGATAGCTCACCGTGCCGTATTTGGCCCAGAGATCGGCAATGTCGGAGGCCAGTTGTGCAAATCTTGACCAGTCCATAATGGGTTCCTCGTTCCCTCAGTATTCAGCGGGCGCGCCCGGACAGGAATGCTCAGGCCCCGATGGGCTGCACCGCCACGGCCTGCGCCATCAGGTCATTGAAATCGTCGGCGGTCATGCCGGAGAGGACGGAGTTCATCGCGTCCTTCAAAGCGGTGTTGCCCTTCATAACGGAGATGCCGATGTTCACGTCCTCGTCGGAAACCGTGAAGTCATCGCCGGAACCGGAGAAGTCCAGCAGCTTGAAATCGGGATAGGCAACCATCGCGCCCTGCGCGGTGGGCATGTCGGTGCACACAAAGTCCACCGCGCCGGTTTCCAGCGCCATCAGCATGGCGGGGGCAGATTCGGCCGCCGTCCGCATATCGGCGCCTTCAATCTGGGGCAGGCAGGTTTCATACCAGATGGTGCCCTGCTGGCTGGTGCAGGAGCCGCCCGTGAGGTCGCTGATGCCCTTGGCGTTTGCAAAGGCGCTGTCGGCCTTGGTCAGGCAGATGATGGAGGCGTACAGATAGGGGCCTGCAAAGTCCACCTGCTCCGCCCGCTCAGCCGTCATGGACTGGCCCGCGATCACCGCGTCCACGGCGCCGGACTGAACGGCGGGAACAAGAGATTCCCACTCCAGCCGGACAATTTCCAGCTTCCAGTCGTTGGCCTCGCAGAGCTTTTTGGCCATCATTACGTCGTAACCGTTGGCATATTCATTGGTGTCCCGGATGGGGACGGCGTCGTTGGAGTCGTCCGGCTGGGACCAGTTATAGGGTGCGTAGCCGCACTCCATGGCCACCGTCAGCACGCCGTCCTCCACGCCGGAGGGAACCCCACCGCCAGCGGAGGATGCGGAGGAACCGGCAGCCGCGCTGGAGCCGGAGGCCGCTGGAGCGGAGCCGCCGCAGGCGGCAAGAGATGCGGTCATGGCCAGAGCCAGAACAAGAGCAAAAAACTTCTTCATAAAAATTTTCCTTCCTTTCAACCAATGGTATTTTGTGGCGGCTGATGTGCAATATCCCTCTCCCTGCCGCAAAAGAGAACGACAAAAAACGGGCCGCTTTGACGCAAAGCGACCCGTGGAAAAAGCAGGCAATACTGCCCGATTCAGCCATGATAGCGCTTCACAAAAAATGTGACAGTCCGGCGGGTATTCCCCGACAGCCCAGGTATCTTGGAGCAGGCAGCTCCAAAACCCTTCGGCGATGTCCCCTTTTCCGCGGCGGCTGCCTGCCGTTTTACTCGCGGTACTGATGAACCTCGCGCCTCTATCTGAGCGATCCAATTTTGAGGTATCCTATCACGATATAAAGGGGATGTCAACTGTATTCCCAAAATATTTTTGCATTTTTGTGCAAAACGTATAATTTAGCAAAATTTAAGGGAAAGCGGTTGAAACTCGTTTGTCTTTGGTGGAATTGCGCATAAATAATCCTTTTCAAAATTGGTAGCAGATGATACAATGACCACAGCGGACGACGTTGCTTTGTACGGAGTTTTGAAGACTGTCCGGCGCAGCCAATGTTGCGTCGGCCGTACGGGAGAGGTGTGCGGGTGAGAGCGCTTGAGTTCAGCGTTTTAAACTGGATACAGGAGAATTGCCGGACAGAGCTTTTGGACGGGTTTATGCCGCTGATTAGTGCGCTGTGTAATCACGGAGAAATCTGGATTGTGCTGGCGGCAATTTTGCTTTTTACGCGGAGATACCGGCATACCGGCGCGGTTTTGGCGCTGGCGCTGTTTTTGGATGTGCTGCTTTGCAACGGGATTCTCAAGCCGCTGATTGCCCGGGTGCGGCCCTGCGACATGAATCCCGCGGTAACGCTTTTGATTTCCCGCCCGCAGGACTGGTCGTTTCCGTCCGGGCACACGGCGGCGTCCTTTACCGCGGTGGGCGCTCTGCTGTCGGAGAAGCGCGGCAGACTGTTGGGGCCCGTCTTGATTTTGGCGGCCCTGATTGCTTTTTCACGGCTGTATTTATATGTGCACTGGCCCAGCGACGTGCTGGCCGGCGCGGTGCTGGGGTTGGCGCTGGGTCTGACCGCCGGGCATTTGATGCGGTGGGCAGATAAGAAAACGGGGCGGTTTCGTCCCGCCGGAGGAGAGGGAGAGATGTGAAGGACACGCGGAAGAAACAGAAAATTCTTCTGGTGGATGGAAACGGAGAGCGCCGTCAGCAGACCGCAGGGGTCCTGCATGGCACGTTTTGCGTAACGTCTGCGCTGGATGGAGAGATGGCGGTGGACATCCTGCGTACGCGTCAGGACTTTGCCGCAATTCTGCTGCAATGCCGCCTGTTTGAATTCAGCGGGTTTGATGTGATGCACTTTCTTCATACGAACCGTTTGCTCAAGTCCATCCCCGTGATTGCCATGGGGCCGGAGGAGGACGAGCTGAAAGCGCTGAGCCTTGGCGCCGCCGCGTTTTTTGAGGAGTCTAGAGAGCCTGACATTCTTTCCTGCCAGGTGCAGAACCTCGTGAATCTTTTCTGGAGAGATCGGGATTTGGACCCGCTGACCGGCGTGTTGCAGTGGGAACCGTTTTTAAAAAAGGCACGGGACACGCTGACGGAAATGGAGCAGGATAAGCGGCCCCGGTCGCTGTCTATCATCTTTTTAAACATGGACCGCTTTAAGGTATTCAACGATCTTTTCGGCCGGGCCGCAGGCGACCAGCTTTTGCGGAATCTGGCGGCAAAGCTGATGGGAATGCGAGGTGCGGTTCACGTGGGCCGCGTGGGCGGGGACCGCTTTGTGCTTCTGTGCCGCACGGAGGAACTGGAGCTTTCCCGCTTCAACCGGCTGGGCGCCGAACTGATGGGGCGGCTGCACCTGAAATATGCGCTGCATCTGTGCTGCGGCGTTTATGAAATTGATGACCCCGCGCTTCCGGTGGCGGAGCTTTGCGACCGCGCACAAATCGCGCAGGAAACCGTTTCCGGCCGCAGCGACAAGAGCGTGGCCCTATATGACGAGGAGCTGCGCCGAAACCTGCTGTGGGAGCAGGAGGTGGCCTCCGGGATGTATGAGGCGCTGGAGCAGGGCCAGTTTCAGGTGTATCTCCAGCCGATTTTCAGCCTGTCGTCCAACGCGCCAGTGTCGGCAGAGGCGCTGGTGCGCTGGGATCACCCCAAGCGTGGGTTGATTCCCCCCGATCAATTTATCTCTATTTTTGAAAAAAACGGTTTTATTAACCGGCTGGACCAATATGTATGGGAGCGGGTATTTCAATATCTGGCAGAACTGAAGGCGGCAGGCTATCCCGAAGTGACCATTTCTGCCAACATGTCGCGGCTGGATATTTACAGCGCGGATATTTGTGGGCTGCTGACGGGGCTTGCGAAAAAGTACGATGTGAACCCCGCCGTCTTTCGGATAGAGGTGACGGAAAGCGTCTATATGGAGGACCCGGGGCAGATGCTGGATTTGACCCGGCAGCTCAACGCGGCGGGCTTTGCCGTTTTGATTGACGATTTTGGCAACGGCTACTCCTCACTCAATATGCTGATGAACATGACGGTGTCGTCTTTGAAACTGGACATGGGCTTTATTCGCAGCGTTGGCAGCGACGAGCGGACCAACTGCGTGGTCAGCAGCATCGTGCGCATGGCCAAGTGGCTGGAGATGAGCGTGGTGGCGGAGGGTGCGGAGACACAAACTCATGTGGACTATCTGCGCTCTATCGGCTGCGACCGGGTGCAGGGGTATTATTTCTCCCGCCCTGTCCCCAAGAATGATTTTTTCTCCCTGCTGGAGCGCTACCGGTCGGCTTCCGCGCTCGAGCGGCCCCGGATTTTTGACAAGACGGCGGACACCCGGGCCGTGTGGGATGCGGTGAAGACCTATGACAGGATGATGCGGGGGAGAATGGACGCTGCGGCCATGTTTGAGCAGTTTGGCGACGCGGCGGAGATCCTCAGCGTGAACGATGGGTATTACCGCCTGATGGAAAGTTCTCCCGAGCTTTTGTTCCGCAGCGGGCAGTTGATTACCGACTGGCTGGAGGAACGGGACCGTCCCGCGTTTCTCGGCGCGATGGACGCCGCTTCGGAAACGGGGGATAGGCAGGAGCTGGTGATTCGGAGGTATATGGATTCCTACCGGATGAAAAGTCTGATGGTCAGTGTCTGCTATATGGGGCGCAAGGACAGCCGCAAGCTGTTTTTGGCACTGTTCCGGGATATCTCTTTACTGAAGCTGCCTGCGGAGTTTGGCTGCATGGTTCCCTCCGCCGTCCCCAGAGAGGAGGACGGGCTGCCCCGGCAGCCGCAGGTATTGGGCTGCCGTACCTGCCCCAAGCTCTTAATTGTGGAGGACAACCGGGTGAATCAATTGGTGCTGGAGAAGATGCTCTCCTCCCAATACAGCATTTTGGAAGCGTCCAACGGCAAGGTGGGGCTGGATGCTCTGCGCAGCGGGGAAAACATCGGCGTGGTATTGCTGGATATCATCATGCCGATTATGGACGGGTACGAATTTTTGCAAAAGAAGGCGCAGGACCCGGCTCTGAGGGACATTCCGGTGCTGGTGCTTTCCCAAACGGATAATCTGGACAGCGAGGAAAAGGCCTTGCGCCTGGGGGCCAGAGGCTTTGTGCGCAAGCCCTATGACCCTGAGGATTTGAGAAAAACGCTGGATGCGCTGGCGAATGGAATCTGATGATTGATAAAAGCACCCCGGCAACTCGCGGCGGCAGCCTTTGCCGCCGCGAATTTTGCGGGAACGCCGTGCAAAAGCATGAAAACAAGGAGACAGCAAACCCTATGTTGAAGTCAAAGGCTTATGAAATTGATATGTGCAGCGGACCGATTCTGAAAAAAATGCTGCGCTTTGCCGTGCCTCTGATGGCCTCCGGTGTGCTTCAGTTACTGTTCAACGCGGCGGACGTGATTGTGGTGGGACGGTTCTCCGGGGACAACTCCATGGCCGCGGTGGGGTCCAACGCGGCGCTGATCAATCTGCTGACAAATTTGTTTGTCGGGCTCTCCGTGGGCGCAAACGTGCTGGCGGCCCGGTATTTCGGGGCAAAGCGGGAGCGGGAGCTCCACCGCGCGATCCACACCACCATGCTTCTTGCCTTTTGCAGCGGAATGGCGCTGATTGTGATGGGCATCGCCATGGCGCGGCAGGTGCTGGTCTGGATGCAGACGCCTCCCGCCGTGCTGGATCTGGCGGTGCTGTACCTGCGGATCTACTTTTTGGGGATGCCCGCCCTGATGCTCTATAACTTCGGCGCGGGTCTTCTGCGTTCCAAAGGAGATACCCGTCGCCCCCTGTATTACCTGCTGCTAGCGGGCATTGTGAACGTGGCGCTGAATCTGCTGCTGGTCATCGTGTTTGATCTGGACGTGGCGGGGGTGGCCATCGCCACCGTGGTGTCCCAGTGTATTTCCGCGGCGCTGGTGGTTTCCTGCCTGATGCGGGAGACGGGGAGCTTTCGTCTGGAACTGCGGGCGCTGCGCTTTTACAAGGAGCAGCTTCTGGGTATTTTGCGGGTGGGTCTGCCCGCCGGAGTGCAGGGCATCATTTTTTCGCTGTCCAACGTGGTAATCCAGTCCTCCGTCAACTCTCTGGGCGAGATTGTCATGGCAGGCAGCGCCGCCTCCAGCAATATCGAGGGGTTTGTATACGTGGCGATGAACGCCGTCTATCAGGCAACGCTGTCTTTTACCAGCCAGAACGTAGGCGCGGGGCGGATGGACCGCGTCAATCGCATTCTGCTGACGGGGCTGGGCTGCGTAACCGCCACGGGACTGGTGCTGGGCGTGGGTGCGTGGCAGGCAGGACGGCTTTTGCTTGGCATCTACTCCGGGGACCCGGCGGTGGTGGAGGCTGGCTTTGTGCGCCTTGGCATCATCTGCGGGACCTATTTTATCTGCGGCATGATGGACACGATGGTGGGCGCTCTGCGGGGCATTGGCTACTCCGTGATGCCTATGATGGTGTCGCTGATGGGAGCCTGCGTCCTGCGTCTTGTGTGGGTTGCCACGGTCTTTCAGATTCCGGCGTATCACACGCCGGAGTGCGTTTACTGGTCCTATCCCGTCTCATGGATAGTGACTCTTTTAATCCATGTGCTCTGCTACCTCTGGGCCAAGCACAGGGCAGACCACCGCTTCGCCGAAGCGCAGGCGAGACGGGAAGTTGCGGAGATTTCTAACCAAAATACTAAATAGGGTATTGCAAATTGAATTAATACACTATATAATGTGGTTGTTACAAAACCGTTTGGTTGACATAAAAGTAAGTTGGGAAGAACTATTTTGGCTTTTCGACAAAAGGGAGCGGCAGAAAATCATGAAAATTATTAAAAGAAACGGCAGTGAAGAGGGCTTTGACCGGGAGAAAATCGCGGCGGCGGTGGAAAAATCAAACTTTGCGGACGGGCAGACGCCGGAGCTGTCCCATGCGCAGATGGAGCAAATCGCGCTGAATGTCGAGACTACGGCGGAGAAGGTTGGCCGGACGCTGAACGTGGAGGAAATTCAGGAGCTGGTGGAGACGGAGCTGATGCGCCACAGCGCCTATGAAACAGCGAAGCGCTATATTCGCTATCGTTATACCCGGACGCTGGCCCGGGCTGCCAATACCACGGATAATCAGATTCTCAGCCTCATCGAGTGCAACAACGAAGAGGTTATGCAGGAAAACTCCAATAAGAATCCCACGGTGAACTCCGTCCAGCGGGACTATATGGCAGGCGAGGTGTCCAAGGATATTACCAAGCGGCTTCTGCTGCCGACGGAAGTTGTGCAGGCCCACGAGGATGGCGTGATTCACTTCCACGATATGGACTATTACGCTCAGCACATGCACAACTGCGATCTTGTCAATCTGGAGGACATGCTGCAAAACGGAACGGTGATTTCCGGCACGCTGATTGAAAAGCCTCACAGCTTTTCCACCGCCTGCAACATCGCCACCCAGATCATCGCGCAGGTGGCCTCCAGCCAGTATGGCGGGCAGTCCATTTCCCTTGCCCATCTGGCGCCCTTCGTGCAGGTTTCCCGAGATAAAATCCGGGGCGACGTGCTGGCGGAGGCCGCCGCCATGGGCGGCCATCCCGAGGGGGAGGTTTTGAACCGGATTGTGGAAAAGCGCCTTCGCGCGGAAATCCGCCGGGGCGTGCAGACCATCCAGTATCAGGTGGTGACGCTGCTGACCACCAACGGGCAGGCCCCGTTTGTGACGGTGTTCATGTATCTGGGCGAGGTGTCCGACACTCAGACCAAGCGGGACTTGTCGGTGATTATCGAAGAGACGCTGACCCAGCGGTATCAGGGCGTGAAAAACGAGGCGGGCGTGTGGATCACCCCGGCGTTCCCCAAGCTCATTTACGTGCTGGAGGAGGACAATGTCCGCCCCGGAACACCCTATTACTACCTGACGGAGATGGCGGCCAGATGCACTGCCAAGCGGATGGTGCCGGACTATATTTCCGAAAAGGTGATGCTTCAGAACAAGATTGATAAAAATGGGCAGGGCCACTGCTACACCTGCATGGGCTGCCGTTCATTCCTTACGCCCTATGTGGACCCGGAGACGGGAAGCCCCAAGTATTACGGTCGGTTCAATCAGGGCGTTGTCACCATCAATCTGGTGGATGTAGCCTTGTCCTCCGGCGGAGATATGGACCGCTTTGAGGAGGTTTTTTCCAAGAGGCTTGCGCTTTGCTACCAAGCGCTGATGTGCCGCCACAAGCGGCTCAAGGGCACTTTCTCCGATGCGGCTCCCATCCTGTGGCAGTATGGCGCGCTGGGCCGACTGAATAAGGGCGAAACCATTGACAAGCTGCTTTACGGCGGATATTCCACTCTGTCTCTTGGCTATGCGGGGCTT